>NZ_JBDNFF010000038.1:0-17981 GCF_041689975.1 Gemmatimonas sp.
AGCGCGCCCTGCACGGCGGTGTCGGGCGAACCGTACACGGTGAAACGCGTGGGCGTGAGCAGTGACATGAACCGCTCGGCGAATCGCGCTCCAAAAGTCTGGACGTGCGCCAGTACCGCCGCCGAGTCGGCGTAGCGCTCAGAGATATGGCACACCGTTCCGTCGGCACTCATGAACCACTCGTAGCTGAGCGTACCGGGCTCGTGGGAGTGGGTGTTCGCCACCATCTCTTCCATCAACGCGCGGAGCTCGTCCGAGCGCTCAGGCTGCGCCTGCATCTCCAACACCCAGCTCACCGGTCCCGCCATGTCGCCTCCTGAAAGAGAATCGGTAATCGAGTGCCCGTCGTGCCTGAAGACAAGCATCATCTGCGCGTCTTCCGCGTGTGTTTCGTTGCGACCGTCCGCGGGCAGAATTCCGGCGCTGTTGAGCATCAGGCCGACCGCGTCGGGGATCATCGTCGGCCACAGCAGCACACCCTCTACACGAATCAGCGGCTTGGGCGCTCGACCGGTGCCGGCGTACCGGCGCCGCGCCCACAGCTCGTAGGGCACGGTCAGCACGCCGCCCAGCGCGGCGAAGAGGCCCCAGGTCGCTGCCACCTCACGCCATGGGAGGTCGATGAGCATCCACACTAATACGGCGTAACTGAGGAGTAAGCCCAACCGACCCATGCCGAGACGCAGCGCGGCGTTGAGCACCATGGACGCCGTGGTCCACAGCAAGATGCCGAAGAGGACGATCGCCCACATGATGTTGACGGAGTAGATCGTCATCGTCGAAAATTACTGTCCCTTGCCGCCAAGCGCCCGCATCCTGTACGATCCGTCATGACTACCCCCTTCGTGTCGCGCCCCCACATACGTCTTCTGCCCGCCCGCCACGCGGCATTCCTTGTCGCCGTTCTTGTCACGCTGGCGTCATGCCGCGCCACGGAGCGCATCGTCGCGCCGGTGGTGCCGCCCGCACCGGAACCACCGCCGGGAGGCGTGGTCATCAGTCAGGTGTACGGTGGCGGCGGCAACGCGGGCGCCACGTTCCGCAACGATTTCGTCGAGCTGTACAACAACACGCCCGCGGCGGTCAACCTCGAGGGGTGGTCAGTGCAGTATGCCAGTGCCACCGGCACCACGTGGCAAGTGACCACGTTGCCCGCGCTGTCGATCAGGCCGGGACAATACCTGCTCGTGCAGCAAGCGCCGGGTGCGGCCGGCACCGTGAGTCTTCCCACGCCCGACGCGAGTGGCGTGATCGCGATGAGTGCGACGGCGGGTAAAATTGCGCTCTTGAACAACAGCACCGCGCTGACCGAAATGTGCCCGGTGGGCGGCAATGCCACGGTCGTCGACTTTGTCGGCTACGGCGCCGCGAACTGCGCCGAGTCCACGCCCACTGCCGTGTTGTCCAACACGACCGCCGCGCTGCGCAAGAGCCTCGGCACCACTGACAGCGACAACAACACCAGCGACTTTACCACCGACGGTGCACCCGTACCGCGCAACAGCGGTTCGATATTCACCGCGCCCACTGGCTCAGGAAAAGTGCTGGTGCGCGGCCCCGTGGCCACGGTGACGACGACGTCGCCGTCTGGCACGGTCGCCGTGGGAGCCACCACGACATTGGTGGCCGTTGCCACCGACGCCAAGGGGGTGCGTGCACTCACGACCTTCAGCTTCGTCAGCGGCAATCCCGCCGTCGCCACCATCAACGCCATCACGGGCATCGCGACTGGTGTGTCCGTCGGCACGACGCGCATGGTGGCGAAAGCCGCCAATGGCATCAGCGCCGACTCGGTCACGATTACCGTCACGCCAGCCGCCGCCACGCTCACGCTGTCGTCGCGCACCGACTCACTGCCCGTCGGCTTCCAGACGCAGCTGTTTGCGACGGGCTTCGACGCCAGCGGTACGACCATCACCAGCAACACGCAAGTGAACTGGCGCACCGACAACCCGAGTGTAATTACCGTGAGTGCGGCCGGCGTGCTCTCGGCCATCGGCGCCGGCACCACACGAATCAGCGCGACCGCGCGCACTGACGGCACCACCACCGGCACCACCACGATCGTGGTGAACGTGCCGACCACATCGCCCACCGTGCGCATCGGCCACAATACCGATCTCGGCGTACCGACAGACGTCGATCCCAGCGATGACCTGCTGATTACGCGGCGCCAGTACACGCTGTCGTACAACGCACGGCGCGTCGGTCCCAATTGGGTGAGCTGGAACCTCGATGCGTCTCACAAGGGTAGTGCCAGTCGCTGTAATTGCTTCACCGCCGACCCGGCGGTGGCGGCCTTCGGGTTGCCCGCCTTCGACACGAACGATTGGATCAACGGCGGCGCGTTTTCGCGTGGCCACATGTCGCCGTCAGCCGATCGGGCGGCGAGTGCGGGAGAGAACGCGCCTACGTTCTACCTGTCGAACATGCTGCCGCAGAACCAGACGCTGAACGGTGGCGCGTGGGGCGCGCTCGAAAATGACCTACGCGTGCTCGCAGTGGGAACGGTGCAGATCTACATCGTGTCGGGGCCGGTATACACCAGAAATCGCACCGGCGCCGGTATCGATGGACTCGGCTTTCTCGCCAGCACCACGCAGCCGAACCGCATCGCCATCCCGGACTCCATCTGGAAGATCGCGATCGTAGTGCCGAACACCAACGACGTGACCACCATTGGCTCGCCGAGTGCCGTTCAGGTGATTGCCGCGATGTTCCCCAACAGCGCGATCGGCACCGGTACATCCACGGCGAACGCGTGGGTGCCGTTCAGCACAACGATAGCCGCCATCGAGCGCAGTACCGGTTACAACTTTCTGTCGCGCATTCCCGAGTCGGTGCAATGCCGGCTGGAAACGCGGGTGTGCGTGCCGTAACGGCACCGGGCGCCGATGCGGCGGGGCGGCACGCGGCCATGTAGCTTAAGTAACACCCCCTCGACCCCGTCCCGCCCGATGGATCTCCAAAGCCGACTGCAGTCCGTATTGCACGCCAACTACGACATCGAGCGCGAGCTCGGTGGCGGTGGCATGTCGCGCGTGTTCCTGGCCACCGAACGTCGGCTGGGGCGGCGCGTGGTGATCAAGGTGCTGTCGTCGGAGATCGCCGCTACGCTCAGCACCGAGCGGTTCGCCCGCGAGATCCAGCTGGCGGCGTCGCTGCAACAAGCGAACATCGTGCCGGTGCTCACCACTGGCACGGCCGATGACACGCCGTACTTCACGATGCCCTTCGTGGAAGGGGAATCGCTGCGGGCGCGTTTGTCGCGTGGGGCACTCACCGAAGCCGAAACGATCAGTGTGTTGCGTGACGTCGCCCGCGCGCTGGTGTATGCGCATGAGCGTGGCGTGGTGCACCGCGACATCAAGCCGGACAACATCCTGCTCTCGGGCGAGAGCGCGGTCGTGACCGACTTCGGCATCGCCAAGGCAATCAAGGCCTCGCTGGCCGGTGCCGACGAGGCGCCCAGCGAGACCATCACGCAGCTTGGCACGTCGCTCGGCACGCCGGCCTACATCGCGCCCGAGCAGGCGGCGGGTGACCCCGCCACCGATCATCGCGCCGACCTGTACGCGCTGGGCTGCGTGGCGTTCGAACTGTTGGCTGGAAGGCCGCCATTCCACGGGCGCGCCGTGCATGAACTGCTGCGCGCGCACATGACGGAGACGCCGGTCGCCATCAGCACCCTGCGCCCCGGCGTCACGCCCGCGCTGAGCGCGTTGATTGCGCAGTGCCTGGCCAAGGAGCCCAACGACCGGCCGGCGAACGCGCGCGAGGTATTGCGTGCGCTCGACGCGGCGGCGAGCGGCGGATTCACGAACACGACAGCGACGGCCGGAGCGAGCACGCTTTCCCTGCCGAAGGCATTGGCAGCGTGGGCCGCAAGCGCGGGGGGCGCGTACGTAGTCGCGCGCGCCGCCGTAGTCGGCATCGGCGTGCCGTCGTGGATCGTCCCCGTGGTGTCCGTGGTGGCCGCCCTCGGGCTGCCCGCCGTGCTGATCACGTGGCTCGTACAGCGCAGCGCAGAGCGCGCGGCACAGACCACACCCATTCGCACACCGGGTGGCACGCAGGTGCACTCCACCATGGCCACGATGGCGCTGCGCGCCAGTCCGCATGTGTCGTGGAAACGGACGTCGCGCGCCGGCCTGGTCGCGGCCGCGGCCGTGGTGTTGGCCATCGCCGGCGTGTTGGTGTTGCGGCAGTTCGGCATTGGGCCATCGGCCTCGCTGCTGGCCTCGGGCCGCATCCGCCCCGACTCGCGCATCATGGTGGCTGAGTTCGCGGCAACCACCAGCGACAGCACACTGGGGATCGTGCTGGCCCAAGCCATGCGCACCGCATTGGCGCAGTCCAGCGCCGTACAACTGGTTTCGGCCACCGACATCGCCGGCGCGTTGCGGCGCATGACATTGCCAGTCACGACGCGGCTCACCGACTCGACGGCCCGCGAGGTGGCGGTGCGCAATGGCATCCCGCTGGTCATCACCGGCCAGGTGAACACGGTGGGCGCGGGCTTTCTGATTACGGCCAACATCGTCGCCGCCGACTCCGGCACCGTCATCGCGACGGTGCAGCAGGGCGCGAAGGGGGCGGATGACATGCTCGGCGCCATCGATAAGGTAGCGCGTGAGGTGCGCTCGCGGCTGGGCGAGTCACTGCGGACCCTGGCACGCGCGCCCTCCCTGGAAAGCGCCACGACCTCGTCGTTGGCCGCATTGCGCGAGTACACCCTTGGCGTTTTAGCCGGCGACGTGCAGGCCGATTTCGATGCCGGGTTGGGACATCTACGCAAAGCGGTGGCGCTCGACTCCACGTTCGCGGCGGCGTGGCGCAAGACGGCGCCGTACATCTTAAACATGAATGGCCGTCGGTCCGAGCAGTTCAACGCGGCCGCGATGGCCTATCGGTATCGCGAGCGTCTTTCGGGGTCCGAGCGATCCGAAGTGGAAGCGTACTACTTGCAGAACGTCGACAGCCGACGGGGAGAGGCGGCCTACCGGGCAGACAGCACGCTGTCCCGAAACAACCTCGCCGTCATCCTGCGCGAGAAGGGGCGTTTCGCGGAATCTGAGGCCGAGGTGCGGAAACAGCTCGCCAAGGATTCGGCGGCGGGCAAACCGTCCATTCTGCAACTATGGACCAACGTAGTGTTGGCGCAGATTGGTCAAGGCAAAGTGCGCGAGGCAAGGCAGACGCTGTCGGAGATGGATCGACGATTCGGCGGGAGCTACTACGCCGAGTGGGTGAGATCGCTGGTCTCGTGGCGCGACGGCGGTTTGGACTCGCTGCCAGCGGCTGGCGAGCGCCTGCTACGGTCGAAGCAACTCGCGTCGCGCGCCAAGGGCGCGCGTCAATTGGCCGCCGCCGCCGGGGCGAAGGGTCAATTGCGGGGCTTTGCGCAGCGGGCGGAGGTGGCGCGAATCGTTGGTGATAGCGCGACGGGGAACGGCGATCCGGTCGCCACGCGTCTCTGGACGCTCGTTACCCAGGCGGTGCACACGCGCCAGGAAACGGGCGGGGTGTCGCGTATCGACTCGCTGCTGCGTGCGGCACCGCAGGGGGCGTTGCCGGCCATCGACAGTCGGGCGCTGGAGCTGGCGGCGGCGTATGCGCAGTTGGGGCGGCCGGACAAAGCGAAACCGTTGATCGCCTCTTGGGCGCAAACGGCCTCCCGTGAAGCCAAGCTGGTTCGTTGGGCCGATTGGCACCGCGCCAGCGGTGAAGTCGCGCTCGCCGAGGGGCGCGCCGCGGATGCGCTCTCGGAATTTCGGAACGCGGCGCAGGGGGATAGCGGCGTGCTCGAGCCGGTGACCACAGGGCGTACTGCGGTGCAGTACGCCCGCGCCTTCGACAAGGCGGGCGAGACCGACAGTGCGACCGTGTGGTACGAGCGGGTCGTCAATGAGCGCAATCTGGCGTCGTTCCAGGAGGCGCCACTCGCATATCCAGTCGCCTACCGCCGACTGGGCGAGCTGTACGAAGCGCGCGGCGACGCGGCCAAGGCGCTGGAACGCTATCGCGCCTTCGTGCAGCTGTGGAAGGACGCCGACCCGGAGTTGCAGCCTCAGGTGGCCGAGGTGCGCGCGCGCATCGCGCGATTGGTGGCGGCGGATGCTCGCAAGCGGTGAGTGACGGCGATCGGGCTATGTAAGCGTATGTGAGAGTTGCTCTTGTAAATCGTCCCGTGACGTGGGATGATTTCTCCCATGCTATGGGACGATAGACCGCCGTACCTCAAACGGCTCGCCGAGTCGCATTTGAACGCGGAGATGACCGCACACCCGGTAGCCGTGGTGATGGGAGCCCGCCAAATCGGCAAGAGCACGCAGGTCGCCCACGCCGAGTCCACGGCGGGCATGCTGCGCCTCACGCTCGACGATCTCGACACGCGGACTCAGGCGCTGAGCGATCCTGAGGGATTGGTGTCGCGCGCGGATCGCATGGCGATAAACGAAGTGCAGCGCGCGCCGGAGCTGCTGATCGCCATCAAGCGGGCCGTCGACCTCGATCGACGACCCGGATGATTCGTGCTCACCGGCTCGGCCAACTTGCTGGCCATGAAGCCCGTTCAAGTGCAACGGCCAGTGGTGCATCACTGGCGCACAGCGACACAGCGCGAAGTGGACTTCGTGGTGGAGATGCCGAACGGTTCCGTGCTGCCCATCGAAGTGAAGGCGACGAGTGCGCCCAGTGTCGGTGATGCGATCTGACTACGGGCGTTTCTCGATGAATACCGCGACGCGGCCGTGGGAGGCCTACTGCTACATGGTGGTGATGATGACGTGATTGCGCTTGGGCGGCGGATTATCGCGGCGCCGTGGTGGATGGTCGTGTAGTCCCATCAACTCCCGTGCACACTCACGCGAGTCAAGCGCCCAATGCCCCACGCGCCGATCACCACGGTCGGCACCAACACCAGCAGCAGCAGCATCAACACACGGCGCACCACGCTCCCATTCGACTCTTCCACGTACGTAAACGCGGGGCGTGCTGCGAAATCAGCGGCCGTGAGTGCCTGATCAGCGAACACGCGGCGGAAGAAGAACGCTTGCCACGCCTGATGATACGCGTCGAGTTGTGCGTCGTAGTGGCGGTAGCGGTCGATACCGCGGCCCGCCACATCGTGCAACGCGTCCTGCAGCAAGATGGCGGGACTCAACACGCGCGCCCGGTCGGCGGCCGTACGTTGTGCCACGAGCGCCGAGTCGAAGGCCGCGAAGGTCGGACGCAAGGCGGCCGTCGTTTGCTCCTGCAGCGCAATGGTGCGTCCCCACGCGTTACCCGCAGCAAGTGTACCGCTCTGCGCCATTTCCGGATGCTCGGCGAGAAACTGACTCACCGCTTTATCGCCCTTGGCCGCCGCCTCGTCGGATGCGCGTCGCAACGCGGTGGTGAGCGCCACGCGTGACGGCGAGGGATACACCGTGGTGACCACGGCGGCGATGGTCGAGGGAATCACCACCACCACCAGCAACCACGCCCCGAGCAGCACGACGGCATTCATGGCCGACGAACGACCGAGCGCGTTCACGGCAACGGCGATCGCAATCCAGAACAGCCCGTACGCCAGTACCGCGAGTGCCCACAGCGCCAGGCGAACCACCGCGCCATCGGCCGTGAGCGACACGCCAGTGACGATCGCCATGCCGATGGAGAGCCCGAGCGTGATCGCCAGCACGAAGCCGACTCGCACCGCCAGCTTCGTGAGCAGTACGCGACGCGGTGAGACCGGCTGCGACATCCACAAGGGCATCGTACCCTGATCGCGTTCACCGGACACCACGTTGTACGTGAGCGCGAGCAGCAGCAGTGGATAGATGAACACCATCACGAAGGCGAGATCGAATCGTCCCGCCAGCAAATTGTGCGGGTTCTCGATCTCGTCGCTCGCCATGAACGACTGCTTGCTACGAATGGACACGCGCGCGTAATACGGGAACAGATCGCTGGCGCCCACCGCGAGCGTGGCCAGCGGCCCCGGCGCCAGCACCGCGTGCGTGGTGGCCATCGAGGCGCCGAGTGCGCCGGTCGGTGGAACCTTCGCCGTGCTGTCGCCCTGTGCGTGGCGTTGCAGCAGACTGTCGAGACGCACCATGCGCATGGTGTCGCCGTCCACGATTTCCGTGAGCGTCGCCCGCTGAAAGTGCGCCCACTGCCAACCGTTCCACGCGCCGTACGCCGTGACGATACCGAAGATGAGCAGCAAGAGCCACGGGGTGCGATCGGCGGCCAGCAAGCGCCATTCCGTGCGCCACAGCGATCGACGCTTCACGCGAGGCCTCACGCGACTCGTGGGGCTGGCGTGCTCCACAACAGCCCCAGTGCCACCAACAACCAGATGGCCAGCACCGACAACGCCGCACCCTGATGGCGCAGCGTCTGACTCATGCCAGGCGCGTCGTACACGAACGACTGGTACTTGGCCCACAACTCGGGTGGGGCCTTCCAGTCCCATTCGCCGGTGCGGGTGTTGTCGCGGAAATAGTTGTTCGTCCACTTGATCAACCCGCGACGATACAACTCGGCCTGTACCGCGAAATCCCGATGTTGCTCGATGTCCGTTCCGGCCAGTCCCATGGAGAGCGAGCGGACCGCCAGCAGTGGTGACACCAGCCCGCTCCATTGCGTGAGTGTGTTCTGCGCGCGGTACTGGTCGTACAAGTCACCGAAGTGCTTGTCGAACACCGTATTGGCGTACTCCTCCGACGCCTGCATGGCGATGGCGTCGAAGTTCACCGGCAAGGCATCGAGCGAGATCGTGCGATACTCACGAAGTGCCTGCTCCTCCACCGCTTTGCGTCGCGCGTCGGCGGGATTGTGCCCATCGAGTCCGCGCTCGGTGTCGCGTTGCACACCGGCCTGAAACGCGAACGACGACGGCGTGGGGTACGCGCGGCGCGCCAGGTCGGCCACGGCGCGAGGCGCCACCAACGAGTTGACGGTCCAGAACGCGAGCAGCGTCAACAGGGCGATCCGCACACCGGTCGTGCGGGCAGACACCGCCAGCGCGATCACCAGCACGACGGTAAAGTACAGGAGATACGCGCCGATCATGGCGGCGAATCGCAGCACGTCATCAGTGCCACGACCGAAGTTGGCACCGATGGCGAGCGTGCCGACGCCAAGGATCGTGGCCGGCACCAGCACCGCCGCGAGCGCGCTGGCCAAGCCGATCGCCTTGCCCATCATGAGTGTGCGCATGGGCACCCCGAGGGCGATCAGTTGCCGCAGGGTTCCCGTTTCACGTTCACCGGCGAAGGCTGGAAACGCCAACATCACAATGAGCAGCGGCACCAGCAGCTGGAGCACCGCAGCCGCCGTCCATTCGCCGAAGCGAGCCACAGAGGCTTGATCCATGGCCGGTCGTCGCGTGAACTCATTCTGCTTGTGCGCTTCGAGCCAAGTGGTCACGCCGGTGTAGTTGTCCACGCCGTAGTCCACGAACGACAGCGGCATCTTGGGCTTGAACACCCAGAGACCGTAGTGCGCGGCGGAGTGCGGATTTTTCGCGCCCTGGTTCACCCAGAAGCCGCGCATGGTTTCCTGTGCGGCGTCATGTTCGCGAGCGAGCGCACGCGAGTTGGTAGCTCCCGTCGCGAGCGCGACGAGCATGAGTCCCAACAACAGGGCGCTGGCCCAACGGAAGCGCCCGTCGCGGAACATCTCGGTCATCTCTTTGACAGCAATGCGGCGGATCATGTCGCGTTCCTCAGTCTTTCATGTGCGCGAGATACAGGCGTTCCAGATCAGCGTGTCCGATCTCGGCGGTGTCCATCTGGGCCACGAGCGCACCGTGCTTCATGATGCCCACCCGTGTCCCCGATTCCTTGGCGCGGAAAAGATCGTGGGTCGCCATGAGAATGGCGGCTCCACGCTGGCGCATCTGGCCAATGAGTTCGGAGAATTCGTTCGACGCTTTAGGATCCAGGCCAGACGTCGGCTCATCGAGCAGCAGCACATCGGCGCGTTTGGCGATCGCAATGGCGATGCCCACTTTCTGACGCATGCCTTTCGAGAAACCACCGACGCGTTGATCGGCCTGGTCGGCACGCAGTCCCGCTTCGACCAGAAACTGCACGAGCTGATCGCGCGGGAACTGCTCGCCGGTGGCGAGCCCGGCGAAGTAGTCGAGGTTCTCGAGTGCGGTGAGCTGTCGATACAGCATCACCGTTTCCGGGATGTACGCGATGTGCCGCTTGCTGCCGAGCGGATCCTTCGTGACATCGATGCCGCACACGAGCGCCTGCCCGCTGGTGGGCGCGACGAAGTTGAGGAACAGATTGATGGTGGTGGTCTTGCCGGCGCCGTTGGCGCCGAGCAGACAGTACACATCACCGGACCCGATCTCGAGATCGAGGCGATCGAGTGCGGTGACAGGCCCGTAGCTCTTGGTCAGAGCGCGGGCGGCGAGTCGGGGCGCGGTGGTCATGGGGATTCTCGCGGTGGACTTTAATTGATAGTGCTATATCATTACAGAATATGAGTTCTTTGGCAAGGGAGCGGCCGCTGAGGCGTGATTGTCGGACGCTGTCCTTGGTCGCGCTGCTGGGCGCAGCGGTGCTGTGTTCTGCGTGGCTCGCGCCGGTCGAAGACACCGTGGTGAGTTATCCCGCGCCACATACCGTTCCTGTACTGCTCGCGGGCGGACCCATCGCCAACGCCGATGTGATCACCATCGATTGGCGTGTCCTGCGGACGCTCGATTTTCGCACCGGCAAGGCCAGTGACACGCTCCGTTTTCTCGAGAAACGACGCGTACGCATTGCGGGCTTTATCGTGCCGCTAGAAGATTTTCAGGAGCGAGCCAAGGAGTTCCTGCTGGTCCCTTCATTCGGCCAATGCGTCCATCTGCCACCACCGCCGCCCAATCAAATGGTGCACGTCAGCGTGGACCGCACCATACGCATTTCGTGGCGAGATCCGGTGTGGATTGAAGGGACGCTGCAGATGATCAAATACGAATCCGTGTACGGTGCCGCCGGCTTTCGCATGCGGGTGGACCGGATCACGGCGTACGAGGATAGCGGCAAGTGGCCATGATCAGGTACGCCGTGTACGAGGCCGCCGGCCATTCAGCACGTCGGCGTGCGGAGGCTACGCCACCGTCGCCAAGGCGCCGTGAAAGTCACAGTGTCCAGCGTGCGGATGATGGAGATGCCCGTCCACCAGATAGTCCACGTGATCGCCGTGCGGCACGGCGACATGGCCACACGCGTCGCCATGCTGGTGTGCTGCGTCATGTCCACCGCAGCGATGCTCAGGCGTGCAATCGGCCGGATTCGCCGCCGACACGTCGATGCTATGTTCTTCGACCGCCGCGCCGTCCTGATGGTGCAGGTGCCCATCGTGGAGATAGTCCACGTGTCCATCGTGCATGACGGCGGTGTGGCCACAACCCAGGCCGTGCACGTGTGAATGATCGGGATGCTGTGACATCTGATCGACTCCGTAGTGATCCGAGAAGAGAAAGCGCGTGGTGTGCACTCGGACGCACACCGGCGGGGTGGTGAAACGTGCCCGTCAGACGGCGGGTTCAGCCGCGTGGCGGAGAATGTTCGTGAGCAGGGCGCGGACGTGTGCGTCGGCGAGGGTGTAGAACACATGCTTGCCGTCGCGACGGGAGCGCAGCAGCCCTTCGGTTTTGAGTACCCGGAGCCGTTGCGATACGGTCGGCATGGGGTCGTTGGTCAGGGCCACGAGCTCCGAAACACAGAGTTCGCGCTCGTCGAGCAATTCGAGCAGCGCTAACCGCGAGGGTTCGCCCGCCGCACTGAGCATGCGCGCCGCGCGCTCTCGTACCGCGATCGAGACCGCAGGTCGTGATACGGGTGTGGCGTGGGGCAGATCAACACAGTCGTCGGACGTCATTCTTATACATACTCAATCAATTTCATACTTGCAAGAGTGTATGACAAAATGGAATCGGCATTGCGACTGTGTATTGCACGATCAATTCCTTGCTCACTGCCGGATGGCTGACCGACATGCTGCTCCCCGGGGAAACGGCCCGCTATGCGCCGCCGCATGACATTCGAGCGCTGATCGAACCGAGAGAACACGTTCAGCGTCGGCTTAAGCGTGCTTCTACCGCGCCCCCGCGTGCGGATCAACGGTAGACGTTGCACCGCAATGGTTGCGACCGCGCATGCCGTCGACCCCCTCTTTGGCGATCAGGGGCGACATCACCAAGGCGGCGGCGGCGTCAGCCCACCACCAGCCGAAGGTCGCGTTGAGCAGAAGTCCGCCCAGCAGGATCGCTGCGAGCCATGCGCAGATCGAGGTTTGGCGGGCTTCGATCCAGAGTGCGCCACTGTCCAGTTGTCTCGCGACCTGACGCTTGCCTGACGCCAGCCAAGGCATGAAGAGCAGCGAGCTGACCGCGACGGCGATGCCCAACGCGCTGCCTTCCGGCGCTTCGTGCGACCGGAGCTGCGCTATGGCCGCCCAGGCGACGTAGCAGGCAAGGACCACCAGCGACGCCCCCGTGATGCGAAGCGTGCGCCGTTCGAGCCTTTCCCGATTCGGTGCATCGGTGTCACGATGCAGTCGCCAGACGGCGGTGAGACTCGATGTGAATTCAACGGTTGCGTCAGCGCCGAAGCCGATGAGTGACACGCTCCCAGTGCTGAATCCTGCGACGAGCGACGCGGTGGCTTCGAGCAAGTTGTACGCGAGGCAGAGGTAGCCGAGCCTCAACCCGCGTGCGACGATAGGCGCGCGATGTACCGATTCCCCGGCGCTCGCAGCAAAAGCAGTGGCGGCGTTCGGGTCGAGTCGGAGAGCCTGCTGATATTCGGGCATATGGGCCGCAAGAAGGGCTTCGTTGTCAAGGGCGCTTTCAACCGGTTCGCAGCGGTTGGTTGGCGAAAAGGAACTATCCAAGCTAATGATAGTACGTTATCACTATAATATGATGCGCCGCGGCGACGCGGGATTTTGGTCCGACAAACCGCATCGCATGCGCACGATGCCGCGCGGCATCATGTGGCCAGCTTCGACGTGCCACTGCTGGCGATTGTTGGCCGCGCGGCGCTCGAAGCCCTTGTCCGTGACCGCCCCGACGCGGTGCTGCGCATGAAAGGGGTCGCGGTGTTCGACGAGGACCCAACGAATCCAGCTGGATCGTTCGTGGCCGCACGCCGACGCGCTCCTCACGGCACGCTTCATCAGCGTACGGCTGCCGCTGGATGAGCAGCAGGCGCGCATCAACGCGTTGACGCGACCAGCGCCGGAGTCGGAGTAGCAGCACCGTCACTGCCGTCGTCATTACCGACGAAATCGCGCCGTCGCTTGCGGGATGGTCAGCCCCGGGAGTTCCGGATGCATGGCGAGGCGCCAATGGGGAAACGCATGGATACCCGATGGCAGCGCGGAGAGCATGCCACTTCCGCTTTCACCGACGGTGACGAGATAGGGAAGGGCGTGGATTGCGGTGAGCGCCGTCAACTGCCGCGTGAGTTCGCGAGGCAACACGTTGCCCAGTACCACGCCGAAGTCAGAGTCGGTCGGAATCTCGAGGCTCTCTGTGGTCCCGCCGATCGCCTGGCCATTGGCGTGCGCTTGGTTGCTCGCGCTGGCCACCACGGCAAAGTTCTCCCGGTCTGCTCGATCCCAACGCGTAAAGAGCCACAGGTCCGGTTCGAGTTGTTCAGTGATCGTGCGCATGTGCTCAACGACCGATGGGCCTGATGGGTACGCCAAGGCATCGAGATACACATCGAAACGTGCGTCGGGCACCCGTTCGCGCACGGCCTGACGCACCGTGTTCAAGACCCGCCGATGCGTTTCGGTCGGTGCTTCTTCCGGTGCAAAGCTGAATAGCCCCGACACCAGCGTCGGCGACAGCGACGCGAGAAACGCGCCGACCGAGGTGGCGGAATCCGGCGGTACCAGCCACCGACCATCGAGGTACATCGGTGCAATGATGGCGCGGGCAAAGACCGGATACAGGCGCACGCCGCGTACTTCGCCCGGGAGATGTACGTGAGCATGCGCGCGCCCCCGAACAGGTGCGGCGCTTCCTGTTGCGCGAGCGGACGCGGGCCGTGCGCCCGCCGATTCGAGCGGCGCCCCGCGCGTGGTGCCACCGCACGCCACGATGAGCAGGAGAAGCACAGCTGACCAACGTGTTCGCGTTGCGACGCCAGAAAACAGGTCCGACGTATGAAAGTGCCGTTCTGTCATTTTTAATGATAACAGCCTATCAACAATGGTTCTACGGAGCCTGCATGAAAATACTCTACAATTAGCCGATCCCTCTCGGAAGGACAGCGCGGTCCTTGCTGCGATTTCCACGGTGCACACGCGGCGCGGCCACGTCGGGCGGGTGAGTCTTCAGGGCTCGTGCCCATCCCGCCACGCGACGATCGGGCGGACGCCGCTGAACGGATCACACCGAGCGGACAGATCGCAACGAAAGCCCACCTCGCGTCGCCACTTCTTTCCTGTTGCGTTTTCGCGTGTGGCAGGAAACCGGATGCTCCTACGAAAACTCGTGACACGTGGCCGTCGCAAGACGCCAGATTTGCGAAAGTACCGCTCAGAACCCCTGCTGTACGCGCAGGAACAGCGCGTGCTCGCGTACCGAACGCCCGGGGGGCACCACCGTCAGTTCATAGGCTAGCGAGAGGCGAGTGAGCGACGTAGGAATCCAGCCGACGGCTACACCACCGCCTGTTGCGCGCGTTACCGACCGACGCGTGATGACGCGACCGATGTCCTCCCCCCACACGCCGAGGACGGCCATTCGCGCGCCAAGATCGATCGCACCGCGACTGCTACTCGGCAACACTTCCTGCGAGTTGCGTCGCGTGCCACCGATCACATGCGCTCCGCGCCACGCGAGTACACCTGCGGTCACGTCTCGTCGTGTTTCGGCAACGCGTGCGCCCTGTGTGAACAACGCCCCTTCGAACGCGAGCATGGTGTGTGCATTGCCCAAGAGCCCCCCGCCGGATACGCGCCGCCGTGCGCCATCCGCCACCGCAGTGCCGTCGCCCGTGCCATCGCTCCGAAACGCGAGCAGCGGCTGCTGTCCAACAGTGAGCAGGCGAGCGACGCCGGTGGCCTCCAGCTCCCCCCTTTCCCGTCCGGCGATCAGCGCGAGTTGAGCAGAGGCGTATCGTGCGCCGCGCTGGCGCGCCCACGCCACCCGCGCGAGCCAGTCGAGTCCTGACCTTTCGCGCGCATCGACATCGCCATCCGTATCGACGACCTGCAGATCGGTGCCGATCGGCGTGCGGAACGCGCCGAATGTGAGCGTCAGTGCGTCGCGCTGCACCGCCACCTGCGCGCCGAAGCTACGGCTCGGCATGAGCGAAGTGACGAGCGAACGCTCGCTGTGCAGCAATGTGGCGGAGGACTGGAAGCGTTCTACTCCGTACGCGGGCCGGAAACGTCCGATCCGTGCCACGACGCGTGCCCCCTCGAAGCCGACGAATGCATCCTGAACCAGCACGCGCCCCTGCCCGAAGTCGGGTTGCAGACGCACGTGCCAACCGCCGGGCATGGCGGCGTCGAAGATGAGCCGTGCGCGTCGCAGCAGCAGCCCATCGGGCTGCGACTGGAGCGCTCCCGACACCCAGCGTCCATCCACTTGCAGATAGCCGCCGAGCGTAAGCGCGACCTCACCCCCGGCGCCAAGGCGCACTCCACCGCGCTCATCGCCAGGCGCGCGTCCCGCGTCACCGACCGAGCCGCTTGCGCCTTGCTGACCGGCGAGCGGCGAGGCGACGATGAGCAGCAGGAGTAGCGCGCCGCGTGTGCGTCGCCCAGTGCGCGCGATATACACGCAACCGGAAGGGGCAGTTACAAGCGGCAGCGAGCGCGGCGGTTGCGATGAGCATCGGGAGGATTGAAAGCGGGATCGGAACGTCGATCGATGTGCAAGAAGTACGTCGGCCAGTGCGCGCGACGAGGCCGGATTTCGAATACGCGAGCCGCCCACGATGCGTGATAATCTGCGGTTGCCACTGGCGGGGGAAAAGCTGCCGGCGATGCACGCCGGACTTCAAGGGTGCGCAACCTCTCGGGCTCATGGATTTGCTATTGCGAGCGTGTTATCATTATCTGACCGGGGTCGTCCACCGGACTAGCCCAAATGGTAAGGACCGGCAGCCACAGCTCCCCCGGCGAAGCAGCGCCGCTGATCAGTGTGCGTACCACTCGCCGCTGGTGTGAAAATTCACGCTTCAACCCGACCGACATTCCCATGACACATTCGCGTCTTTTTGCGATAGCAATAGCCCTCACGCTGTCGGGCGAAACCGTCGGCGCGCAGCTGAAGGCCAGCGAACGCGGCATGGTTGCCCAAACCATCGACGGGACTCGCGTGACGGTGGACTACTCACGTCCGCGCGCACGTGGGCGCTCACCCATTTACGGAACGCCGATGGTGAGCTGGGGCGAGGTGTGGACGCCTGGTGCCGACGAAGCGACGACGCTCGAGCTGTCACGTGACGTGCGCATCGGCGGACGCGCGGTCGCGAAGGGGAAATACTCCGTGTGGACCGTGGTGCGAAAAGACAGCGCGTGGACGTTCGTGCTCGATCCCAAGTGGGAACAGTATCACACGGATCATCCCGATTCGAATGCGACGCAAATCCGATTCGACGTCACACCCCGCACGGTGCCACACGTCGAAGTGCTGACGTGGTTCATCGACAGCGTCCGCAACGAGCGGATGTCGCTCACGATGGCGTGGGGTCCGATCGCTATCGATGTGGGGGTCGACATCATTCCCATGTACCCCACCGCGATTTCGGCGGAAGCGGCCGCTCCCTACCTCGGCGTGTATTCGTTCGCGTGGAGCGATCCGCGCAATGAGGAACCACCGTCCACTCTGACGATCGAACGGCGCGGCACGGATCTCATCGGTCGTTGGACGCCGGCGCAGTTCAAGACGCTGCAGGAGTTCATGCTCGTTCCACTCGGCGACGGTCGCTTCATCAACGGCTTCATGCGCGGCGGCGAGCTGTGGGCCGTGAACGACGGGAGCATCTGGACGTTCGTGATGAAGAACGGCCGCGCCCAAAGCTATGAGAATCGGTTCGGCAAGGAGTTGGCCTCCAAGGGTGAACGCCGTTGACCGTTTCGTCAGCCATGGAGGAAGTAGTCCGAACTCGACCCACCACACAGGGATCACCCATGTCGGACAATCGTCGACGTTTTCTGGGCACGATGGGCGCGGCGGCGATCGGCGGTGGCGTCTTTCCACGCATCGCGCACGCGGCCTTGCCACAGATCGATCACCCTGCCGCCATCTCCGACCGGTACGACGTTGCATGGGCCGACAAGATCACGGGCCGGTTCCGGGCCGTGTTCGATTCGCCGAACATGGCAGAGGGTGCAGCGATCGTGCGTGCTACGGCGTGGTGCGACCAGTACATGGAAATCTATGGAGTCGCTCGTGCCGCCATGAACCCCGTGCTGGTGCTGCGAGCCGATGCCATCGAGCTCATCATGGACGACACATACTGGGGTCGTTTTCCCGTTGGCGAAGAGCACAAGTTCAAGGGGCGCGACTCGGGTTGGCTCACCGTCAACCCGATCAGTGCGCAGTCACGCGCCAGTGCCACCGACACGCAGCGCCGGAACACGTTGGAAACGTTCATGAAAGAGGGAGGCGTCATCCTCGCCTGCAGCTGGGCGTTCGGGAAGGTGACTCAGCGCTACCGTTCCGGTGACAAGCTCGAAGTAGCAGACGCGGCGAAGCAGGCGCGCGCGCACATCATTCCCGGCATCGTCATGCAGCCGAACGGCATCTTCGCCGTGCTGCGGGCGCAGGAAGCCGGCTGTCATTTCGTCGCTGCGAGCTGAGGTAGCCATTGGCGCAAGGCAGCAAACAGGCTGACCGTGCTCAAAGGGGTATCACGCCAGCAGCTACCTTACATTTGCCGCAACCAGCTGAACTTGACGATCAACGAACGCGCCGTTGGGAGCATACCGTTCTGAATCGCCTGTCGATCATTGTACAC
>NZ_JBDNFF010000039.1:0-7332 GCF_041689975.1 Gemmatimonas sp.
AGGCGCATCCGGTGTACGACTTTCTGTTCCAGTATTACACATATTCGGCTGGGCAGTTGGAGGCATGGCACCCCGCGCCGCATGAGTTCCTGGTCGACACCCCGGAGGCCCGCGAGCGCTTCACCGGGCCCGTGTATCGTGCGATCGACGGCGTGATCCGGCGCGACGCGCGCGCCCTCTCATGTGAGAGTCGCGCGAAGCTGGAGAATGTGATGCAGGTCCTGACCGCCACGCGGGATCGACCCGCCAACTTTGGCTGTTACGGGATGCACGAGTGGGCGATGGTGTTCGGCGGTCATGACGTGCGCCACGCCCACATCGCTCCGCTGCGACTTCCCCAGGAGCAGGTGGACGCGTTCGTGGCGAGTCGCCCCGTAGTGTGCAGCCACTTCGATGCCTTCCGCTTCTTCGCACCGGACGCGAAGCCGATGAACCGCATCCCGCTCGAGTGGTCCACGCGCTATGACCGGGAGCAGCCCGGCTGCATCCATGCCAACATGGACCTCTACCGATGGGCGTTCACATCGATGCCATGGATCGGGAGCGATCTGCTCTGGCGGTGCTTCGAGCTCGCGACGGAGTTGCGGGTGCTCGACATGCAGGCCGGTCCCTACGACCTCCGTGCCATGGGCTTCGACCCAATTCGGGTGGAGACACCCGAGGGGAGAGATGAATACCAGCGGCGTCAGCGGGACTTGAGCGTGCGCGCGAGTGTGCTGCGGGAGCGGTTGATCGAGGTCGTGGGTGCCGTCAGGGGCGAGACAGACTGACGACGGGCGGGGCACGGTCAGATCGCTACCTGGGGAATTTCACGCGATCGGTGACAGGCCAACGAGCTATGCCGCCAGTGGCTGATGGCTGCTGGGCGGCGTTCGAGGTCAAGCGCGGGCAGGACCTGGTCGACGCCGCCGCGGCATCACTGCTCACGTTCGCGAGTCGCGTTGATACCGCGAAGTGCGGTGCGCCGGCAGCGCTCGGTGTCACTACTGCCGCTGGTACCGGTATTGGCGACCGGACGGCGTGCACGTGATTCCGATCGACACGCGGAGGCCGTAGGCGCGGAAGGGCGCCATTCCCGGGCCCGGTGCGCCGATGAAAAAGAGTCGATCGCGGCGCGAACGGGAGATCCGCCGGCAGCTCCTGCGGATCACCACTCAGAAAAAGCGCGACCCAATCTGCATCAGCGCCGCACCAATCTTTTCGGGCGACAGCACGAAGTCGACATACGTCGACGCTTGCGCACGCGTCGGCATTCCATTCACGGCCGCCGACGCGTCCTGCGCAAATGTGGTGCCGCCCTTCTCCTTGATAGACTGAACGCCAAGGGTGCCGTCGCCACCATACCCTGACATCACGATACCGATGGCGAACCCGCCCATTGCCGATGCCAACGAGACAAAAAACAAGTCGATCTGCGCGGCTCGTCTGCTGCGCGGCGTGATCACCTTGAAAATGAACGCTTCAATTTCGAGATCGGCATTGGCCTGTATCGGCATCCCCG
Source organism: Gemmatimonas sp. (assembly GCF_041689975.1). Classification (GTDB taxonomy): domain Bacteria; phylum Gemmatimonadota; class Gemmatimonadetes; order Gemmatimonadales; family Gemmatimonadaceae; genus Gemmatimonas. Next base: position 1,502 of record NZ_JBDNFF010000039.1, read on the forward strand.
ACACCGCCACCATGGTTGGCATGCTCGAGCATCGTGACAAAATCAGCGCCAGCTGACTGTACGCATCGGGGGTGATGTGGGAAATGATGACGAACGCCATGCCGGTATCGGTCGTCAACGATTCCAGCAACGCCTTGTAGGCGTTGAGCGCACCGGCAGAGCCGCCAACTCCCACGATATAATTCGGGCGTGCCGTGCTCATGCGCGCGGCGCGTTCAGAATCGGAGGGAGGGGAGGCGTCCGGCATGGATGTACGCCTCCGGATTCGCGGTCGCCTTTCCGACCTTGCTCTTCTGCTTCGCGCCCGCAGTGGCGTCGGCATCCATCGGCATCCATCGGCATCCATCGGCATCCACGACATCCCGCTATCACTCATCACGAGCTTGTGCACATCGCTAGAATGAGCCATACCACGCGACTTGACGATATACAGTCCTCGAATGCGCTTGCGTCCCTCGCTTTCCTCCAACTCTCTCACCACGATCCAGGTGTCGATCAACGAGGACACGCCGATTTTGCCACTGTTGTCATTCTGTCTGGTCGAAGAAACAAGGCTGGTAAAAAATCCCGTGATACCGTTGGATTTGAGAGAATCAATCATACACGTGAGCATCGATTCTATTTCCATCTGGTTGCCCTGGCCAATCAGACTGGTCAGCGGATCGATGACCACCGCCTGCGGCTTGAATTCGGCGAGCATTTTGTACAGATCGAGCAAATGCATTTCCAATCCGAAGAACGACGGCCTGGTCGACACGATCAACAGCAGCCTACTATCGACCAGCGGCGCCAGATCGAATCCGATGGAACTCAAGTTTTCAATGAGGTGCCCCGGCGACTCTTCGGACGACAAGAACAGGCACCGTTCCCTGCGTTTACAGCTTTCTACTGCAAATGCCGCTGCCAAGCTCGTCTTCCCCGTGCCCGCGGTCCCGGACACGAGCACTGTACTCCCTCTGGTATATCCACCGCCGTTGAACATGGCACTCAACGACGGGATGCCAGTCGACAGTCGTTCAGATGATCCGGGTTGGTCGAGTCCCGACGAGGTAATGGGAATGACCGAGAGCCCGTTTTCATCGATGACGAATGGATACTCATTCGTACCGTGATTCGAACCGCGGTACTTGATGACACGGATGCGGCGGGTGGAGATCTGATCGCGAACCCGGTTGTCCACGAAGATGATGCCATCGGAGACGTATGCCTCCAATCCATGCCGGGTATACGTACCCTGCGTGGTCTCGCCGGTAACGAGCGCGGTCACCTTTTTGTTCTTGAGCCATCGAAACAGGCGCTTGATTTCGAGGCGGAGTATCCCGACATCGGTCACGCCGGCAAAGAGTGAATCGATGGAGTCGAGTACGACGCGTTTGGCGCCGATAGAGTCGATTGCCAACTCGAGGCGCACGAAGAGCCCTTCCAGATTGAATTCACCGTCCGACTGCACATCGCGCCGCTCCAGCAGCACATATTCGAGCAGAATCTTCCGATCGGCGACGAGGCTTAGTAAATCGAAGTTGAGTGAGGCTACGTCGGCGAACAGTTCATCGTCGTTTTCTTCGAACGACATGACGACGCCTGGCTCGTCGCGCTGCGTCGCTCCGCCGATCAGAAAATCGATGCCGAGCAATGTCTTCCCGGTTCCAGTGCCGCCGCTGAGCAGCGTGATCCGGTTTCGAGGAATACCACCTTCGGTGATTTCGTCAAAGCCTTTGATGCCGGTCAGACACTTTTTCAGCCCTCTGTTCTTCGCGGCAACGGGCGTAAGGGAGCGGTCGGTCATCGCTTGGGTCCTGGATTCCGTGACTCATGGAACAAGTGCGACATGAACGAGCGCTACAATACAGACCGCGTTCATCAATCGCCTGTTCGGGTCGTATGTACTATCGGGTGCCTGGGCTATAACTCGCGACTACGCCTTTGGCGCACGACAGGCTGCAATGAGAAATCATACAAAAGCGCGGGACACGTACAACGCAAGAGCTCGGACGATGGCCAGGTAGGCCTAAGGCCGGTACGCACTATCTGACGATAGCGCATTTATAATGCCGGTTCGCGCGTCGTCGCAGCAGAGCAAGCAGGCAAGGGACAACGGGAGACTGCACATGCCTGACGAACACGCCGTTCTCGGGCGCCGCCTCCTTAGAACCCAAGCCGTACCAGCATAGCTGTGAGACGCTCCTTCGTGTGCGCATCACGAAATGGGAACGCACGGTGGAAATCGTTCTTGTTCAGGTAGCCTGCCCGAGCGCAGGCCGACGCGGCCCAGACCTTTGCCCGGGCCTCGTCGCCATTGAGTCCGTGGGCCGCAGCCGCGATCATTTCGATTAAGGGATGCGCACCGGGTGAGTTGGCTGCTCGCTCCGCCCAATGCGCTGCCTGCGCATTGTCGTTGAGGCTCAGGTGAGACAAAGCGCGTACGCCCAGCATGCCGTACACGAAGGGATCAAGTGGGCTCAGCACAAGTGCGGCGGCGATGTTGCGTTCGCTGGAATCAGTGCTTCCAAGGTGAGCTTCGGCCCATCCCGTTGAGTATCTCGCGTGCGCGTAGTTCGGATTCAGCGCGTTGGCCCGTTCCAGCCAGGGAAGGCTGCCTTCCAGATCGTCGAACAGCCAGTGCGCTCGGCCCATCGTAAAGTGGCCGAATGGATCAAGAGGATCTCGCTCGAGGCAGTCGGCTGCGTAGCGCTGTGCGAGCTGTGCTGATTCCGCATCGTCCACATATCGCAGGAAGGCGTTCTGGAAGTGGGTGAACGACAGTCCGGCGTACGCGCGTGCAAACCCCGGCTCCATGGCAATGGCACGATGAAACAATCCGGTGGCCATGTCATTGTCCGACTTGTTGAACCGATACATGTGACGCAGGCCCAGATGATACGCTGACCAGGCATCGAGGTTTTCCGGCGATTTGAGCAGCGCGCGCTGCGCCTCATTGATGGGAATCCTGACTTCGACGGCACTCGTCACGGCGCTGATGATCTCTTCGCGTATGTCGTGTACCGCTTCGATCTTGCCGCGGAACCGCTCGCTCCAGATAATGCCTCGGTCGCTCGTGTCGCTGAGTTCGGCCGAGATCGTCATCATGCTCCCGGAGATCTCGACGACACCGGCGAGGCAGTATCGAACGTTCAATGCGCGGCGTACTTCGTCGAGACTCGTGCGGGGAGTGCTGAAGCGGAACGACGAGCCTCGTGCAATCACGAACAGCCAATGCAATCGCGACAACGCCGCAATGAGATCAGACGGCAGCGCTTCCGCGACTGGAAACTCACGCGCCGACGCGCCCAGGCATTGAAAAGGCAGGATCGCGATACTCGGGCGCGAATGCGCGATCGGCTCCACTGCCGGGGAACCCTCTTGCTTCGGGAAGCTGATGGCCGCGCGCGTGGCGACGTCGGCCACGAAGCAGAAGCCGATTCCGTGCACAGTGCGAATCAACGACTGCGCATGGCCATTGTCACCGATAGACTGCCGCACGGACTTGATCCGGCTGGAGATTGCCGACTCCGACACGATACGCCCGTCCCAGACCGTAGCGCGGATCTCGTGCTTCGAGACAGTTCGCCCGCCATTCTCAACGAGCAGCCGCAACAGCGCGAACACTTGCGGCTCCGCCGGAACGCGAACGCCTGAAGCGCGTAACTCCTGGCGGTCAGTGTCAAGCTCGAAGTCGGTGAACTGATAGATCATGCTGCGAAACGGTAGCCCATCGCTCGGGAATTCTCCAGACAATCTCCAGACAATCTCCAGATCGTCTCCAAGCTGCGGCGTCTGACGCGGGATACTTTCGCGTTCATCATATCACGTCATCACTTCGAAACCATCGACCGGGAGAACACTCTATGACGAACGCCCGTATCACAGTATTGGGAATGGTCCTGTCGCTCGCCAGCATCGCGCCGCTCGGTGCTGGCGCGCACCTGAGCGCCCAGACGGCGCCGATCACCCGCAGCGTTTCCTCGGCCCTCCAATGGGGGCCGTGCCCCGCGATCTTCCCCAAGGGATGTCAGATTGCCGTACTGAATGGCGATCCGTCGAAGCCAAATGCCGATGTGTTCCTGCGCGTACCGGGCGGCTATACGATCCCTGCCCATTCCCACACCTCCGCCGAGCGCATGATCCTGGTCGAAGGCCAGCTCACGGTTCGGTACAAGGGAGCGGCGGCAGCAGTTTTGACCCCGGGCCAGTACGCCTATGGTCCGGCAAGTCTGCCGCATGAGGCGAGGTGTAAAGGTGGCAAGTCGTGCACGCTCTTCATCGCGTTCGAAGGACCGGTGGACGCGAACGCGTATGTCGGATCATTGAAGTAACGCCCCGGCGCACGAGGTCCTCGTAAAGGAACCACAATCGAGGTGTGCACTTGATGGGGTTTGTACGGTAGTATGCCATTCATTACACAAATGGTATACTTATTCTGGCGACACGTTCATGCCCATAAGCCTCAAGAGCCCCGAAACCGAACGATTGGCGCGAACCGTTGCCGAGGCGACCGGCGAGACGATTACCGAAGCCATAACCGTCGCCCTCCGGGAACGGTTGCAGCGCCTTGAAGCCGCCCGCTCCTTCACGCAGTACGTGATGCCGATACAGCGCGTACCACAGCGAATCCGGGAGCGTCCGGTGCTCGACGCCCGTTCGGCGGACGACATCATCGGCTACAGTACCGACGGCGCGCCCGCGTGATCGTTGACACGTCGGCGGTGGTGAGCATCGCCATGGACGAACCCCATGCGCTGGATCTGCTCCACCAACTGCACCAGGCGCCCACACGCTTCATGTCCGTCGCCTCGGCCGTAGAAGCGTGTCTTGTCTTGGTCGGTCGGCTCGGCGAGGGAGGTCGCAGCGATCTCGATGCATTGCTGCGTCACCTGAAAATTGAGCTGGTCCCTGTTGACGCTGCACAATGCGCGGTGGCGCAGGAAGCCGGTGTTCGATTCGGTAACGGGCGACACGGGGCCGCGCTCAAATTCGGTGATTGCTTCAGCTACGCGCTGGCCGCGGTCCGAAATGATGAACTGCTGTGCACCGGCAACGATTTCGCGCAAACAGATATCGCGGTTGTGAGATGGTGACGGCTTCGAGATCGGGTGTCAGGTCCGTCGCCGCGATCAGGCTGTCCTTGACTGGCATCGCGCGGAAGGATGCCCGCGACGACGCCATCAACGCCGCCCACGTCAGTCCGAAGGAATGATCGGATCAGTAGAAATGTCTCGTTCGTGTGGGGTGAGTTACGCTACCACGCGTTCATCCGGCGATGACTTGGTGGCTCCGCTCGGCACGTCGGCGTCGACGAGAGACTTCTCCCGAACGTCAGAGCTGTCGGTCGACTCGGACTTGATCGGCACGAACCAGTCCGTGGCCGGACAGTCGAGGAGCCACTTCAAGGCGCCGTCATCAACGGTCATCGAACGACGCCGCAGCAGGCGCTCCCGGCTTTTGAGCCGCTCGATGTCGAACTCCTGACCGGCCTCAATGCCATCCTGTTGGCGCAGCTCGGCCGGGATCACGATCTGACCTTTGGAACTCAAGAGTGCCGAGTTCTGCGCCGACTGTTGCGCGATGACGCCAAGCGGAACATCGCGAAGGTGTATGGGTCCTGTCGTTCGACGATGCATTGTGGGAGGGCATGGGTTTCGCGCGTGGTCACGAGAAAATCCGGCAGGGTTTGGCGGAGCGCCTCTGCGTTCTCTGCAAGCTCTGCGCCTCTGCGTGATCAGTTCCACTGCCCCGTGCGCACCGTACGACGCGCCCGACTCCCGAGGGGCGGCGACAAACAGGCCGCTGAACCGATCACGCCGAGGACGCGGAGGCGCAGAGACCGCAGAGCA
>NZ_JBDNFF010000040.1:0-21030 GCF_041689975.1 Gemmatimonas sp.
GCTCGGATTGCCGGGTACGAAGTTCGGCTGCGGTATTGCCGCGTGCGGCGTATGCACGGTGCATCTCGACGGCGTGCCGGTGCGCTCGTGTGTGACGCCAGTGTCGGCCACGACCGGCAAGGCGATCACCACGATCGAGGGTATCAGCGGACCGGTGGCCGAAGCGGTGCAAAGCAGTTGGTCCACGCTCGACGTGCCGCAGTGCGGGTACTGTCAGTCGGGACAGGTGATGTCGGCGGTAGCGCTGCTACAGGCGAACGCAGCTCCGTCGGACGCCGATATCGATCGCGCGATGAAGGGCAATCTCTGTCGGTGCGGCACCTATCCACGCATTCGTGCGGCGATTCATCGCGCCGCCGACACGCTGCCTTCGCTGCGTCAAGTCGAGCCGTAACCCTCGTGTCACCGACGGTACTCTCCTCGCTCAAGGCGCTGCACGTATTGGCGGCGATCCTCTTCGTAGGTAACGTGATCGTGACCGGCATCTGGACGGCCATCTTCTTTCGCGCGCGACGCACCCACGATTTCCGGCTCGCGGCGCGCGCGATGGTCGTCACGGATTGGATCTTCACGGTAGGCGGCGGCGCGATCCTCACGACCACCGGCGTCTCGCTCGCCATCGGCCGCGGGTACCCGGTGTGGGGTACGCCATGGATCCGTCAGGCAATTATTGCGCTGGTGATCTCGACGATCATGTGGCTGGTGCTGCTGGTGCCAGCGCAACGCATCATGCTGCGCACCGTTTCCAGCGACGCCGATGACGCACGACTGGTACGCGCCTACTCGCGATGGAACCTGGCCGGGTGGAGCGCCACGGCGCCGCTGCTGTACGCCGTGTGGTGCATGGTAGTCAAGCCGGCGTGACGTTCAGCTGTGCGTGAGAGACTTCGTGTTCTTGTAGCTGAGCTTCACCGGCGAGTGTTCCCTCGCCGTATCGCGGGGACAGCATCTTCCCATCCTTCGCGGTGGCCACCATCGTTTGCGGGTGCATTGTATTCTCCATATCCCAGCTTTCGTGGTATCCCTTGTCGAACGACGAGAAGTCGACGAAGCCAGCATCCGGAGTGGACTGGGCTATGCGCGCCGGCTCGTTCCCGACCAGATCGAACATGCGACGATCTTGTTGTGGCGAGAAGTGCAGACGGGTCCACGGTGAACACCGTGACCACGTGCACCAGAACCAACGGCGCGATCGTCAGCACTGCGGAGAAGTGCCACCAGCGGGCCAGCGCCGCGTTGTGCTTCCCCTGTATGGAATGGTCTTTCCGAACATACAGATAGAAGCGCGCCATCTCGATCGCATCGCGCCAGGCATTCACTCGTGGCACGATGGTGCGCCACCGTCCATGACGGAACAGATGTATGAGATACACCAGTGCGTTGGGGACCAGCAACTAGATCATCGCGAAGTGCCAGTGCCGCGCGCCACCCAACCATGCGCCCATCGTGAGCACAGAGGGGATCGGCGTACCCTCCCATGGCCACCACGCGAACGGCGCATCGCCTTTCCGCGCGAAAAATGGCGCCGCATTGATGATGCGCATTCCGGAGGCCGCCATCACGGTCAGGGCGACTGCACTGACCCAATGCGTGATACGGGCGATGGGGTGGTGGCGAGTGGAGGTGGTCATGGCCGTACGTAGACACAACGGCATTTGTTGGCTCCCGGGAACTCTCTGCGCCTCATCCCGCTATCGGCGGTCCCGACGTCGCGCGCTTCGCCCAGTCACTCACGCGCAACGAAAGTGCGGCGGATGATCTCGTACAGGAGACCTTCCTGCCCGCGTATCGCGGTTGCGCGTCGTTTCAGCAGGGGTCAGATGCGCATCGGTGGCTGTTCAGCATCTGTCATCACGCCTTCCTCCTCCTTCAGGAGTGCGATCAACGCATGGTGCTCTCCAACGATAGCGGTGACGCTGAGCGCTGGGCGCGGTGATGGGCCATGTGGCCGCACGGCGCTCAGGGCTCGATGCCTACGTGTGCAGCATCGACGTGGGTCCGGCCATTCGCGATGCGATCGGCCAACTCGCCGCGCCGTGTCGTGTGGCCGTGATGTTGGTGGATGTGGAAGGGACGACGTACGGCGAAGCGGCACAGGTGGCGAAGGTTCCCATGGGCAGAATTCGGTCGCGGCTCTTTCGTGCCTGGCGCTTCCGGCAGGGGCAGCCATTCGCGTATGCTCGCGGTCTCGGATTCACGAGTGCAGCAGACCCGAAGAGTACAAGGCGCGAATCAGCGTCCATCACGCCAATCCGGCCCGAGCCATGAGCACCATCGCGATAGCCGAAGTGGCGCCGATTGATTGCCGCACCGCAATGCGGCGGTTGTGGGACCAACTCGATCAAGAACGCGACGGCGCTATCGGCCGCCACGGGGAATGCGCGGTGGTCCCGAACCCGGTGGAAGGCTCGGCGGGGCGATCACACGAGCCGCACGGCGGCCGAACGCCAAGCGTCCCACCTTTCGCGTCACCAGCACCAGCATGAGCACCACGGCCAGCAGCGCGACCAGCGGCAGGAAGATCGCGAGCACGCTCGTCATCACGGCGCCGATCAGTTCCATGGTGGACACCATCGGATTGCCCACGCCACCGGTGAGTGTCGTCGACTTGAAGCGCGTGAGGACCGAAGCGCCCTGCGTGATGCCCGCCGCGCCGCCGGCGATCAGGACCACTGTCCACTTCACCAGTGGCGGCAAATCCACCACTACCGACGCCGCCGCGATCATGCCGGCGAGCAGCGCCGTGGGTGTCGCGATCACGTCGAGCAGCTGGTCGATCCACGGCACGGCATACGCACCAATCTCCAGCAGCGTGGCGATGGCGAGGGCCGCGAGAGCCGGTGTGGTGGCCAGCCAGGCGAAGCCGGGAGAGAGCTCCAACACGCCGGCCTTGGCGGCGATCGCCGCCGCCAGCAACGGGACAAACACCCGGAAACCCGCGGCGGCGGCGAGCCCAAGTCCGATCGCCACACCCAGCAGGGCGTCACTCGTGAGGAACGCATCCGGTCGCATAAAGGAGAGATACCACCACGCCGTTCCGCCCGCGACGTCCGCCGACTACACTGGTGCGATGCGGTTACTTGGCTGGCTCTTCCTGGCGACGCTGTCACTGGTGCTCATGGTGCAGCTGCGATTGGCCGACGGCGCACTCACATCGCCCGAAACCCCGTGGGGGATCGTCGGCTTCGAGCTGGCGTTCACGCAGGTTCGCGCCGCCGAAATCATGCGCGTGTGGCGCAGCATGGGCGTCACCGAAGGCGCGCTCGTCAGTCTTGGCGTGGACGTCGCGTTCCTGCTGGTCTATCCATTCATGTTCCGCAGCCTCGTGCAGCTGCTGCGACGCGACGACGGGTCGACCTTGCAAAGCGTCGGTGCACGGCTGGCTTCCGCGGTGCTGGTGTGCATTCCGCTGGATGCGCTCGAGAATGCGCTGCTCTGGCGCATGCTGGTGGCGGGCGCGTCGACCCCGCTGGCGCTGGTCGCCGGGGTGGCGGCCACGATCAAGTTTCTGCTGGTCCTCATCACCGCCGCCTGGTGCGCCGGTGCTCTTTTCAGGCGACTCTTTCCCCGTCCCGCGCATGGCTAACGGACCCGGTCCCGCCGGCATCGCCGCACGTTTGCTCGCCGCGCTCGTGCTGGTGTTCGCCACCTACAACGCCGAAGGATACTCGTTCTATCACTGGTCTATAGCGCCATTACTAGAACATACTACCAGCACTGGACCGTCATCAGTCAAGTTCTTGGTAGGGATCCTGCTGCTGGGCGGATGGGGAGTGTTCCTCAACGCCACTCGCCGCTCGATCGGGATCGGAGGCGCCGCCCTCGTCATCGCGCTCTCAGGAGCCTTGGTGTGGATTCTGCTCGACTTCGGCATCGTGAGCGCGGGATCGGCCCGAGGCATTTCCTACGTCGTGCTTTTCTGTCTGTCGGTGTTGTTGGCGGTGGGGATGAGCTGGTCGCATGTCTCGAAGGCGATGAGTGGACAGGTCGATATGGATCAAACGGATTGAACGCTGGGCTCTGGCTGTGGGCTGTTAGCTTGAGGCCGTGAGTTTTGGGTCATGGGCTGTGGGTCACGATCGGACGTGAACCCATTACCCATTACCCATTACCTCGAACTTCAAGCCGAGAGCCCACGGCCTTTTGCGGTTGCGCCGTTGACGAGGGAACCTCCCCCCTCCCCACCCCTGTTTTATCCGGGTGTCCACCACCCTCGCCTTTGTCGCCCCTTGGGAATGTTCGCGCGCTGTCGCCAACCTCCCTCGCGCCCCGCGCGACGACGTCGTCGTACTGCTGCTTGAATCGGTCGCCAAAGGCTCTGCTCTCCCCTGGCATCGCCAGAAGCTGGTTCTGCTGCTCTCCTCCATGCAGCACTTCGCCGCGTCGCTCGAGGCCGCAGGGTACCGGGTGGCCTACCGCAAGGCGCCCAGCTACGCCGACGGGATCGCGGCCGCGGCCGCCGAGTTCCAGGCCGCGAAGGTAGTAGCTACCGAGGGCCGCGAGCAGGATATGGTCGACGAGCTCGATCGCGCCCGCACTCTGCTCGAAGCCGATCGCCGTTCGCTGACCCTGCGCGAGGACCGTGGCTTTCTGGCCACCCGCGAGGAGTTCGCTACCTGGGCTCACGGGCGCAAAGAGCACCGGATGGAGTTCTTTTACCGGGAGATGCGCCGTAAACACGGTGTGCTCATGGAAGCCGACGGCACGCCATCGGGCGGCCAATGGAACTTCGATGCCGACAATCGGAAGCCCTGGCCCAAAGGCCGCCCTGCACCCGCCGTGTGGCGGGTGGAGCCCGACGACATCACGCGCACCCAGATGGAGCGCGTACGCACCTGGCGGAATCGCTGGGGCAGCGTGGACCGCTTCGCCCTACCCGTGACCCGCGCCGACGCCAAAGTCTGGCTTGATCGGTTCGTTGCCGAACGACTCCCTGAGTTCGGCCCCTATGAAGACGCATTGGTGCACGGCGCCCCCGACCTGCTGCACTCCACGCTCTCGTCGATTCTCAACGTCGGGCTGTTGCACCCGCTGGAATGCGTGCGCAAAGCCGAAACGGCGTGGCGTGACGGACTCGTTCCCATCGCGTCGGCCGAAGGCTTTATCCGGCAGATCCTCGGCTGGCGCGAGTACATCCGCGGCATGTACTGGCACCTCATGCCCGGACTCCGAACCGCCAACGCGCTCAACGCAACCCGCGAGTTGCCACGTTGGTTCTGGGCCCCCGACGGCGAAGCCTACGACGACTCGCAGCGCACCGCCGCGTCCTGCGAGATGCGGTGTCTCGCCGACACCATCCGCCAGGTGCGCGATCACGGACGCGTGAATCACATCGCCCGACTCATGGTGCAGTGCAACATTGCGACACTGCTCGGCGTCGAACCAGCCTCGCTCTCGCGATGGTACTGGAGCGCCTTCACCGACGCCTACGAGTGGGTCGAACTTCCCAACGTGGTCGGTATGGGCACGTGGGGTGATGGCGGCGTGCTCGCCTCCAAGCCGTACGTGGCGTCGGGCGCGTACATCAACCGCATGAGCAACTACTGCGGTAGCTGCCGATACGACGTGAAGCAGCGTACCGGTCCCGATGCCTGTCCTGTGAATGTGCTGTACTGGGACTTTCTGGCGTCGCATCAGGCGCGCTTCGGCAAACATCCGCGCATGCGCATGATGTTCGTGCACGTGAAGAACATCGACGAGCCGGAGCTGGTGCAGATCCGCGCCCAGGCGGCTGCGTTCCGCGAGTCGCTGGACTACGACAGCACGTTCGCGCCGCCCGCCTCGGGGTCGTAGTACCGATGGCGCGTTGCTGAACGGGCCTCGCGCGCTCTAGTTTGCATGGGTGGACACGCCCGCCCCGCAGCGCACCCGCCTGCACGCTCGACCGCCGCAGTCACCGCCAACGCATCGCAAGCAACTGCGCACGCTGGTGCGTGAAGGATGCGAGAACCGGCCCGGCGTGTATCGCATGCTCGGGCCCACTGGTGCGGTGATCTACGTGGGCCAGTCTCGCGTGTTGCGCACACGACTGCTGTCGTACTTCCGCGCCAAGGGACGCGACAAGGGTGCGCGCATTCTGCGTCACGCCTTCCAGATCGAGTGGGAGTACACCAACACCGAGTTCGGCGCCCTGCTACGCGAGCTGCGGCTCATCAAGCAACATCGCCCGCACTTCAACTCGATGATGGTGCAGGATGAATGGCCGCGCGCCTACGTGGCGCTCACCGGCGGCAGTGTACCCGGTCTGCGCGTGGTGGCGCGCTCCGACGATCCGGGCGCCATTGCGCTGTTCGGGCCGTTCCGTCGTGTGGCCCAGCTCCGCAACGCGGTGCGGGCACTCGCCGAAGGCACGGGCCTGCGCGACTGCGTGCATGATGACGTCGTGCGCATCACCGGTAGTGCGGCCAGTCGCGGGAGCACGCTCTGGTTCGACGACGATCCCGCGTCACAGCCGCGTCGTGGCGCGAGCCGCACCCGCGCCCCCGGCTGCCTGCGTCACGACATCGGGACCTGCGCCGGTCCATGCATCGGGGCCGGCATGGCGCAGCCGTATCGGGACGCCGCGGTGGTGGTGCGGGCCTTTCTCGACGGCCGCAGCGACGCGCCGGTGCGCACGCTGCAGATGGCCATGCACCAGGCGGCCGAACAGCTCGCTTTCGAGCACGCGGCGGTGATCCGCGATCGCTTGGCATTGGTGAGCTGGCTGCACGAGCGGGTGCAGAACTTCCACGCCAACGTGGATCGTCTCACCTTTCGCTATCATGCGGTGGGACCCGGCGAGCAGGAGTGGGTCTATCTGGTACGACGCGGCACCGTGCGCGCCGAAGTGCCCGCGCCGAAAACACCCGAGGAGCGCGCGGCCTTACGTGAGCTCGCCGCCAAGGTGTTCACCGGAGCCGATCCATCGGGCGCCGATATTCCCACGCACGATCTCGACGAGTTTTACCTCGTGGCCAGCTGGTTCCGGCGCCGGCCAAAGGAGAAAGCCCGTACCAAAGTGGCCGTCCGAGGGACGAAGAAATCCCCGACCTGACTACCGGCCAGACTCAGCGAGCAACGCCGACGCCCTTTCCGTCCCATTCCTTTCGGTTCTCATGCGCCTCCTGGTCGTTGAAGATGATCCTCGCCTCGCCCGGCTGATCGCTCGCGGTCTCCGTGAGGAGGCCTACGCCGTAGACGTGAGCGAAAGTGGAACGGACGCCATCGTGCAGGCCGTCGTGAATACGTACGACGCGATCATCCTCGACGTCATGCTGCCCGGCATCGACGGCTTCGGCGTCGTCGCGACGCTGCGCACCCGTCACGTGCGTACGCCTGTGCTCATGCTCACGTCACGCGACGCCGTAGCTGATCGCATCGCCGGCCTCGATCATGGGGCCGACGACTATCTCACGAAACCGTTCGATTTCGGCGAATTGCTCGCGCGATTGCGCGCGCTGCTGCGGAGACCGGAAGCCTTGCAAGCCACGCAGGTGCACGTCGGCGATTGCGAGATCGATCTGCAGTCGCACGCCGTGACGCGCGCCGGTGTCCCGATCGCGCTCACCGCCAAGGAGTACGCGCTGCTCGAACTGCTCGCGCGTCGCGTCGGCACCGTCGTGTCGCGAGCCGACATCGTGGCGCACGTCTGGGATGACAATCATGATTCATTCACGAACGCCGTCGAAGTGTACGTGAACCGTCTACGCGGAAAGATCGATCGTGCGCCGTGGCCGCCGCTCATTCACACCCGTCGCGGTGCCGGCTATATGCTCTCCGAGGTCGCCCCCACGTGATCAACAGCGTGACCGATGGCCTGACCAACGGCGTGATGCGTCTCACCATTCGGATGCGCCTCACGCTCTGGAACGCCACTGTGCTCGCTTTCGTACTCGGCGCGTTCGCCTTGGCCGGTTGGGTCACGCTCACGACCACACTACGACAGCGTACCGACGCCGCGGTGCGCGAGTCGGCGCGCGTGGTTGCCGGTGCCATTCGCGTCGAGCGCGCGGCCGCGCAAGCCCGCGGCGATGTCGAAGAAGTGCGTGGCGAAACCGAGCAGGCGGTCCTGCGCGAACTGCGCATAGGCGATCTCGAAGTGTTCATCGCCGACGAAGGCGCGCAGCTGATGGCGGCCAGTCAGCCCGGACCGTCACGCACCTCGATCAACACGGTTGACGAGACGGTACTCCTGCCCGACGAAGTGCGAACGCTGTTGCGCGGCATCGTGCAGACACGCGCGGCCGAAATTGCCGATGAGCGCGAAGTCGCCCTCGGCACGATTCGCCTGCACGGCACGGACTGGCGCGCCGGTGTCACGCGGCTGGCGCCGATGGCACAGGATCCCGGCGAACCGCCGCTGCTGGTGACGATACTGCACACGCTTGAAAATGACCGGTTGCTGCTGCGTGCGGTACGAAACACGCTGTTGCTCGCCATTCCCCTGGCGCTGCTCGCGTCAGTGATCACCGGCTACGCGCTGGCGCGCCGAAGTCTCGCGCCCCTCGATGCGATCACGACCCGCACCGCCAGCATCACGGCGGCGAATCTCGATGCGCGGTTGCGGGTCGTGAATCCGTACGACGAGCTTGGTCGGCTGGCACACATCGTGAACGGCTTGCTGGGACGCGTGGGTGATGCGTTCCGTACCCAGCGCCAGTTCGTGGCGGATGCCTCACACGAATTGCGCACGCCGCTCGCGATCATCCGCGGCGAGGCCGAGGTCACCTTGCGTCGTAGCACCCGCGATGAAGCGGAGTACCGCGAGGCGTTGCAGGTGATTCAGCAGGAATCGGTGCGCCTCTCACGCGTCGTGGATGACCTGTTCCTGCTGGCGCGCGTCGATGCGGGCAGCCCGATCGGTGAACATCGCCAGGTGGCGATCGCCGAGCTGGTGGCGACGGCCGCACGTAGCGTGCGGTCGCTGGCTGAATCGCGGGGTGTGTCGCTGCAACTGAACGAAACGGCCGCGACCGACGGGCTGCGCATGCTTGGTGACAGCGTGCTGCTGCACCGCCTCGTCCTCAACCTGCTCGACAACGCGCTCAAGCATGCGCCAACATCCAGCACAGTACACGTTCGCGTAGATGCCACCGATCAGATCGTACAGATCGACGTGGAAGACGGGGGGTTCGGCGTGCCACCCGCATTGCGCGACCGGTTGTTCGAGCGCTTTGTACACGGGTCGTCGTCCCAACCCGCCCATGATGCCGGCGGCCACCGCAGCGGCGCCGGACTCGGCCTCGCGATCGCGCAGGCTATCGCGCATTCGCATGGCGGGCATATTGTTCTGGGTCCGTCGACAGATCTCGCCAGCGGCGCTTGCTTCCGCGTGTCGCTACCACGATTAGCTTCCGCTTCCGGAGACTTCGCATGAGTTCCCGATTCAGCGATACCACGCGAATGACTCGCATGGCATGTTATTCCGCCATCGCTTGCGCCGCCATCGCGCCGGCGACCGCCATTGCTCAGAAGCGCGCCGTGGACACCGCCGCCGTAACCGAGTGGAACGTGCCGTGGGCCGACACTCGTCCCCGGGATCCCTCACTCGATGCACAGGGTCGCGTGTGGTTCGTGGGCCAGCAGGGCAACTACGTGGCGCGCCTCGATCCGAAGAGCGGCGCGTTCACGAAGCTCGAGATCGATGCGGGCACGTTTCCGCACACGGTGTCGGTCGACAAGGACGGCGATGCGTGGTACACCGGCAATCGCAACGGTATGATCGGCATGATCGACGGCAAAACGGGCGCGATCACGCGTTACCCAATGCCCGATCCTGAGGCCAAGGATCCGCACACCATCGCCTTCGACAAGCAGGGCAACCTCTGGTTCACGTTGCAGAACAGCAACATGGTCGGTCACCTCGTGAAGAAGACGGGCACGGTGACGATCATGAGGATGACCACGCCTCGCTCACGCCCTTACGGCATCGTGATCGACGCGAGGGGCCGTCCGTGGTTCAACCTGTTCGGCGTGAACAAGATCGGCACGATCGATCCGACCAGTATGCGCGTGCGTGAGTACCTGTTGCCCGACGAGCGCGCCCGTGGCCGTCGCATCGCCCTCACCACCGACGGCGCGGTCTGGTATGTGGACTATTCGCGCGGCTACCTAGGCCGCCTCGATCCGGTCAGCGGCGCGGTGAAAGACTGGCCGATGCCCGGCGGTACCATCTCCCTCCCCTACGCCATGACGGTCGACGACCATGATCGCTTGTGGTTCGTGGAAACGGGCAAGCAGCCGAACCGCCTCGTGGGCTTTGACCCCCGCACCAACACATTCACCACGCCCACCGACATCGGCAAAGCCGCTCCGAATACGGTACGACACATGGTATTCGACAAGAACACCCGCACCATCTGGTTCGGCAGCGACCAAGGCACGATCGGCCGCGCCGTCCTTCCGCCGTCGGATCGTAAGCCGATCGGTTGAGATCGCAGCAACAGCAAAAGCAAACACAACAACAAAAGCATTCACGCGAAGCTCGCGAAGCTCGCGGAGAACGCGAAGAGACGCGAAGAGACGCGAAGGAACTCGAGCATACCTCGAGTCCTTCGCGCTTTTTCATTCTAGGCTTTTCTTGTTGCTGTTCTTCGCGTGCCTTCGCGTTCTTCGCGAGCTTCGCGCGAACGCTGTTGCCGTTGCCGTTCGACCTCACACCACAGCCAGCTCAACCTCCCAGCTCGGCTCACGGCCCACTGCCAGTGCCACCGCGCGCACCTGCTGCATCATGGCCGCAAAGGCGCTCGGCTCCAGCGACTGCTCGCCGTCCGACTTGGCCGTTGCCGGATGCGGATGTACCTCCACGATCAAACCGTAGGCGCCGACCGCGACCGCTGCCATCGCGAGCGGCGCCACCAAATGCGCATGGCCGCCGGCATGACTCGGGTCTACCATCACCGGCAAGTGCGTCTTGCGCTTGAGCACCGGGATGGCCGCTACGTCGAGCGTATTTCGCGTGGCCGTTTCGAAGGTACGAATGCCGCGCTCGCACAGTATCAGGTCCTCATTGCCATGCGCCATGATGTACGCTGCCGCCATCAGGAGCTCGGTGATGGTGGCAGATAAGCCGCGCTTCAGCAGTACCGGGCGCTGGTGCGACCTACTTCGGTGAGCAGGGGGAAGTTCTGCATGTTGCGTGCACCGATTTGCAGGACGTCGGCGTAGCTCGCTACCAGCTCCACCTGGCGCGTGTCCATCACTTCCGTCACAATCGGCATACCTGTTTCCGCGCGCACCTCGGCCAGGATCTCGAGCCCCTCCTCGGCCATTCCCTGAAATGGCATAGGGCGACGAGCGCGGCTTGAAGGCGCCGGCGCGTAGCATCCGTGCACCCGCGCGTTAGACGGCGTACGCCGTCGCGTGCATCCTGTCGCGGCCTTCCACCGAGCAAGGGCCGGCGATTACCACCACATCACGTCCACCGATCACGGTATCGGCTGCGTCGCCCAGGCGGATGGCCGTGGACTGCACTGAGAACTCACGCGAGGCCAGCTTGTACGGCTTGAGCACGGGCAACACGCGCTCGACGCCCTCGAGTTGCGTAAGACCGTGCTCGCTCAGCAAGCCTTCATCGCCGATACAGCTCACGATCGTGCGGTGTTCGCCGCGTGAAACGTGCGTGCGCAGCCCGGCGGCCTCAACGTGTTCGATGAGACGAGACAGCGCGTCAGCAGAAATTCCAGAAATGGTAACGATGATCATCGGAGTCTTCTCGTGAGGGGGTGCCGTGGAACATCACGAGGCGCCGAGCGTCGCCGGGCCCCGAAACAACCGAGGCCCGTGCGATTGCACGAGCCTCACAGTGTCGGAGCGTCAGCGACTCATTCGCGCGCGCCAGATACACCAGAGCCCATGCGGGTCGGCGTATCATACCAGTAGCGGACGGAGCGGTGACGCGTCATACCATGGTGGCTACGGTGGGTGCCGATCCAAGTCAATATGTTGATCCCATGATTCCACGTATCGCCTTTCAGGGTGAGTTGGGTGCTTTCAGTGAACTCGCGATCCGCCAGCAGTGGCCGAACGGAGCGACCCCTGTGCCCTGCCCCACCTTCCCCGATGCGATCGCCAGCGTGCGCGGCGGCGCCGCCGACTACGGCGTGATTCCGGTGGAGAACGCTATCGTCGGCACGGTAGATGTCGCACTCCACGCGTTGCGCGGTGCGGGCATCGAGGTGGTGCAGCGCAGTGAATTGCGCGTGCCGATTCACCTCTGCCTGCTCGCACCGCACGGCGCGTCCTTGGCGGAACTGCGCAATGTGCACAGTCATGCCATGGCGCTCGCGCAGTGCCGCATCTTCTTTGCGCGACACGGGTGGCTCATTCCGGCGCCGCACGACGATACGGCGGGCGCGGCGCGCATGGTGGCTGAACTGGGCGATCGAACGGTTGGTGCAATCGCCAGCGAAATGGCCGCCGAACGCTACAATCTCGAGATCATTGCCCGACACGTCGAAGACGTGCCCGCCAATTGGACCCGCTTCCTGGTGATCAGTAAGGCCACGTAGCACTCGACAGGGCGTGGGTTTTCACCGAACATGCGTGCATGAGCCCTTCGCGCCGCCTTTTGTGGCCCGCTTTCGCGGGCGCCCTGCTTGTCCTTTCGCTACCCGCGATATCGCTGTCCGCCGCCGTCGCCACGGCCCAGTCGAAGCCAGCAGCGAAGCCCGCCACGCCATCGCCCGCCATGGCGCCAATCACCCGAGCGGTGTCCGGCGCCATCAGCGGCGACCGGGCCTACCGGACCGTGGACTACGTGCAGCGCTACTTCCGGCTGCCGGGCAATCGGGGGTTCGATCTGGCCATCGACACCGTCGCCTCACTGCTGCGAGTGGCCGGCTACGTCGAAGAAACGAGCGCGCCCGTAACGGCCCGTTTCGTGTACCGCATCGAGTCGCGTCCCATGCGCGATGTGGCCTGGACGCCCGAAGGCGCGTCGATCACGATCGTTGGTCAGTCTACCGCGCTGCAGTCGTGGCCGGCCAACCTGAACATGATCGCCATCAACTCCACCTCCACCGCGCCCGAGGGTGTCACGGCTGCCGTGGTCGACGTGGGCGCCGGTGCCGACGCGGATTTTGCCGCGGCCGACGTGAAAGGGAAGATCGTGTTGGCCGAGGGGAATGCGCGGTCGATTTTCCTGAAGGCCATGCAGCAAGGCGCGGCCGGTGTACTGGCCGCGCAGAAGCTCCCCGAGTACAACCAGCAGTCGAAGAACGTCACTTCGATCCAGTTCTCCGGCATCGCGCGCGACACACTGATGCCGGGATGGCTGCTGTTCGTGTCGAGGTCGTCACGCGATGCGCTCAAGTCGGCGCTCGCGCGCGGGCCGGTGAAGGTGCAGGTCACGGTGCGCACCCTCTTCGAGCGTCGGCCCGAGCGCACGTTGGTGGCCGAGATCCGCGGCGCGTCGAAGCCCACGGAACGCTTCGTGTATTCGGCCCATGTGCAGGAACCCGGCGCCAACGACAATGCCACCGGCGTCGGTACGCTGGCCGAGATGGCACGCGTGGCCGCGCTCATGGTGAAAGCCGGCACCGCGAATCCTCAGCGTACGGTCACCTTCCTGTGGGGCGATGAGATCCGCTCCACCGATCGGTTCATCAAGGAAGACAGCACGCGCCGAGCCGGTGTGAAATGGGGCATGTCACTCGACATGGTCGGTGAGAACACCACGAAAACCGGCGGTACATTCCTCATCGAGAAGATGCCGGATCCGAGTGCCGTCTGGGTGCGCGGTGAAGACAAGCACAGTGAGTGGGGCGGACGCGCGCTGGCGGAGAAGGACATTCGTCCGCATTGGTTCAATGATTTCGTGCGACAACGTTGCCTCGATCGCGCCGCGCAAACCGGGTGGGTGGTCAAGGCGAACCCGTTCGAAGGCGGCAGCGATCACACACCATTCTTGAACGCGCAGATCCCCGCCGTGCTGCTCTGGCACTTCACCGATCAGCACTATCATACCGACCTCGATCGCATCGACATGGTGAGCGCCACGTCACTCGGCAACGTGGGCTCGTGCGCGCTTACCACGGGCCTGTTGCTGGCCGACGGCTCGCGCGCCGTGGTGCTGGCCGCACTCGAAGAGCTCACACGCGCCGCCGAGAAAGAGCTCGCGACGCAGAAGGTGCTTGGCCGCGATACGTTGTCACGAGGCGGCAACGCAGAGACCGAGCGTCACATCATCGACGTGTGGCGTGATTACTACCTCGGCGCGATCGACCGCATTCCAGAGATTGCGGTGGGTCCGATGGATCTTGGCGCGGCGATGAACGCGGCGAAGGAACGCGTGCGCAAGTCGGCAGTGTACGGGTTCTGACCTGAAGTGCGCAACGGCTCACGGCATGCTATTCTGTGTGCTGATATGCGACTTCTACGCAGAAACGAGGCTTCGTGAACGGGACCAGCTACCTCTCCATCAAGGCGTTACACGTCATCGCGGTCATCGCGTGGTACGCCGGGCTGTTTTACATCTTCCGCCTGTACGTGTACCACGTGCAGAAGCGCAGCGAGCCGACCGTGACGGCCACCCTGGAAGTCATGGAGCGGAGGCTGATGCGCGCTATCATGACGCCGGCCATGGTCGTGTCTCTCGGCGCCGGTGTGGCGATGCTGGTGATGAATCCAGCGCTGCTGAAAATGCCGTGGATGCACGCCAAGCTCGGCGCCGTCCTCTTCCTGCTCGGCTATCATGGCCTTGCGTCGTGGACGCGCAAGAAGTTTCTGAAGGGCGAGTATGTGCTCAGCGAAACCGCGTGTCGTTGGATCAACGAAGTCCCCACGATCCTGCTGCTCATCATCGTGATCGCGGTGATCGTACGGCCGGGCACGTAATGTGAGTATCACGTGAGTCAAAGCGGGCAGCACCTTACCATCAATGGTATTCGACTCTGGGTCGAGGATACCGGTGGGAGCGGACCGCCCGTGTTGTTCTCGCACGGGCTGCTCTGGAGTACGCGCATGTTCGACGCGCAGGTGGCGACGCTGCGCTCACGGTACCGTTGTATCGCCTGGGATCATCGCGGTCAGGGCCGAAGCGACGTGCCGAATGTTCACGCCATCAGCATCGAAGACTGTTACGCCGACGCCGTCGCGCTCATCGAGCAGCTTGGCGTTGGACCGGTGCACATCGTCGGCCTCTCCATGGGTGGATTCGTCGCCATGCGGCTCGCGGCGCGTCGTCCGGGTCTTGTCCGGTCGTGTGTGCTTCTGGAGACGAGTGCCGAGACCGAGCCCGCAGAGAATGTCCCCCGGTACCGCACCCTCAATCGAGTGACGAGATGGTTCGGATTGCGTCTCGTGGCGAACAAGGTCATGCCGATCATGTTTGGGGAAACGTTTCTCAACGATCCGGCCCGTGCCGTCGAGCGCGCCGTCTGGCGTGAGCGATTGTCGGAAAACCGCCGCGATATCTGGCGTGCCGTGAATGGGGTGAT
This sequence comes from Gemmatimonas sp., assembly GCF_041689975.1. Taxonomy (GTDB): domain Bacteria; phylum Gemmatimonadota; class Gemmatimonadetes; order Gemmatimonadales; family Gemmatimonadaceae; genus Gemmatimonas. Next base: position 15,417 of record NZ_JBDNFF010000040.1, read on the forward strand.
CGAGCGCGCGCCGATCATGCCGGAGCTCTCACACATCACGGCACCCACGTTGATCATGGTCGGCGACGAAGACGTGGCGACCGTGCCCCTCAAAGCGGAACGCATCCACGCCGCGGTGCGCGGATCGAAGCTGGTGCGCATTCCGCATGCGGGACATACGAGCAGCGTAGAGCAGCCCGGGCACGTCACGGCGGCGATCGAAGCGTGGGTGGGGCGGGTGGAGGCAGGCGAGCACGGCTGACCGTCGTTCTCCTTCCCCTGTGCCTCTGCGTTCTCTGCACCTCAGCGTGATCAGTTCGACGGATTTCGTAACACCGGAGGTCATCGATGTACGAAGCAAAGACGAAATCTGCTACTGGCAGTGTCGACAGCTACCTCGCTACGATCCGCGATGAGACTCGACGCGACGATTGTCGCGTGCTCACCGACATGATGCAGCGACTGAGCGGTCACACGCCCACGATGTGGGGCAGCAGCATCGTCGGCTTGGGACAGTATCACTACGCCTACGCCAGCGGACACGAGGGCGACTCGTGCCTCGTGGGATATTCGTCACGCAAAGGTGATATCAGCGTGTATCTGCTCACCGGGTACGAAACGGACGAGACCCGCGCACTGCTGGCGCATCTTGGACGACACAAGATCGGCAAAGCCTGTCTCTACCTCCGACGGCTTTCTGATGTACAGTTGTCGATACTCGAGCAATTGATTGCGCGCTCGATCGCCGCCACCAAGGCTCGGTATCCCGCGTAGCCTCTCGCACCACGGTCGGACTTGACGCGAGTATTTCCCTATTCTCGACCGGGGCTGACCGGCCGCTGGCCGACGGTGGCGGCTAGCGCAGCATCTAGCGCAGCATCTAGCGCAGCATCTAGCGCAGCATCTAGCGCAGCATCTAGCGCAGCAGCTGGCGCAGCACGTCGTCGTCCAGCCGGTGCCCACCACCGAACGTAAACTCGTCGACGAGGATCCCCATCGCGTCGATGCGTTTTCGCAGGCTCCGTCGGAATGAGTCGGTGGCGAACTTGTCCTTGTCACCCACGACCACCTGCACGGCGGTTCCGGTCCACGCTGCCCGCATGGCGTCGTCCGAGACGTCGTGAGCGAGACCACCCGCCCACAGCACGTGAGTCGCCACATCGGCGCCTTCTTCCGGCACACCACGGTCGGCCACATCCGCCACCCAGCGCATGCTCATGGCAACCCCCTGCGAGAAGCCGAACACCTTAATGGCCGGCACGTCGCCGCGGGCCTCGAGGATCGCGTCGACTTCCTGCCCCACCACGGCGTGCAGCATACCGAGCGCGTCGCGCAGGTCGTCCTCACGATCATCACGCGTAAGCCACGTGGCCCCGGTGCGCGCGAGATGCTTGCCATCAGCCCTGGGCAGCTCCAGATAGAAGCGCGAGAGCCCCTCCGGGGCGAGCACGCGCGTCGTGCTGGGTGCCAAACGGGCGAACGTGGTCATGAACTCGCTGGCCAGCTGTCCATAGCCATGGAAGATCACCCACAGCGTCGTCGCGTCGGCCACATCGGCGCCGGCGGTGGCGTACCGGGCCGTGCGTTCCACGGCGAGCTTGTGCATGGTGATCGCCGCGGCGGCGTCACGGGCGGCGTCTTGAAATTCAGTCATCACATTGAATGTAGTCGTGCGAGTGTTCGACAAGTAACAAGGCACTCGGACCAACGGTCCGAACTGTTTTTTTAACAGATGAACACGCTTAAATCGCTTGACACCGCCTTGGCCCAGTTCGAATACTTCCCGGTCCGAAGTGCCGTCGCGATTGCCTCTGAGCGTGCCCCCCTCCCGCACGCTCTCGACTGCCCTATTGGACATGACTAGCGGCAACGGAGTAGCGGTATGGCTGTGAATCAGATGACGGCGCAGAACCCGGGCACTACACACGGGCGTGATCAGGCAGCAGACACGCCGTTGATGATGCTCACGTACCGCAGTCGCGCCACCTCCCCGCTCTCCGAAACACAGTTGGGCGATCTGCAGCATACTGCTGCTGCGCGAAACCGCGCCGAAGGCATCACCGGCATGATGGTCTACAACGACGACCGCATTTTTCAGTGGCTCGAAGGACCGCCGGCCAGCATTGCCCGCATCTGGTCGTCGATCAGCCGCGACCCTCGGCACGCGGACATCGAGGCGCTTTCCATGCAAACCGCCCCCAGCAGACTGTTCTCGAGGTGGAGTCTCAAGCTCACCACCGGACCGGCGGACCCGTTGATCGGCGAGATGACGGCCGCCACGATGTCGTCCACCAACGCAGCCGCCGAGCGATTGGCCGCCCTCGCGATTGCCGCCGAACCAACTGAAGCGCGTCTGTTGCTGCACGCTGCGTATGCCGAGTTCCGCTCGATCGCGGCCCTCACTGAGTTGCTCATCGAACCCGCCGCGCGCGCGTTGGGCGATCTGTGGGCCGAGGACGACTGCGGCGAGTACGAAGTGACACTGGGACTGTGCCGCCTGCAGACGTTCCTTCGCGAAGTCGCTACGGACAGCATGCAACAGCAGATCGCACATCCGCTTGTCGTGCTCGTAGCGCCGTTGCCCGGCGAAATTCATATGCTCGGCGCCACGCTCGACGCGGAAGCGCTCTGGCAGGCAGGCCATGACACGCGTGTTCGCTTTCCGTCCACCGAGCGAGCGCTCGAGCGGATCGTCGCCACGAAATGGTTCGACGCGATCGATCTGTCGCTCAGCCCGGCGTTCAGCCGCGAGCATCGCATCGAGCGCATGCGTCATATCGTTGATTCCGTACGGCGCGCGTCGAAGAATCCCGCGCTCGTGGTGATTACCGGTGGACGCGCGTTCTACGACCGTACCGCGTCGAGCGACGATGTGCACGCGCATACCAGCTCGACATCCGCCGCGCACCTGCCCGCCACTGTCGCACGCGTGCTCAAAAAACACGCGTAGTCGTTGGAAGACTACAACGCGTGCATCAGGTCGCGCGCGCGCATTACCGCAGCATGAACAGCGCGGCGTCTGGATCCCGCGCGCCCTGCAGCGCTGCCGCGATAACCTGAGCGGCGATCATGCTGCAGGTGATGCCATTGCCGCCGAATCCGGCGACCACCCACGTGTGTCGTGTACCGGGGAGACGGTCGATCAGCGGTAAGGCCGTCGTGGACTCGCCGAACGCGCCGCCCCACGCATGGCTGACACGGAATCGCGTGTCGGGCAGCAGCGAGCGGATACCATCACGGATCCCGCGTGTTTTTACCGCAATACGATCCTCGATGGTGTACGCGCTCGGGGCATCCTCATCATGTCCGCCGGCAATCAATCGGCCGTCGGCTGTTGTGCGCAGGTACAGATACGGATCCGATGCCTCCCACACCACCGTGCGCGCGAGCCACGCCGGAAACACCGCGTTCGGCGCACTCGCCATCGCCCAGGTGGAACGGATCCGATGATCCCGCGTCGGCACGCGCCTGGGGACCTCGTAGCCGGTACAGAATACGACCTGATTGGCGAACACGCGCGGTCCGTTCGCGGTGGTGAGTTCGACGCCGTGTGTATCGCTCTCCACCCCAGTCACGTTGACGCCGGACAGAATCCGCCCGCCGCGCACCACGATGCGCCGCAGCAGTCCGGCGGTGAGTTGCGCCGGATCGGCGGTGGCCGACCCGGTACTCGCGATGGCACCGGTGCGCGCAATGCCGTAGCGCGATCGCACGGTGGACGCTGACAGAAACGCACCCGGTACGCCCGCCCGCTCCCGCGCCTCGACCTCGGCGGCCAGCGCCCGAGCGCCGTAAGCGTCTCCGGCGAGATACAGACTCTCGCGGGCACCGAAGGCGCAGCGTATCCGCTCGTGACGCACCAACGACGTCAGATCCTGCACGGCGCGTACCGATCGTTGATACGCGCGCGTGGCCGCGGGCCAGCCGATCTTGCGCGCCAGTCGGTGCAGCGGCAGATCGATCTCGAACTGCAGCAAGGCGGTGGATGCCATGGTACTGCCAGACATGGGAGGTCGTCGATCGAGCATCGTGACCGCCCGCCCCGATGCCATCAGCGCGTGCGCCACGAGGGCGCCGCTGATGCCGGTGCCGACCACCACGACATCGTCGATGACCTCTCGGACCACGTCGACATCGAGCGGCGTATGCGGCACGGTAATGCCAGCCGAGTCGGCCCACAGGGAGCGCCCACGGCGGAGCCGACGGTGCGGCGTGGCCGAGCCCGCGCTATTCACCGACAACAGAGCTCAGTACGCTGATCAACAGTGCCACGACCGCCGTGTTGAACAGCCAGGCGATTACGCCATGCATGAGCGCCGTACGACGAATACCCCGACCGCGAATCGCCACATCGGACGTTTGCGCGGTCATACCGATCACGAACGCGAAATAGGCGAAGTCGAGATAGTCGGGCAGATCATTCATACCCGGGAATTCGAGCAGTGCGTTGTGATTCGACGCCACCGGCGATGACTCGTGATACAAGTGCGCGTATCGCACGGTGAACACCGTGTGGATCAACGTCCACGCCAGCGCCACCGCGGAGAGCGACAACAGAATCGCCTGCGTTCGCGCACCGCCCACCAGATCGGCGCTGGCTTTCAACAGCAGGAATACGGCCAGCAGCGACGCACCGGCACCCATCAGCACCAGGACCAGCGAAGCCGCTCGACTCGGATCCTCGCGTTTGGCCGACTCGTGAATCTGCGCCGGCCGCAACGTGAGAATCGTGACCCACGTGGATAGCAACGCCGTGCCCGCAAAGGCATCCCAAGCGGCCACCGCGCGCAATTCCATCGCGACGCGCACCGGCAACAGGAACAGCGTGAGTACGCTGACCACCAATGCCCAAGCCAGGCGCGTGCCTGCCCGCATGTGGGCGAGGCGATCTCGCAGTCCGGTTCCACTCGTCAGCTCGTCGTGCACCTGGGCTCCTTGCTGCTACTCGGGTGTGACTACGGCCGGCGCTCCTGTCGCACCTGACGCAGCATCGTATTCGCATCGACCAGCGTCTCCACTTGCAGCAGCCGCCGTGACTCCTTGCCGATCCACACCACCGACTCGCGCTTGGGCGCAAGCGTGAAGATCACCACGTGCGCGTCTTCGCCAAGCACGGTGGCACTACCGGTGACCTCGATGCGGTACTCGCGCAGACCACTGTCGGTGTCGTACACGCGGAAGCGCGCCGCATAGCCTTTCTCGAGTGGCAACGCGCGTACCACCAGGTCCCAGTTCCCCGAGTCGAAAGGGGCGATGACCAACGTGGTATCGATGGGCAACGACGGCACATCGACCGGACCGATCGATCCCTTCACGCGCTTGCCGTTGAAGTCGAGCGAAATCAATCGCGACGACGACACATTACGATGACGACGTGGCGCCAACGTGCGCGCGTCCGTCACCGTGGAATCGATCAGTGGCGCCTGCCCGGACGACACGGTGAGCACACGATGAATCACCGGCACCTCGCCGCGCATCTCGAGTTTCACGACATCCACCGCCGTGCCCAGCATTTGTTGTTGCTCACCACGATAGGCGATCAGCGCGTACACCACGGAGTCGGCCAGAATTCGGCCGCTGCGCAACGTGGAATCGCCAGGCGCGATCAGCACAGGCTGCACTGTCGGCGCCGGGA
>NZ_JBDNFF010000041.1:0-3137 GCF_041689975.1 Gemmatimonas sp.
AGCGGAACCGCCTCCCGCTCGACCAGAGCCCGTTGAGCCAGGTCGGCTGCATCCCCGTTTTCCTGGCGTTGTGCGTTTTCAGGTATCGCCAAATGCAGCGCCTCCGCGTAAGCCAGGGCGAGCCGAACTTTGGCGCTACAATAACCGCACATATCCTGGACCGATAGTCCGAACCAAGAGATTCCATCAACCGCTGCTGCTGCTGCCTTCCGGTAGTAGCTGAAGAATACCGGGGCGAGGTGTCAAAGCTGGGGAGTATCGGAGCAATCAGGTGCCGCGACGACCGCCGTTCTTGGCTGTGGTGGGCGGCTTCTGCGGCTGACGCGGGCTGGGCTGGGTGGACTTCTCACCGGCGGCGGTAGACGGCGTGCCAGGGACGGGACGCTTGCGGGAGAAGTCGGGGACAGCCGTAGGGTGCTTCTTCTTCATGTGCGGCTCCGGTGGCGACGTGGAGCTCGGGCAGGTACCCGGACGCCAAATCCATAATGGAGAAAGGTAATCACGATTGCGCGAGGGGATCGTGGCCGGCAGTATCCGCGCATGATTGATCCGCGTCTGTCCGTAGCGCTGGCCGACCGATATCGCCTCGAGCGCGAGATCGGCGCGGGCGGCATGGCCACGGTGTATCTCGCTGAGGACCTCCGACACCACCGCTCGGTTGCGGTGAAGGTGCTGCGCCCCGAACTGTCGGCCACGCTGGAACACGACCGATTCCTTCGGGAAATCACCACCACGGCCGGGCTGCGGCATCCCAATATCCTGCCGCTGTACGACTCGGGGGAGGGCGCGGGATTTCTGTTCTACGTGATGCCGTTCGTAGAAGGGGAGAGCCTGCGCGACCTGCTTGCGCGCGACGGTCAACTCCCCATCGAAGACGTACTTCGGTTTGCCGATGAGATTGCCAACGCGTTGAGTCATGCCCACGGACGCGGGATCATTCATCGCGACATCAAACCGGAGAACATTCTCATCGAGAATGGCCACGCGATCGTGGCCGACTTCGGCATCGCGCAAGCCGTCGGCGTATCTGGGGACGAAAAGCTGACCGTGGCTGGCCTGGCGATCGGCACGCCCACCTACATGAGCCCCGAGCAGGCCAGCGGCGACGTGATCGACGCACGCAGCGACCTCTACGCGCTGGGCTGCATCGTGTACGAAATGCTGGCCGGTACGCCGCCGTTCACCGGCCCGACGGCGATCGCGGTGATGATGCGTCATGCCATCGAGCCGGTCCCCAAACTCGGGACGCTGCGCGCTGCCGTGTCGCGTCCAGTGATCGACGCGGTCGAACGCTCATTGGCCAAATCACCGGCCGATCGCTTTGCCTCGGTCGAGGAGTGGCGGCGCGCCCTTAGCCGCGCGAGCGGCAGTCATCCCACTGCGAGCGCACCCCGAGCGGCGCCTACGATTTCTCGACCGGCACCCACGCCAGCCAATGCGCTGCTCGGCCGCGACACGGCCCTTGCTCAGGCCACGGAGCGCGTTGCCGTCGGCGCACGTGTGCTCACGGTCACCGGCACCGGTGGCACTGGCAAGACGCGCTTCGCCATCGAGCTGTTCAAGCGGCTGCAGGACGACTATCCCGACGGGTCGGCCTACGTGTCGATCGCGTCAGTGACGGCGGCGAGCGACGTGATGTCCACGATCGCCACCGCACTCGGCATCACCGAGGCGCACGGCAGGTCGGCGGTCGATGCCGTCGCGACCGTGATCGGCAACGGTCGCGTACTGTTGCTGCTCGACAATCTCGAGCAAGTGCTCGAGGCGGCCGGCGAGATTGCGGAACTCGTGTCGCGTTGCGCGAGCGTCTGCGTGATCACGACCAGTCGCGCGCCGCTCAAGATCGGCGCCGAGAGCGAACTGGCCCTTCCGCCGCTGGCGCTGCCCGATGCGCATGCCTCGGCCGTCGAGGCATTACTGCAATCGCCTGCGGTTGCCTTGTTCGCGCAGCGCGCCGCAAAGGTGCAGCCCACCTTCGCGATCACCAGCGCCAATGGTGCGGTTGTGGCCGAGATTTGTATCCGTCTGGACGGATTGCCGCTCGCGCTGGAGTTGGCTGCGGCACGCATTCGCATTCTCGAGCCGGCAGCGCTGCTGAAGCGTCTGGATGATGCGCTGGACCTGCTGACATCGGGCGATCGCGATCTGCCCGCGCGTCAGCGTACGCTTCGCGCGACGATCGACTGGAGCTATTCGCTGCTGGACGCCGCCGAACAGCGACTGCTCCGACGTCTGTCCGTGTTCGCCGAAGGATGGGCACTGGAGGAGATGGAAGCCGTCTGTTACACCAAGCGCGAGCGGGTCCACGCGCTCGACGAATTGAGCTCGCTGGTCGAAACGGGGCTCGTGCGCGTGGTGGAAGCGGGAGAGCGCTACTTCCTTCTGGAGACCATCCGGTCGTTCGCTGCCGAGGCGCTCCTGGACAGCGACGAGGCCATCGACGTCCAGCGCGCACACGCCGGCGTGTTCCTCGCGTTCGCCGAAGCCATCAATGCCGGGATCAAGGGCGCCGGACAGCTCGATGCCATGCAGCGGGCACGCCGCGACAACGCGAACATGCACGCGGCCATCCAATGGTTTACGGAGCGGGCGCGTGCGGAAAGCATCGGCGCGGCGTCACGCGAATCCGTCGACGCAGATGCTGACTCCGTAGAGAGCGGACTGGCGCTGTGCGGCGCGCTCAATTGGTTCTGGCATATCGGCGGCCAACATTTCACCGCCCGCGATGCGATCGACGGCTTGATGCCGATGGCGGCAAAGCGCGCACCGAGCAGGGGACGTGCAATGGCGCTGCTGGCGAGCGGTATGGTCTCGATCAACACCGGCGAAACGGATCGCGCCTTCGATGAATGGGCGCGCGCGCTGGCCGACGCGCGCGCGCGCGCCGACGACGCGCTGATCGCGGAGGCGTGTATGTGCGTCGGATACGGACACATGAGCGATGGCCGCATGGAGGAATCGGGCGTCGCGCTCGATGAGGCGATGGCCATCAGCGAACGGCCCGGCCTCGACTTTCTGCTGTCGCTGTCGATGTCGATGAAGGGGCTGCAGCAGTTCGTGAGCGGCTCGGCGGATGTCGGCTTCGAATTGCTCACGCAGGCCCGCAAAATCCAGACGCGAATCGGCGATTTCGAAGG
>NZ_JBDNFF010000042.1:0-14527 GCF_041689975.1 Gemmatimonas sp.
AATACTCGTGCGCTGCTGAGCACCGAGGTCGGTGGTCAGCAATGGTGCGGCGAAGAGCGCAAAACGGACAATGTGCTGTCGGACGCGCAGCGAGTTCCTTGGCGTTTTCTTCATGAGTTGAATCATAGCGGTCTACTTCTTTATCAGGTCGCCGCAGGCCGCGATGATGCCCATGGCGGCTGCCGCGTCGTGGATGTTCACGTAGTAGGTCGTGGTGTCGGCGAGGGCGACGGACAACGTGGCCTTGCCCGCACCCTGTCCCTTGTCGTTGATCACGATGGGCGTGTACGCGCGCCCGCCGCCCACCACACCGCCGCTCTTCTCGCAACTGCCCGTGTGAATGTGCCACGGGCGCGTGGCTCCGGGCGTGTCGTCGGTCAGCGTGACCGCCACCTCGGTGCCGGTGCCGTCTTTGGTGGGGGTAACGGTCGCGGTGCCGTGCACCTTGCGTCCCTCCTTGCCGACGAGTGTCGCAGCGTACTCGGTGATCGGACGGGCGAGCGCGAAGAGGACGGCGCTGTTACCCACGAGTGCGGCGCAAAGCGCCATCCAGCGAACGGTCGTGCGGCGGGGCATCGAACACTCCGATATTGAGAGAAGCCAGAAGACTACGGACGACGAGCAGGTGGTCGAGCAGGTGGTCGAGCAGGTGGTCGAGCGGCAGGCGCGCGCGACGATTTTTGTGGCGTGAAGGCGTCAGCGACGAAGATGAACACCAGCGTCAGCACCACCAGCACGAGGATCACCAGCAGCACGCGCGTGCGCAGGGGCCGAACATCAACCAGGAACGTGGAGAGGAGCGCCGGCACAACGAGCAGCAACAGACGCACGATGCGTCGATCGCGGGTCGTCGGCACGAGCTTCGTAGCGCGCGGTGTGATCCCGAGGCGGTACTCCACTTCACTGGCCAATCGAAACACCCCATCCTCCGCCGCGCGGAACCAGCGTACGGGGGGCAAGCGCCTGATCATGGATCGCAGTCGTGCGTTCACGCCGACACGCGATCGAAGAGCGATGGCGGATCCGACGTGTCATCCCAGCCGATGGTGTCACCGATCGCAATCTCGCCGTCGTCGAGGACGATGGCGAAGGCACCGCCACCCCAGTCTGGCCGCATGGCCGCCTGCAGCCCGTCGCACACCTCATCCATCTGATGACACGGCTTCGTCTCGCCGGCGATCTGCACCCGCACGCTGCCGATACGCAGCACGCGCCCGCGTGAGTTCACCAGAGGAAACCCTCGTACGAGTACGTTGGCGCGTCGCCGTTCGGGACCCATCGCTGGATCGCCATCGCGTGAGACGGCCGACAGGTGTTCGGCCCAGCGCTCGGCCTCGAGCAGCGTGATCTGCCGGCGTCCACCCTGATTGGCGTTACCGACGAGCCCACGCTGCGCTTGGAGGCGTGCCGACGCGACGGGATCCATCGGTCCGCGCTTGGCGCGCTTGAGCCAGATCTGTTCTATGACACCAACCGGCGGCGCGAGGTCCGACATCAGGAGCGCTCCACGATGCGATCAATGAGAAAGCTGGACTGCTCGAGCGCCTCGGCGGTGAAGTCGCCGAAGAAGGTTCGCACGTCGTCGAAGAGTCGGGAGAAGGCCGCCTGATCACCGCGCGCGAGAATATCAGCGACGTCCTGTACCGATCGGCTGAACGCCGACGTAATCTCGGCGGTGCGCGGATTTCGCATTTCGATCGAGCCGTACAATGCCGAGTCCTGCGCGAAATGTCGCGCGGCCACATACAACTCCAGCAAGTAGGCCGGAGACGTGAACGGCAACGTTTCGGCCAACGGGAGCCCAAGGCGACTGAGCGTGAGTCCTTGCACCTGCGTTTGGAAGTGCGTGAGCACCTGCACCACCGACATGGCCCGATCGTGCTGCGTGGCCGTGGTTTCGGTAATCACGAGGCCACGGGCGGCGAACGACTGCGCGACCCAATCGGCCCACGTGTCGCCGCGACCACGACAGATCACGACGCGTTGTCCCTGCAGCGTATGCACACCAGGCCCGAACATGGGGTGGGTGCCGACCACACTGGCCTTGGTCACGTCGAGCATGGCTTGTAACGGAGCTTCCTTCACACTCGTGACATCCATCAGCAGGGCGTCCTCGCGCACGTGCGCCCCGACGGCGCGGATCACGGCGTCCGTCACATCGATCGGCACGCTCACCACGACCACGTCGGCTACCGCAGCCGCTTCTGCGGCCTGCAACGACGTGTCGGTATCGACGATCAGCAGCTTATGTCCGAGGTCGCCGAAGAGACGCCCCATCACGCGGCCAATGCGGCCATGCCCACCGATGACGGCGATGGTGTACGAGGCGGCGTCGATGGGCACTTCGGCGCGCAACGCGGCTTGATGATCGCGACTCGAGCGCATGAGCAAGCGGAAGATCGACTCGATTTCTTCGCTGGGGAGACCCAACTCCTTCGCGTGTTCATGGCGATCGCGCAGCAGCTCGCGCTCGCGAACCGCGTCGCGAATCTTGAGGCCGAACTGGCGCTTGTAGGCAGCGACTTCCGCGACCAACGCCATGCGCTTCGCCATGATCTGCAGCAAGTCACGATCGAGCGCGTCGATCATGGCGCGCACGACGGGAAGCGGCCGCGGGGTATCAGCCACGAACGGGCCTCACTTGGTGATCTTCCAGAAGGCGATGCCACTGGCCTGCGGTCCGACATCGGCGGTGCCTACCTTCGCCCGAGCCACGAGATCGATCACGTCGACCTTGCCCGGCTGCGCGCCCTGCCCTTCACTGCTGACAAAGGCGTAACGGGAATCCGAGCTGATCGTGACGCCGTGCGCCAACCGGGTCGACGTGGGCAACTGCGCGACACTGACCCCGGTGCTGAGATCGTAAATTTCGATAGCGTTGCCCTGCTTGAGCGTGGCGACCATCAGGCGACCGTTAGCGGTCACCGCCAAGTTGTACACGCCACGGCCGGTCTTGATGCGACGCGTGAGGGCCCACGACTTGGTGTCGATTTCGAGAATCTCATCGGCCTTGTTGCAGGCCACGTAGATGCTGGCGCCGTTGGCGGACGGCTGCGCCCAGGTGGGTGAGCAGGAGGCGGGCGCCATCGTGTGCTTCTCGATGCCCATTCCCACGCGCCCAACCTGCGCCGGATCGATGGTGGGAGCGGCGGCGGGCTTCTTCACCGGCGCCGCAGCGCCCATGGATGACATGTCGTGCCCGGCCGCGGCGTGATCCATACCGAGCATGCCGGCTATGCCAGCGGCCATCATCGACGGCGCGTTCAGCGCGAGCGGCCCTTCCTTGCCCTTGGCCAGCGAGAAGCGACGCGACACCACGAAGTCCTTGGTGTCCACTTCCACCAGCTGGTCATCCATCATGCAGGTGGAGTACTGTCGCATGCCGTCGGGCGATACGCGACTACCGTGCGGCATCGTGCAGGTGACGATGCGGGCGACTTCTGTATGAGTGGGCGTGTAGATCACCGACACCGTCGACGGAATCATGTCGCCATGCAGATTGAAATTCACTGACAGCGCATACAGTCCATCGGGGGTGACGTCGATCGAGGCGGGAAAATTGCCAAGTAAGAGCCCCGGACCGACGAGCGTGTCGGGGCCGAGTTCGTAGCGCCAGTACTTACCATCGGGGAAGCCGTGTCCGGTGGTCATGTGCAGGTACTTGCCGTCCTGGGAGATAACGAGTCCGTGCGGTCCCTCCATCTCGGCCGCGAGCTCGCCCACGCCGATCGTCTTCTCAACCACCGTTCCCTGCGGTCCGAAGCGCACCCGATAGATGTTGTCCGCCGACTCGGCGCCCACGTATACCCAGTAGTCGTGCAGCGGCGCGGCGGGGACGGTCGGCGCGGCCGCGGGCTTCGCCTGCCCCGCCAGTGAGGCCGGCCGGAGCGCGAGCGCGGTGGCAATCGCGACACCGGCGAGAACCGGAGCGGCGGCAACAGCGCGCCGTGACTTGCGGGGGCTTGGCACGAGAGGCATGATCGAGGGGCTCGGCAGGATCTATCCCATGGGAGACAACAGTATGAACGTAGCGCGCACGCGGCGGTTCGTCACGACGACCGCCCTGTTCCTGGCGGCACCGCTCGCCGCGACCGGCCTGACGCCCCATGTTGCCATCGCGCAGGCCGCGAGCGCGACCCAGTCCGTGATCGCAAAGCTGGTGGCGGAACCGGCCAAGGTGACGATCCGCGCCGGCGAATCGCAGCCGTTCAAAGTGACGGCTTACGATGCGACCGGAAAGATCATTCCCGACGCGGCAATTCGCGTGGGCGGACCGCGCCAGGCGGTGGCGTTCAACGATGGACAGGTGCGCGCCTTCCGCGCGGGCTCGTACACCGCAACCGCCACGGCGGCCGGCACCACGGGACCGATCCTGCTCGACATTCCGGTGCTCATCACGTGGCCGGCGCTGTCGAAGCTGACCATCACCGCCGACTCAGGACGTTTGTACACCGGCATCTCGATCGGCCATCGCGTGGAGGGCACGCACTTGGACGGCAGTGTGCGCCCCGGCCTCATTCCGACGTGGCGCAGCAGCGCGCTGGCGATTGCCTCGGTCGATCGATTCGGCACGGTGACAGCCCTCAAAGCCGGCACGGTCGCGATCAGCGCCGAGTCGGAAGGCGTTCGCGCCAGCAAGTCGTATACGATCACGACGAACCCGGTGCGCGCGCTCGCGCTCGACATCAAGGAAGACGTAATCCTGACCGGTCAGGTGGTGCATCTCAACGCGACCGCCAGGACGGCGTCTGGCGCACCGGTGAAGGACGCCGTGATCACGTGGAGCTACAGCTACACGCCCGACGACACCACGGTTGCTCCGGGTGGCCCCGGCATCATCGACTGGGGGCGTTTCACCGCGAATTATCCGGGACGCTTCACGATTCTCGCGCAGTCGGGCAATGCGACGGCGCGCAAGGTGCTCGAGGCCAAGCCGCGTGACGTGGTGCGCCGCATCACCGTGACCGGACGCGGCAATATCGCGAACACGGCCACGTCCGACTTGTGGCCGTGGACCGGCAAGGATGGACGCGACTATGTGCTGGTGGGCACTTGGGGCGGCGACGGTTACGGCATGGTGTTCGACATCACGGACATGAGCAACATCGTGAAGACGGATTCGATCAAGATCGATGCCCGCACGATCAACGACGTGACCGTCTCACCCGACGGGCGATACGGCGTGCTGGCTCGGGAAGGCGCGTCGAACCGTGTGAACGGCGTCGTGATCCTCGACCTCGCGACGCCGGCGCATCCCAAAATCGCCGCCACGTTCGATCAGGAACTGACGGGTGGCGTGCACAACATGTTCGCCACCAACGACTACCTGTTCGCGATCTCGGGCGGCCAGAAGTACGTGATCATCGACGTGAAGGACATCTACAAGCCGAAGTACGTGAGCGAATACCAGCATCCGAACGCCCGCATCCATGACCTGTGGGTGCGCGACGGGATTGCGTATTCAGCGCAGGGCGGCGTCGGTGCCGTGATGGTGGACGTCGGCAACGGCAAGTACGGCGGTACGATCGAGAAGCCCAAACTGATCAACGTGTTCCCGATCAACTCGGGCCATGAGATCTACCCGTACTTCCAGAAGTCGACGGGCCGCGTGTACCTCTTCCTCGGCGACGAGGAGATGAACCGCGCCGGTCGCGTGTGGGAGGGTACGAACTATGGTGCCACGCTCGGCAGAGCCGGCGGTATCGCGCAGACGTCGGGCGGGTACGTGCACATCGTCGATGCGACCGACCCCATGCATCCGCGCAAGGTCGGCCGCTATCACCTCGAGGATTACGGCGCGCACGACATCATCGTGGAAGACGACATTCTGTATCAGGCGTACTACGACGGTGGCGTGCGGGTGGTCGATGTGAGTGGTGAACTGATGGGAAACCTCGCCGATCAGAAGCGCGAGATCGCCGTGTTCAAGCCGTACGATCCGAAAGCATTCACGGCCAACGCACCGTTCGTGATGAACGCGATGCCGTGGAAGGGTCAGGTCCTGTTCACCGACTTCAACTCGGGGTTGTGGTCGGCGAAGCTGGAGCCCAAGGCGAAGGCGATCACGCCGTAACGCGCGATGCGAAAAGCCCCGGCGCTGCCATGCAGCGCCGGGGCTCTATTACATCGTCGGCTGGTACCGCCCCCACACCCGCTCGAGCGCGTCGGCGATCTCGCCGACCGATGCCCGCAAGCGCACGGCGTCGATGATGCGCGGCATGAGCGGCGCGCGGGCGCCCACGTGCGCCGGCAGATACTCGGGCGCGATATCGGTGATCGCCTGCAGCGCCGCTTGCACGGCTGCGTTGTCGCGCGATGCCTTCACGTGCTTCAGACCCCCGACTTGTCCCACTTCGAGCGCGCTGAAATCCGGCGACGGAATGATGGGCGGATCCTGACCGTCGGCGAAACGATTCACGCCCACGACCACTGTTTCGCCGGCTTCCACACGGAGCTGATACTCGTACGCACTGCGTCCGATCTCTTCCTGGAAGAATCCCGCGCGAATCGCCGCCGCCGCACCACCGAGTGCGTCGACGCGCTCCAGCAACTCGAGCGCACGCGCTTCGACGCTATCGGTGAGCTGCTCCACATACCAGCTGCCGGCGAGCGGGTCGGCCGTCTGCGCGACGCCGGATTCGTAGCCCACGATCTGCTGCGTCCGTAACGCGAGCGTAGCGGCTTCGGCGGTCGGTAACGCCAGTGCTTCGTCGTAGCCGTTGGTGTGCAGTGACTGCGTGCCGCCAAGCGTGGCGGCGAGGGCCTGCACCGTTACGCGGACCACGTTGTTGAGCGGTTGTTGCGCGGTGAGGGTGACACCGCCGGTCTGCGTGTGGAAGCGCAGCTTGCAGCTGGTATCGTTGGCGCCGAAACGCTCACGCATGATGCGCGCCCACATACGACGCGCAGCACGGAACTTCGCGACTTCCTCGAACAGGTCGCTGTGCGCGGCAAAGAAGAACGAGAGGCGCGGCGCGAAGGTATCGACGGCCAGTCCCGTGTCGACGGCCTGCTGCACATAAGCGATCGCATCGGCGAAAGTGAACGCCACTTCCTGCACCGCGGTGGCGCCGGCTTCGCGGATGTGGTAGCCCGAAATCGAAATCGGATTCCACAGCGGCACTTCCGCCGCGCAGAAGCGGAACATCTCGGCCGTGAGCGCGAGCGACGGATCGGGCGGATAGATGTAGGTGCCGCGCGCGATGTATTCCTTGAGAATGTCGTTCTGCACGGTGCCCGACAGGGCCGTGCGTGCGATGCCACGCTCTTCGGCTACCACGATGTACATCGCGAGCAACGTCGAGGCGGTCGAGTTGATCGTCATCGACGACGACACTTTGTCGAGTGGAATGCCGTCGAGCAGCACGTGCATGTCGTCGACGGTGTCGATGGCGACGCCCACGCGGCCCACTTCACCGCTGGCGCGCGGCGAGTCGGAGTCGATGCCCATCTGCGTAGGCAGGTCGAAGGCCACCGAGAGGCCGGTCTGCCCGGCTTCCAGCAACAATCGGAATCGCTCGTTGGTGGAGCGTGCCGTGCCGAAGCCCGCGTACTGGCGCATCGTCCAGAGACGGCCGCGGTACATCGTGGGCTGCACGCCGCGCGTGAACGGAAACTGACCGGGGTCGGCCAGGTCACGCGTATAATCAACGTGGACGTCGTCCGGACGGACGACGCCAGGAATCGGAATGCCGGAGGGGGAGAGTCGCTCGCTCATCCCTCCAATCTAGCGATCAGGACGGGACTGTCGGAGGCGGCGGCGCGGGTCGGGTGCCACGCCGCTCCGAAATGCCCGGAGCGACATATTGCGGCAGCGGGAATTCGGCCACGGTTTCCACCTCGGCCTTGCTGCCAAGATAGAGTGGCGTCCGCTCGTGCAGCTCGGTGGGCTGCACGTCGAGAATGCGGCCGTGGCCATTGGTGGCCGAGCCGCCCGCCTGCTCGGCAATGAACGCCAACGGATTCGCTTCGTACAGCAGACGCAGCTTGCCCTTGGGCGCCTTCTCGTTGGCGGGATAGCAGAACACGCCGCCGCCGAGGAGGTTACGGTGGAAGTCGGCTACGAGCGATCCCACATATCGCACGTTCAGTGGCGCCCGTTGACCGTCCAGGCCACGATAGCGACGCATGAGCGCACGCGTGGGCTCCGGCCAATCCTGTTCGTACGCGTCGTTCACCGACAGGTACCGCGCCCGTGTCGGGATCTGAATGTTGGGATGCGACAGCAGGAATTCGCCGATGGAGGGATCGAGTGTGAAGCCGTGCGCGCCCTGTCCCGTGGTGTACACCAGCATCGTGCTCGAGCCGTAGATCACGTAGCCCGCGGCCACCTGGCGGCGGCCCGGCTGCAGCATGTCCTCCATCTCGCCACGCGCACCGCGGGTGATCTTCTTGTACACCGAAAAGATCGTGCCGACGGGCACATTGACGTCGATGTTGGACGAGCCGTCGAGGGGATCGAACAGCAGCACATATTTGCCGGCGCGGAAGCCTTCGGGAATGTGGATGATGTCCGGCTCCTCTTCGGACGCCATCGCGCACAACCGACCACCGTGATCGAACGCCTTGATGACGATCTCATTCGAAATCACGTCGAGCTTCTGCTGGATCTCGCCCTGCACGTTCACGTCGCTGGTGGCGCCGAGAATGTCCGCGAGGCCGGCGCTGCGCACCTTATTCGCGATCATCTTGCCGGCGAGTGCCATGTCGTAGAGGATGCCCGACAATTCGCCGGTGGCCTCGGGGAACATGCGTTCCTGCTCGATGATGAAGCGTTCGATCGTGACGACGGACGTCGCAGTATGCCTGACCACAGTTCTACTCCTGGGGGGAGACGGGCGCGCAGGAGCGCAGCAGCAGAGGTTCGATCCGACCCGGGGAGGATCGGTGCGAGAGGCGCGTAAAGACAGGTGACGCAATGGCGGCGAACAAGGAGAGCGCGTCGCGCATGTTGAAACTGGCCTACGTGGGCAAGCTCAGGCAAGAGCCGCCCGTCGCCTGGACGCCGGCAAACGCTATCGAGGCGGTACCGCTGAGGGTGCGAGGCGGCGCTCAGGGATGCGCCACCGGTCGCCGTGGGCGGACGCTTCGAGCCATTGACCGTTGGTGGAGATCACGACCGCCCCTTCGAGATCCGAGCGCAGGAGCGGCACCTGCAGGGCCGCGAAGCGCTCGAGGACCTCAGGAGACGGGTGTCGGTAGCTGTTGCCCGCTCCAACGGACACCAATCCCACCAGCGGCGCCACGGCGCGCACGAAGTCCGCCCCGGAGCTGGTGCGGCTGCCGTGGTGACCGAGCTTGAGGACGTCAGCGCGCAACGCCTCTTCGGGAAAACGCTCGAGCAGCCAGGCTTCTTCCTGGTGCTCGGCATCGCCCATGAAGAGGAATCGCCGACGTCCGTATGAGACGCGCAGCACCACGGAGGTCTCGTTGGCGTCGTGTTGAACGGCTGTCCAGGCGGAATCGGGTGCCAAAACTTCGATGGCGACGCCGTCGAGCTGCCAGCGTTGTCCGGGATGCACGCGCCGCCACGGCCGGCCGCTCGCGCGCAGTGCCACGAGCGCTTTTCGGTACCCCGTGCTGGAGGTGACGAAGGCGGGCTCCCACCATTGCTGCGGCGCGAGCGCGGTGATCACGCTCGCCGCGCCGCCCACGTGATCCTCATGCGCATGCGACAACACCATCAGTGCCACCGCACCGCCGCGACGCTGCACGTACGGGATCACCGCGCGACGACCGGCATCACCGCCATCCCACGACGGTCCGGCGTCGATGAGCACCCACCGGCCGCGCGGTGTGCGCAGCGCAAAAGCATCGCCCTGCCCGACATCGATCATGTGCAGCTCGAGCACGCCCGGCCCGACGCTCAGAAACGGCAGCCACGCGGCCATGACCAACGCGACCGCCCCCAACCGTAACCATGGACCGGCGCGGCGCGCCGCCGTGGCCCGCACCACGGCCACTGAGGCCAGCCCCGCGGCGATAGCCGTGGGCAGCGTGGGCGCCACATGCAACACGGCGAAGGGCATCGCGGCCGCGGCGGCGGCGATCCGATCGAGCAGCGCGATGGGCAACGCACTGGCGTCGGCGATCAACTGCGCCAGCGGGTCGAGCGGACTGGCCAACAGCGCGAGAAAGAGTGCGGGCTGCAGAAAGGCCACGATCGGACCGGCTAGAATATTCGTGATGGGGGCCAGCATGCTCACGCGCCCGAAGGTCCATGCGATCAGCGGTGCCGTCACCACCGTGGCCACCACGCCGGTGATCGTTTCGCGCACCAGCCAACGCGATACGCCGCGTCGCGTGACCAGCCAACGCTGCGTGTGTCGCAGCGCGGCGCGGCAGGCCCCGAAGAGCCCACCAGTCGACAATGTCGGCCGAGACAGAGCATAGGGCTGCCAGCGCCGCAGGATCGCCCTTGCGGCCACCAGCGCGGCCATACCGCTGACGCTCAATTGCCAACCCAGATCGAGCACAACCAGCGGCTGCACGGTGGGAATCGTGGCGCCAAGCGCCAGCGCGGTCCATTCATGCAGGGGTCGCTGCCACGCCGTGGACAGCATCACGGTGAGCAGCATGACCGCACTGCGCACGGCCGGCGCCGGCGCGCCGAGCATGGCGACGTACGCGAGAATGAGCGCGAGGGACGAGACCGCCGCCGCCGTGGCCGGGAGTCGCATGGCGGCGGTGATGGTGAGCAGCGCCGAGGCGATGATCGCCACATGCATGCCCGACACCGACAGCATGTGTACGAGACCCGCATCGGCGAATCGATCTCGCACCGACGTGGCGATACCGTCCTGGTCGGCGATCACCAACGCGCGCACCAGCGGCGCGCGCTCACCGAACAGGCGATCGATCGTGGCGCCGGCCCGTCCCCGCGCGGCGCGCAACCAATCGCGCCCGCGAACGGCGTACACGGAGTCGACACCAAGGCGCACGCCACGATCCGTCGCCATCGCGCGCCCCCGCACGTCGGCGATATCGCCGGCCCGAAGTGCGCGCGGCATCCCGGATGGCAGTCGCACCACAGCGGCGACGGCGCAGCGCCGGTCACCGTACGCGAAGCGCACTTCACCGCGCCCCCGCGTGGGAGCTGCGTTCAGCGCGCGACGCGTGGGGAAACGCGTGGGGAATTGCGAGGCGCCGGCGCGCTCCGCCAGAACGCCGTCGAACACCAGCGACAGGCGCGCGCCCCGCGTGAAGCGCATTACCGCCTCCGCACGACAGCGCCGTGCGTCATCGGAGGCGGACACACTCGCCAGTACGCCGGCGAACGCGATGCCACCGAATGCCGCGATGCTCAGAGACCCGGGGCCAAGCCGACGGCGCACCACTGGCGCACCGACTGCCACCATCACCAGCACGAGGACCAGCAGTGAGACCGACGCCAGCGCCGGTGTCGCCGGCGCCCGCGCGACCCACAAGAATCGCGCCACCGAATCGCCGAGCATGGCGCCCACGAACAGGCCGACCAGCCACCAGCCGGCGGCGTGAATGAGAAGCGGCATCACGCACGGTGTCGAACAACCGGAGGTGATGCCGCATCGAAACTACGCAGGCGTACCCGCAGTCACGCGGGAACGTCACTCGCGCCCTGTCGCTACCCGGCCATCATCGGCAGCGGCTTGCGCTCGGTTTGCGCGATCACGGGGGTGCCCATGAACGTGGCGCCGGTCGTGCCGCTCAGCTTCACCGTGAGATAGTCGCCGATCGATCCGGCATCGGCGGGCACGATGATGGTCTTGAAGTCCCGCGAGCGCGCCTGTAACGATTCTCCATCGCGGGCCACCTTTTCGATCAGCACTTCGACGGTGTCGCCCAGGCGACGCATGTTGTTCTCGCGCGAGATCCCGCGCACGGTTTTCAGCAGCAGCTCGAACCGCGTGGCCACGAGCTCGTCGGGGATCGTCCACTCGGCCGGCATGCGCGTGGCCGGCGTGCCTTCACGCGGCGAAAACTTGAACATGAACGCATCGTCGAAGCGCACTTCCTGACAGAGCGACAGCGTGTCGGCGAACTCGTCGTCGGTCTCACTGGGAAAACCGACGATGATGTCGGTGGTCAGCGCCAGTCCGGGAATCGCGGCCCGCATGCGCTCCACGCACGCGAGATAATCCTCGCGTGAGTAGCGGCGCAACATCTTCTTGAGCATCGACGTGGATCCGCTCTGCATCGGCAGGTGAATGTGCTCACACACCGTGGGCACTTCCGCCATCGCGGCAATGACACGATCGGAAAAGTCGTTGGGATGCGGGCTCGTGTACCGCACACGACGGATGCCATCCACGGCGCCGACGGCGCGCAGCAGATCGGCAAAATCATGCGTGCCGTCGTTGTACGAGTTGACCGTCTGTCCCAGCAGCACGACTTCGGTGAGCCCCTGATTCACGACCTCGTGTACTTCGCGCACGACTTCGTGGAGCTTGCGACTCCGCTCGGGGCCGCGCGTGGTCGGCACGATACAGTACGTGCAGCGATAGTCGCAGCCGCGCTGCACCGGTATCCACGCTTTCACCCCTTCGAAGCGGCGGGCGACGACGTCTTCATAGTGCTCTTCGAGGTCGAAGTCGGTGGCGGTGAACTTCTCACCGCGACGCGCACCATCGAGCAGCTCGGGCAGCGCGCGATAGCCATCGGGACCGACCACGATCGACACGTGTCGCGCCTGTTCGAGCACGCGGGGTCCCAAGCGCTGCGCCATGCAGCCCGTGACGCCCATGATACTACCGGGGCGCATGTACTTCTTGAGTTCACCGAGGCGGCCGATCACGCGCGTTTCGGCGTTCTCGCGGATCGCGCATGTATTCCCCAGAATCACGTCGGCGCCGTCGGGCACATCCACGGCGTCGTAGCCGCTGGCGATGAGCTTGCCGTACATGAGTTCCGAATCGGCCACGTTCATCTGGCAGCCGTATGTCTCGATGTAGACGGTGGGGCGCGGAGTTCCGGCCACGGGAGTTCCGGCCACGGGAGTTCCGGTCACGGGAGTATCACTCATCGGTCAGTTGCGCGGACGGATCTGAATGCCGATGCCAAGCAACCACGCCGATTCCTTGAAGCCACTACCCGACATCGTGCGGCTGGCGCGCTGGACGGAAAGATCGAGCGTGGCGTCTTCACCAGCGACCGGCAGACCAAGTCCCGCCGACAAGCGGTTCTCCCTGGCGGTCTGTCCGGGCGTGCCGAACGGCAGTTCGTTGCGTGCGTATCCGGCGCGAACGAGCACCGGAAGGCCACGGAACTTGGGTCCGGCCACTTCGGCTCCGGCGTGCCAGTTCATGGCATCGGTGGGCGCAATGGTCGCCGATCCGAGCGATGCCATTCGGGACCACGAGATCTGCTCGATACCGACGGCGAACACCGAGCCGACGATACCGTCGTAGCGCAGCGCCGCGCCGGTGCGCGTGGGGGCGCTGGCCTTCGAGACGATCGTGTCGCGGATGCGCGCGTTGATCTCATTGCCGCGGCGGTATGACGCGAGCGCCGTGAAGCCCTTGCCGAGCGTCGCTTCGCCACCGACGGACAGTGCCGTTCCGAAATACGTGACACGCGACGAATCGATCACACTGCCGAGCTTCAGCGTATCCGCGAACGCGCGCTCACGAGTAGCGCGATTTTCGCCGGTGTAGAGATGCCCCGCGACGCCAACCCGGAAGCGCGGCGAAATCTGCCAACCGGCACCGGCACGGAGATCGTTGATGGCCCCGCGCACGTCCGTCCGGTCGCTCGTGGGTATGCTGATGCCGTCGATCCGCGCGCTGCCGGTGGTGGCCGTCGAGAACGTGCGGTCGAGGAAGGTCGTCGCGCTCAATCCGACCGCCACACCACGGCGCGCGGGAAAGATGAGCATGATGAGCGGAATGCGCTGCAGCGTGCTCTTCTCGCTCACGCCGTTCCCGGTGAGCTTACGCAGCTCCGGTTCGGCCTGCGCAGTGATCACCGTGCGAGTCAGGCCACCGAGCGCCGCCGGGTTCGTCGGCGTGAGCGCGTCGAATTCCGCGAAGGCACCGCCGGTTCCGTTGGTCCGGACACTGCCGCCGCCCACGGGATAGCCGAAGCCCTGCATGCCGATGGAGCTTTGCGCGCTGGCCGTCGATACCGTCACCACGGCGGCGAGCAGCGCCAGCGACGCAGGTGAAACGAAGGATCGGAGTCGGATGCGGATCACGGGAGAGCGAACTCCGAACGCGGGAGATAAGTGATACGCAGACGCGGACGCAACGCGGCAGCCGCTTTGCTGGAGTGGAAGCGCAGTTCCGCCGGTTGCGCGCCTTCGAGACCGATCCTGAAGGCGATCGCGCGCGGCACATTGGTGGGCAGCGTACTCCAGGTGCGGGCAAGCGCCAGCACGTTGACCGCACGGACGCCGCTGGCCGAGGGAAGTAGCAGCGTGGAGTCGACGCCGGCGAACGAACCAGCGGCCGCGAGATCGAGGATGCGGCGCAGGTCCGTCACGAGACTCGTCGTGGTCGGTATGAGTGCAAACAGACCGACCGAATCCGCCGCATTGCCGAACGTGGACGCT
>NZ_JBDNFF010000043.1:0-17805 GCF_041689975.1 Gemmatimonas sp.
AACACGAAAATTCCCGAAATCACAGATTTCTTAGCGAAACAACCTGACAGCACACTAGTCGTCGTGATTGTCTTCATCCCCTTCGCTATAGCCACCTCGATACGTGGTGGCGGCCTCGTAGTGCGGGCACTAAAGAAGTTGGCCTACGGATACGGGATGGTCGCCGGTGCCTTGCCGGACTTCTGGCTCGGCTTACTCCTGATATATGTGTTCTTCACTCGACTTGGCTGGGCACCGGGACCGGCTGGGCGCGTAGCCATAGGTGAGTCCCCGCCGCCGAGGGTGACTGGCTTCTATACGGTTGACGGTCTGCTCGCTGGCGACGTGAGTACGGCCTGGTCTGCGTTCACCTATCTAATCCTTCCTGTCATCACGTTGGCCTTCGTGTACGGCGCGCCCATCTTCAAGATGACGCAATCGAAGATGGCCGAGGCTCTGCGGTCCGACTACAGCTATTACGCCGAGGCGCTCGGTCTACCGCGCTGGCGGATCCTGCTAGGAGCGTTCCGTAACGCTGCGCCCTCGGTGATCGTGATCTCGGGAGTGATCTCGGGATATCTGCTCGGCGGGGCCGTGCTGATCGAGACCGTGTTCAACCTTAACGGAGTCGGCCAATACGCGGTTCAGTCGGTTACTTCCTCTGACTATGCGCCAATCCAGGCTTTCGTGCTGGTAGCGGCGGTGTTCACCATGCTCGTCTACCTGGCAGTCGACCTCGTTTACTTCATATCAGACCCGCGGGTAGCGGCAGGCAAATCGGTGCTGGAGGTGGCAAATGCTTGATGCGGATCAGATCCCCAGTGGTGAGGATGGTGCGATAGAGATCAGCAATCGAACGCCGTTACTGCTGCGCCTATGGGGTCTGCTGTCGGGTTTCGAGCGAATAATCACGGTCTCAATGTTTGTGATCCTGACGCTCACTGTCATCGGACCTTGGATCGCGCCAAAGCCCACCGAAAAGGCCAATCCGAGATGGAGACTGTTGCACCCGAGTTGGGAGCACTATTTCGGCACCGATGCCAACGGCATGGACATCTTCTCACGAGTGCTCGCCTCATTCCGCGTCGATGTGGCCATCGCCGTCATCGCCACATCGATCTCCGTTATCCTCGGCTCGCTCATCGGGGTACTGATCGCGCAACTCGAAGGCACACGTTCGAACGGTCGGGGGTCCCGGGGCCTCGCCGAAGCGGCATTGCGCATCCTCGACGTCATCCAAGCCTTCCCAGTGTTCATCTTCGCCATGGTGCTCGTGGCCACACGAGGAACGAGTTCCGTCAACATTGTGGCGGCCATCGCCTTCGTGAACCTCCCGGTGTTCATCCGGTTGGTGCGGTCGGAGGTCCTAACCCTCCAAAGTCGTCCGTACGCAGAGGCGGCCCAGGCGATAGGAAACTCCAACTTCCGGATCGGCTATCGACACCTTCTGCCGAATGCGGTGCCCGCAGTCATCGTCCAGATCTCGGTCACGATCGGATTCGCGATTTTGTTGACGGCTGGACTGAGTTTCGTCGGTGCCGGCGTAAGTCCTCCGACCCCCGAGTTGGGGGCGATGATCGCAGGCGGTTCGCGGTTCCTTGTCACCGGGCAGTGGTGGCCTGCGGTGTTCCCAGGGATCTTCCTCGCCATCACCGTGTTCACCTTTGCCATCTTCGGCGAGACGATAGGTCGACTGATCACCGGTGGCTTCGCGGCGGGGAGGGTCACTGGTGGCGGTATGGCTTCGCTCGATCCGCAGTCCTCACCGGCGACAGGTGGTGTCACCGCAGTCACAAACACCCCCAACGCTCCAGTCGCTGCACTCTCGGTTCCGAATCACGCACTCGAGTTGCGTGAAGACCACCACCATCCAGACCGACAAGTGCGAGAGCATCCGAAGATCTCGGACATGACGCTCTTGAGGGTCGCCAACCTGACAGTCCAGTTCGACAGCGCGGAACCCGACTCCTTGGCATTGGACAGGGTCTCGCTGGTGATCAACCCAGGAGACCGGGTCGGAATCGTCGGAGAGACCGGATCCGGCAAGTCGGTCCTCGTCCGATCAATCCTGCAGATCCTCCCGGAGAACGCACAGGTGGTGTCCGGTGACATCTCGGTGATGGGATCGTCCTTGAGCGACATGGCACCGAAAGATCTGCGAACCCTCCGAGGCAAAACCATGGCCGCGATTCTGCCGAATCCGAAGGCCCAGCTCAATCCGCTGGTCCGGATCGGCAGCATCATGGCGACGACGTTGCGCCTCCACGAGAAAGGCTTAAACAAAGAGGCCGTGCAGTCACGGTGTCGTGCGGCGCTCGAACAGGTCGGGATCTCCGATCCAGAGCGACGGCTCCGGCAGTATCCACACGAGTTGAGCGGGGGCATGGCACAGCGCGTGTGCATCGCCCTCGCCCTGCTCCACTCACCGAAGCTACTAATCGCAGACGAGCCGACCTCCGGCCTTGACGTGACGGTCCAACGTCAGGTGCTCGACCTGCTTGCGGAGTTGTCCGATGTTCAAGGTGCAGCACAGCTCATCGTTACGAGGGATCTGGCGATCGTGGCGCACTACTGCACATGGATGGGAGTGATGCACCAGGGCAGGCTCGTCGAGTTCGGAAGGACGCTCGAGATCTTCGACGACCCGAGTCACGCCCACACGCGGGAACTCCTCGCAGCTGTCCAAGCCGACGTCGCGAGGGGAGTACACAATGTCTGAGCTGCTGCGGGTCACCGACCTCACCAAGCGCTTTCCGATCTCGAAGGACGCCTTTGTCGGGGCGGTAAACGGGATCTCGTTCGAGCTGGGTGCGGGAGAAACCCTCGGGCTGGTCGGCGAGAGCGGCTCGGGAAAGACCACGACTGGGCGGTGCATCCTTCGGATCATCGAACCCACCTCCGGTTCGATCATCTTCGACGGCGTTGACATCACCACCCAGGGCGATGAGGCACTCCGCAGGATGCGTTCGAAGATGCAGTTGGTCTTCCAGGAGCCGCTCGCCTCGCTGAATCCTCGACGCACCGTGTCGGCCACCCTTGAGGAGCCCTTAGTGCTTGAGGGCGAGTTGTCGAAGCGCGAGCGCCGGGAGCGGGTGCTTGAAACACTCAAGTTGGTCGGGCTGGACTCGACGAGCCTGGGTCTCTACCCGGCACAACTTACGAGCAGCGAGGCCCAACGGATCGGGGTTGGTCGCGCCTTAGTGACCCGACCCAAGCTTGTCGTCCTCGACGAGCCGACCTCGGCGCTGGACTCGACGGTCCGCGCTGCACTCCTCGATGTCCTCCAAGGGATCCAGGCGGAGTTGGGGACCTCGTTCCTGTTCATCTCGCACGACCTGACAGCGGTCCGGCGAATCAGCCACCGAGTCGCAATCATGTATCTCGGTCGGCTCGTGGAGATCGCCCCAACCGAGGAGTTGTTCGCCCAACAGTCGCATCCGTATAGCCGTGCGCTTCTGAGCGCAGTGCTCCCGGTCGATCCCCGCGCTCCATTGGATCCGTTCGTCGTCGAAGGAGAGATCCCGAGCGCGGTGAACCCGAAAGATGAATGCCCGTTTTATAGCCGTTGTCCGCTCCGAACCGAAGAGTGCCTTGAACATTTCCCGGGCTATGTGGATGTCGGCGAGAACCATCGAACCGCCTGCATCCATTCGTCCGATCTTGCATCGAAATCCAACACTGAACTCGCTGCTGGCCGGGCGAACCGGTCCGCGGGTCTGGGGGTTCTAGGGGGAGCTTGAGACCGCGCGCCAATCCACCAAGTAGCGAAACAAATTTCACTCTGAAAGGAAATCTAATGACATATCGTAGATTCGGGTTACGGCTTACCGCCGGACTCATCACCTCAACGCTGCTGATCGCAGCGTGCGGCAGTGGCGACGACACATCATCCGACGACGGTGTGACTGGCACCGACGGTGTAACTGGCACCGACGCCGCCGGTGGTGGTGATACCGGAGCTGAGGCGGGTGACGACTCCGGCGGCAGCGACACCGTTGTCATTGCCATCCCTGGAACGCCACAGGGCATTGACGTCGACCTCCAGGCTGGACCTCAAACGTGGACGATCGGCGGTCAAATCTGGGAACTCGGCGCTGAATGGGTGCGGGCTGACTATCCGTTTGACGCGACTATCGCCGATCCGACAGCAATTCCCGGCTTCACTTATCCGGCCTTCGGCGAAGCAGCTGGCGGTCCCGAGTACGAAGGCAACCTGATTGAGGACTGCCAGCTGTCGGACGACGGCCTGGAGGCGACTTACACCCTGCGACAGGGTGTCATCTCGCCCTATGGGAATGAGTTCACCGCCGATGACGTGCTCTACAAGGCTGAACGAGCACTCGCCCTCGGCGCGATCGGTGCGTTCATTCACACTGCTGCGAATGCGGCCGACCTCTCGAAATGGGAGAAGGTCGACGACTACACCGTGCGAATCACGGGGGATACGCCAATGCCGATCATCTGCAGCGTGAACGCCAACATGTACTGGTACTGGCTCGACTCGACCGAGGTGCAGAAGCACGCCACGGACGACGACCCCTGGGCCACCGAATGGGTTGGGTTCAACGGTGGGTCTTTCGGTCCGTACAAGGTGACCAGCTGGAACGCTGGCTCGGAGGTGGTGCTCGAGGCGAATCCGAATTACTGGCGCGGTGAGCCGTCGATCAAGAACATCATCTTCCAAGTCGTGCCAGAGTCGTCCAACCGTCTGGCGTTGCTTCAGAGCGGTGACGTGGACATGGCCGAGGGCCTATCGCCCGAGGAGATCGCCTCACTCGAGGGCTCTGAGACTGCGGTGGGTGGCGCCGTGCGAAGCAATCTGTCGATCTACGCCGTGATGAACAACGCCAAGGCTCCCTTCGACGACGTGAACGTACGTCGTGCGGTGAACACGGCAATCCCACGCGACGACATCGTCGAGTTCTCGTACCAAAGCATGGCAAACAACTGGCAGGGTGTCATCCCGAGTGTCTATCCAGGCTTCGTCGACCACGACGAGTACACCTACGACATCGACAAGGCCAAGGGTTACCTCGCTGACAGCGCATACCCCGATGGGTTCGACGTGGAGCTGGCGTTCAACTCCGGCGACCCGGTGCAGGAGAATCTCTCGATCTTGATGCAGACGTCGCTGGCTGAATTGGGCATCAACGTGACGCTAAAGAGCCAGCCGCCTGGTCCGCACTCGGATTTTGTCCAGTCAAGGGAAGCCGACTTCGCCCTCTGGCTGGACTTCCCGATTGAGCCAGACCCCAACTACGGCCTGACCCTTCTGTACGAGACAGAACAGGCGGTGAACTACCAGAACTACTCGAACGCCACGGTCGACGAGTTGCTCAAAGAAGGCCGCGGAATCGTTGACCTCGATGAGCGCTTGGCCTTCCATGAGGAGGTTCAGAGGATCGTCCATGCCGATGCACCAAACGCATGGATCACCGAGCCGTACTACCTGATTGGTATCAGCACCGATCTCGAGGGGTGGGGCTGGTACACGACCCAGTACTACCGAGTCTCTGAGATGACACGCAGCTGAACAAGTGTCGGGGATGGGGGAGGGACCGCCCTCCCCCATCCCTGACCCCAATACCTCCTGCAATGCATCCAGAAAACGAAATCACACAACTAAATGCAAAGGAACTGACATGATCAGCAACTCACTCTTCCTTGGTGCGCAGCCAGGTCTCTCCGTCGAAGAGCGTCTCGGCCGCCTCGAGGATCTCGAATCCATTCGAAACTTGAAGAGCGCCTACGCCTTTTATTGCGACGACAACTACGACGCCGAGGGCTTCCGCAAGCTATTTGTCGAGAACTCCGCATGGGAGAGCAATGCCTTCGGGGAATACCACGGCATCGATGAGATCGCGAAGTTTATCCGTGAGTTGCCTTCGCAAATCCATTGGGCGCTGCACTACATGGTCAACCCAATCATCAACCTCAACGAAGACCGTACCAAGGCATCGGGCCGATGGATCCTGATCGAATTCGCCACGATGGCCGCCGTCGAGTCGTCGATGAGTTCAGATCCGGAAGCGGTGATCATTTCGTGCGCCTACCACGACGATTTCGTCAAGACTGCTGACGGCTGGCGCTTCGAGCGCGTCCGTGCCCAGTTCCACAATGTGTCGGCGTGGGAGCAGGGCTGGGTCAAGCAGCAATACCGCGAATGACCACAAAAATACAAACATCGAAAGGAATCCCATGCTGCGCCGCATAAGACCCGATGAGGTTCGAATCCTCGGTGGTGTGTTCGGAATCAAGCTCGACGACGATGATGCCGTTGCCTTCGCCGCGCTCGCTCATGAGTTGTTGTTGACGCTGGACGAACTTGGATATGGGCCCGACGAGCCTCCAGATCCGCTCGAGTGCACCCGCCGCAACCTCGGACGTCCGGTTCCAGAGGCCGATCCATACAACGCCATCGTGCGGCGATGCGAGGTGACCGCCGGCGGGGACGGCCTACTCGCTGGGAAGCGCATCGCCCTGAAGGACACTATCGCGGTGGCAGGGATCCCTTTGACCGCAGGCTCGCCGGTGCTAGAGGGTTTCGTTCCGAAGGAGGACAGCCTTGTCGTCCGACGGATGCTCGAGGCCGGTGCCGAGATCGTGGCGATCACGAACACCGACTGCCTGGCGCTGTCGGGTGGTGGCGACACGAGCTTCTATGGACCGATACTGAACCCGTTCGATGTGACTCGCACCACCGGAGGTTCGTCGGGCGGTTCGGCAGCATCGCTGCATTACGGTTGGATCGATATGGCGCTCGGCGGGGATCAGGGTGGCTCGATTCGGGTTCCTGCGTCTTGGTGCGGTGTTCTGGGGCTGAAGCCCACACACTCGCTCGTGCCATATACCGGAATCATTGGCCTCGACCCAAGCATTGATCACGTTGGCCCGATGGGTCGTACGGCACGCGATGTGGCGGTCTTGCTCGACGTCATCGGTGGGAAGGATCCATCGGATCCGCGTCAGTATGAGGTGCCCACGGAGAACTATCTGGCCCGGGTCGATGGTGCCTCGGACTCGCTTGACGGCATGACGCTCGGTGTGCTCGTCGAGGGCCTCGACCCGGCACTCGGCGTCGATCCGACGGTCGAACAAGCGTTTCGTGAGTCAGTGGCGAAGCTCGCGTCGATGGGCGCCCGGATCGTCGACGTGAGTGCTCCCGGGCATCTCCAGGCAGGGGCGATTGGATTCGCGACATTCCTTGAGGGGATGGCAGCGACTGCCTCGAGCGGTGGTAGCGGCTATGGCTGGAAGGGTCGATACTGGCCCGAATTCGCTGCGGCGCTCCATCAGGGCCTCGCGACCCGCGCCGATCAGCTATCGCCCCAGTCGAAGATCATGCTGATCCTGGGCTTGTACCTCCAACGTCAGTACGGCGGTGCGATCTACTCCCAGGCACAGAACCTCCGGCCGGGCCTGACAGCCAGTTATGACGACGCACTCTCAGGATGCGACGCGTTCCTGATGCCGACCACGCCTGGGCTTCCTCATGAGACTGATGCAGGGTTGTCGATGATCGAGTTCGTGCTCCGTGGTTGGGGCGTCCTCGCCAACACGTCGCCGACCGACCTGACGGGCCACCCAGCGATCTCGTTGCCGATGGCGGGAGTCGATGGGATCCCAGTCGGAATCATGGCCACAGCCAAACGGTTCGACGATGGACTGCTGCTGCAGCTTGCGTCGAGTATCGAGCAACGTCACGGCTGGTTCCAAGGTGAACTCGACACGTCGGGCACCCCGTGACCCTCGGCTGGTCGATCTCGTGAAGTTGGAACGAAGGGGGATGGATCGATGGCTGTCGTGACGCTCGACGCCGATACCGATCTCCCCCTCGGGGACGCACCGACGACAGGTCACAACCGCTGGCACTGGGACATCGAACCCGTCGTGCGCTGCGCATCGGGCGATGTGCTGGTAGTGGCGACGCGCGACGCGCTCGATGGCCAGCTCGGTCGGTCCTCGTCGTCGGACGACATCTTGTCGATCGACACCGGTCGCATCCATCCGTTGGTAGGTCCGATCTGGATCGAAGGCGCTCAGCCGGGTGACCTGCTCGAGATTGAAGTCATCGAGGTGATCGCACCCGACTACGGGTTCACTTCGCAGCGGCCTGGTCTCGGATTGCTCGACGGGGAACTCGACGAACCGTTCCTGGTGCACTGGGACTTGGCCGACGGCTGGGCGCGATCCGCGCAACTCCAGGGAGTCAGGATCGCCGGTGATCCGTTCCTCGGAATCATGGGCGTGGCACCCTCGGAATCGATGATCACTGAGGTGCTCCTCCAGGAGGCAGACGCTGCTCATTCGCCCACTGAACCCCGTTCGGCCATCCCGTCGACCGCAAGAGTTTGCTCGGAGGGTCTGCGCACGGGTCCACCGCGACGACACGGAGGCAACATAGATCTGAAGCAGCTGGGCGCGGGCGCCAGAGCATATCTCCCAGTGCTGGAGCCGGGCGCACTGCTGTCGTTGGGTGATGCGCATTTCGCGCAGGGGGACGGTGAAGTGTGTGGGACGGCGATCGAGATGAGATCGGTGGCCCGACTCAGGGTGCGGCTCCATTCGTCGGCAGCCGATCCGGTCGCGACGCTCCCGTTCTTTGAGCACACTCCTCGACCGGTCGTGATGCCGAGCGCGGTGCTCACCACCCTCGGCTATCCGCCGAGCGACGACCCTGATCGCCTGCGCGGTGCCGCCGCATCGGCCGTCCGGCAACTTTCGCTCCGGATCGTCGAGGCGTACGGATACTCGTTCCCAGCTGCCTATGCGCTGTGCAGTGTGGCCGCCGACCTGCGGGTGCCGCAGGTGGTGAATGAACCAAACATTTCGGTGACCGCGTCGATAGCGCTTGACGTCTTCGACGATGGTGGCGAGCGGATGCGCTTGAGGGGGTCCACCCCATGAGCGCCGCGCCCGACATTGAGTACCGACCGCTCGGTTCGACCGGTCTCGACGTGTCCGTGCTCGGGTTCGGGTCATGGGCGGCCGGCGGGGACAAATACGTGTTCGGCCTTGGCATGCAGTCTGATGCTGACACTGTCGAGGCCATCTGCACAGCGGTTTCCCACGGAGTGAACTGGATCGACACCGCTGCCGTCTATGGGTTCGGTCATTCCGAACTCATCATTGGGCGGGCGATTTCATCGATCCCCCCCAGGGACCGACCGCTGATCATTACGAAGTGCGGTTTGGTGGCTGTGTCCGACGACTCCACAGCGATGCCCGAGCGCAGTCTGCGGCCAGACTCGATCCGCGACGAGTGCTTGGCATCCTTGGACCGGTTGGGGGTCGACCATATCGACGTCTACCTGTTCCATTGGCCCGATATGGCCGGTACGGCGCTGTCCGATTCATGGGAGGCGATGCAGAGCCTCGTGAGCGAGGGGTTGGTGCGCTTCGCTGGACTCTCGAACTTCTCTGTCGAACAGATGGACGAATGCGAGCGCATAGCCACGGTGTCGGTCGTCTCGCCGCCCCTGTCTTTGATCCGACGTTCGTCTTTGCGCGACATCATCCCGTGGTGCGCTGAGCGCAAGCGAGCAGTGATCACCTACAGCCCGCTTCAGTCGGGGCTCTTGACCGGCTATCTCACGCGTGAACGAGCGGCGCTCATGCTCCAGGACTGGCGCCGCGAATCTCCTGAGGTCCACGAGCCATTGCTCTCCGCTCTGCTCGACGCCCAACCCGCTCTGGTCGAGGTCGCTGCGAGGTACGGCGTGTTCCCCGGCGTCGCGGCAATCGGGTGGGTTATGGCCCAGCCCGGCGTCAGCGGCGTGATCGTCGGAGCTCGCACCGGTCAGCACGCCGAGCAGTGGCTCTCGGCTGGTCGGATCACCCTCACTCAAACAGACCTCACCCTTCTGGAGGCGGCCACTGCCGCCTTCGCCGACTTCGATCCGGTGGATCCCGTCAAGGCCCACCGGTCGAACGACTGACCGACAACAAGGAGCAAAGCAATGGAACTCGGACTCTTCCTCAATACCCACGGGGTCACCAATCGTGACGAGACCGATTGGTGGCATCAGGAGATGGATGCCTCGGAAATGAAGCCCGTGCAATCGGCCCAGTTGGCCGAGCGACTCGGGTTCCACTCCGTGTGGATGGGCGACCACGTTTCGGTGCCCGAGGAGTCGCCGGGGTCGGTGTCACCCATCGGCGGGCCACTCCGGCGTCACTACCCCCGGAAGCCGAACATCCTCGACGGAGCGGTCGTGATGGGGGCGATCGCTTCCAACACCAGCCGCATCAAGATGGGATCGAGCGTGCTCATCGCCCCGTACCGTCATCCACTCCACGATGCTCGTCAGTACGGCACGATCGACTACCTCTCCGACGGTCGGCTCATCTTCGGCGTTGGTGCAGGCTGGATGAAGGAGGAGTTTGAGGCTTTGGGACACACGTATCACGGTGTCCGTGGTCGAGTCCTAGAGGAGTGTCTCCAGATCTACGACCTGGCGTGGCGCGACGGCGTCGTCACTTTTCACGGCGAGTTCTTCGACTTCGAGGACATGGGGATCTTCCCGTTGCCGGCCAGCAGGCCGCGCCCGCCGATTGTCGTTGGCGCCACCGCCAAGAGCACCGCTCGCATGATCGGACGTCGGGCCGACGGCTTCATGCCGTTGCTCACGCGCGCCACCTGCCAGCCCACTGATCTCGACGACATGCGTGACGAGATCCGAGGTGAGATGGACCGGATCGGTCGTCCTCATTCCGAGGTGGTCATGACCGGACTGACGTCGTTCCGGGTGACATCGGCAGACGACGAGGAGTCAAAGCGTTCACCTCGGTGGAATTTCGGGGGGGCCCCCGACCAGATCCTCGAGGATCTGGCCAAGTACGCCGACCATGGATACGCCATGCTCATCATGGCGCCCATCTGCCCGTCGCGCAGCTATGCCGAGTTTGAGGAACAGGTTGAGTGGTTCGGCCGCGAGGTGCTCCCCGAGGCCAAAAAGCTCGCTGTCACCGGCGACTGGGGCACCGAACTCTGACAACCGACCCACCCCTCCTACTTCCTGCAGAGAGACGACAATTCATGGAATTCACGTTCTCCGATAAGTGCATCCAGTTCCGACAACGTCTGCTCGACTTCATGGCCGAATGGATCTACCCCAATGAGTCCGCACACGCCGCACAGGTTGAGGCCTCGGGAGATCCCTTCTTCCACGCTCCAATCATGGAAACGCTGAAGGCCGAGGCCCGCCGGCGAGGTCTGTGGAATCTGTTCCAGCCTCATTCGGGATGGTGGGGGGAGGGTTTCAGCAACGTCGACTATGCCCCGCTGGCAGAGATCATGGGGCGCAGCCCCATTGGCCCCGAGGCCTTCAACTGTTCGGCTCCCGACACCGGCAACATGGAGGTGTTGACGATGTTCGGGACAATCGAGCAGCAGGAGACGTGGCTCCGCCCACTACTTGAAGGGGAGATCCGCTCCGCCTACGGGATGACCGAACCTGATGTGGCCTCCTCGGATGCCACGAACGTGGCGCTGCGGATCGAACGCGACGGTGATCACTACGTCCTGAACGGCCGCAAGTGGTGGACCACGAACGCGTTTCACAAAAACCTTCGGATAATGATCGTCATGGGCAAGACCGATGACGATGCGGCGCCGCATCGTCAGCAAAGCCAGATCCTGGTGCCCGCCGATTCCCCAGGTTTAACGTTCGAACGAAACCTCAGAGTATTCGGCTACACCGACAACGAAGGTCACGGTGTGGTGAACTTCGACCAGGTGAGGGTGCCTATTGGCAACCTGATCGCGGGAGAAGGCGACGGATTCATGATCAGTCAGGCGAGGCTGGGGCCGGGTCGAATCCATCACTGCATGCGAATGATCG
This sequence comes from Gemmatimonas sp., assembly GCF_041689975.1. Lineage (GTDB taxonomy): Bacteria > Gemmatimonadota > Gemmatimonadetes > Gemmatimonadales > Gemmatimonadaceae > Gemmatimonas. Next base: position 11,823 of record NZ_JBDNFF010000043.1, read on the forward strand.
GAGCGGCCGAGCGAGCGCTCGAGTTGATGTGCGAGCGCGCGCTAGCTCGAACAACATTCGGGCGGCCTCTAGCCGCCCGATCAAACATTCAGGACTGGATCGCGGAGAGCCGAGTCGAACTTGAGATGGTCCGTTTACTCACGCTCAAGACTGCTTGGCTAATGGACACCGTTGGCAGCAAGGGCGCTCGGACCGAGATTGCCGCAATCAAGGTGGCCGCTCCGAACGTCGCGCTCAAGATCATCGATCGGGCCATCCAAGTGCACGGTGGCGGCGGCGTCAGTCAGGATTTTCCGCTCGCCTACATGTACGCATCGATCCGCGGTCTGCGTCTCGCCGACGGACCTGACGAGGTGCACAAGATGACCATCGCACGAGCCGAGTTACGCAAGTTCGATCCCACATTTTCGCCCAACGGCGCAACGCCAGGAGGCGGGTCATGATGGGTTTCTGCCATGTCTGACCTGGTCCACGTCGAACGCAACAAGAGCAGCGTAATCGTTACGTTGCACCGTCCGGCGGCGTTAAACGCGTTGACCGTCCAGATGCTCGATGATCTCGCCCATGTGCTCCACGGCTTGGCTAGCGATAACTCGGTCAGGGTAGTGGTCCTGACCGGGGCGGGCCGGGCGTTTTGCGCCGGAGTCGATTTGCAGGAGCTCCAACGTCGAACTCTGAGCGGTGGCCGGGTCGGTGATGACTTCGACGAGGCCGCAGCAAGCGTTACCTCGGTGCTCTCGACAATGCCGCACCCGACCATCGGCGCGGTAAATGGAGCGTGCTTCACAGGCGGACTTGAACTCGCGTTGGCCTGTGATGTCATGATTGCAGCGAATGAGGCCTCCATCGGCGATACTCATGCAAAATGGGGCCTCAGACCGACCTGGGGGATGACCCAGCGCCTCGGGCGGGCCGCAGGGCCTGGCAGGGCGCGTCTGCTGTCATTCACTGGGCGGACGTTCACCGGACGCGACGCCGCGGCCTTCGGGATCGCGGCGGAAAGTGTTCCGGTAGCTGAGCTACGTAGCCACGTTCTTGCTCTCGCCGAGGAAATTGCGGGCAACAGTTCCGACGCAATATCTGCCTACAAGGATCTATATGCCGCGTCCGACAACTCGTTCCTCGGGCAGGGCCTGGAAACTGAGCGGGCGAGGAACTACGAGATCGCTGACACTCAGGATCGGCTCGAACGGTTTACATCTCGGCGGGTGGCCGACCCGTGAATGAATCGCATGGTTCCAACATCGTACTTCCGAGCCGAGTCCTCGTGACCGGCGGCTCCCGAGGTATCGGGAGGGCCTCAGTGATCGAGTGCGCGCGGCGCGGCGCGGACGTGGTGCTGACGTATCGGTCAGACAGGGAGATGGCCGAACAAACGGCAAAGGAAGCCGAGGAGTTTGGCGTGAAGGTCGAGATCCGGCAGCTCGACCTCAGTGATACGGAATCGTTGATGGCGTTTTCGAAATCGGTCGACAATGGACCACAGATCGACGCCGTTGTGCTCAACGCCGGGGTTTGGGCCGGCGGTCGGGTCGGCACCATCGACGATGACACTTGGTGGGAGGTAGTCGAGACCAACCTTCGAGGCACCTACCGGATCACCAAACTGCTGCTCGGGATGCTCCGGCGATCTGAGGTACCCAGCATCACGATGGTGTCGTCGGTGGTCGGCATCATCGGGTTCCCGGGGGACACCGCATACTCCTCGGCGAAGGGGGGAATCATCAGTTTCGCCAAGTCACTGGCCAAAGAGGTCGTCCGTGATGGCATCCGGGTCAACGTGATCGCTCCAGGACATGTTGCGACGGACTTGACGGCCGGACTGCCGGAGCGTGGACGGAACCGCGTGATGGGAGAGATCCCAATGGCGCGTTCAGCAACGGCAGAGGAGATAGCGAAGGGCATAGCCTTCCTGGTCTTTGACGGTACCTACATGACGGGATCAACCCTGACAATGGATGGCGGCTGGAGTTTGGGATGAACAAGGACCGAATTAACGATATTGTGACCATGTCGGCCTTTCTTTTTGATGAGCATGGTTATCACCAGACGACCATGGAGGATATCGCTCGTGCCGTGAACTTGAGGAAGCCATCTTTGTACCATTACGTACGCAGCAAGGAGGAAATCCTCTCGCTAATCCATGAGGAGTTCGTCGAACTGCTCTTCAGTAAGCAGCGCGATCGCGAAGAAAATAACTCTCCGTACGATGAAATGTTACATGAAACAACCCGTGACCTCATTCGACTGATGGGCTCACACCGCAGCCACGTCCGCGTCTTCTTTGAGCACTACCGCGAGCTGCCACCGCAGTACCGCGAGAAGATCGAACCTAAGCGCGCCGACTACTTCCGATTGATCGTTGGGTACATCCAGTCCGGGATTGACGCCGGCCAGTACAAGGTGCCGAGCGCAGAGCTAGCAGGGCTGGCGATGTTTGGAATGTGCAACTGGGCCTACACATGGTTCCGCCCGGATGGACAGTTCACCGATGTCGAGGTGGCTGATTGCTTCTGGGCATGGCTGGACGCCGGATTCGTCGCAGGCACATCGCTCCGAGCTGATGCGACGGCCGGTTAAGTCAAATACCGTTGAAAGGAAAGGATGCGATGAGTCAGCACCTCTGGAGGATGAAATGGTGACGCATTGGACGGACTGGGATGTTCCAGAGTTCTTCAATTTCGCCACTGATGTCGTCGACCACTGGGCCGATGATCCGTCCCTCGAGGCCGTGATCGTCGCTGACGCCACCGGTGCGGTCACCCGACGGACCTACGCCGACATCTCTAGGGAGTCGAAACGCCTCGCTGCGATGATGTCGGACGCATCGATCATCCCCGGGGATCGGATAATCGTCATGCTGCCGCGGTCAAGCGAGTGGATCGTCACGATGGTGGCATGCACCCGATTGGGTTGTGTGCCGATTCCGTGTATACGATGCTCACGGCCAGCGATCTGGCGTATCGAGTCGAGCACTCGGGTGCCCGAGCAGTGGTCACCACTGCGGCCAATGCGTCCAAGTTCGGTGGACTCGAAACGCTCGAAGTGAAAATAGCGGTGGGCGGGCCTATGGACGCATGGCTGGACTACCGCTCACTTGACGAGTTCTCTGTCGACGTCGCGGCTGCTCGAGTCCGATCGAGCGACCCTGCGATCCTCTACTACACCTCGGGTTCGACTGGTGGTCCGAAAGGAGTGCTGCACGCGGCGGCTGCGCTGTTCGTCTGGCGTGTCGCAGCCGAGCAATGGCTGTCGCTCAATCGTGGCGACGTCATCTGGTGCACGGCTGACACAGGATGGTCCAAGGCCGGCACCAGCATCCTGTTTGGCCCCTTCAGCCGCGGCGCAACGACAGTCATGTACGACGGCCCGTTCGAACCCGCTCGGCGGCTCCAGTTGATCGAGTCGCTCGGCGTTGACGTGTTCTGTGCCGCTGCCACCGAGCTGAGACGGCTAATCTTAGAGCCCGGTCCCTTTCGGTTCAGTCGGTTGCGATCGACAGTGTCGGCGGGTGAGTCCGTTAACCCCGAGGTGGTCGTCCGCTGGAAAGAGCTAACGGGTGTCGCCGTGCTTGACGGGTACGGCCAGACCGAGACGCTGATGACAGTCACGAACATCCCGGGACGACCCGTGAAGCCCGGTTCGATGGGACGAGCACTCCCGGGGACCAGGATCGCAGTTCTCGACGCAGCGAATGCGGTTCAGTTCAGGTCGGCGTCGGGGCAACTCTTGATCGCCGCGCCCAGTCCGCAGCTGATGCTCGGATACCACCTCGAGCCGGACCGCACCGCCACGTGCTACATCGAGATCGATGATGAGCGTTGGTTTCAGACCAGCGACAACGTCGAGATCGACGCGGAAGGCGATGTTTTCTACCTTGGCCGGAGTGATGACATCATCAACTCCTCGGGATATCGCATCGGGCCGCAGGAGGTCGAGAACGCTCTGATCTCGCATCCCGATGTGCTTGAGTGCGCTGTCGTAGGGCAGCCCGACCCTAAACGTGGTGAAGTCGTGGTTGCATTCGTGGTGTTGGTGCCCGGCACCGAGGCGTCAGGGGCCACCGCCGAGGCGTTGCAGCAGTACGTCAAGAAGGTGACCGCGCCTTACAAGTACCCGCGCCGTGTCGAGTTCGTTGACGAGCTGCCGAAGACCGTCAACGGAAAGCTTCGCCGCAACGAACTTCGCAAAGCTGTACTCGATGGGTGAGCTCCCGTTCGGTCCCGTTCCGCTCACGCCACTCCATTTCCTCGATCGCTCACGGGAGGTCTACGCCGACCGTCCGGCCTACGTCGACGAATACATCGCCTACACGTACTCGGACCTGGGGGATCGTTCCGACCGCCTGGCAGGTGCGCTTCGAGATCTCGGGGTCCAGCCAAAAGACCGGGTTTCAGTCTTGGCCCCGAACACCAACGTGGCACTCGAAGCCCATTACGGAGTGCCGGGTGCGGGAGCCGTGCTGAACATGCTGAACACCCGGCTCAGCGCCCGCGAACTCGAGTACATCCTGGATCACGCAGGATCGAAGGTTCTGATCGTTGATCGGGGCCTGCTCCAGCTGGCCCGGGACTCGGTAGGAACGTCGGGTATCGCAATCGTCGTGGCGGGCGGACCCGACAGCGACTATGAACGACACCTCGCCCGTGCAACTCCGTTCCGCCACCACCTCGACGACGAGTGGTCTCTGTTATCGCTGAACTACACAAGCGGTACCACGGGCCGACCCAAGGGCGTCATGTATGCTCATCGGGGCGCTTACCTTCAGAGCATCGCGATGCAGTCGCAACTGCTGCTCAGCACCGAGATGGTTTTTCTTTGGACGCTTCCGATGTTCCACTGCAACGGGTGGTGTTTCCCCTGGGCTGTCACCGCCGCCGGAGGGCTGCACGTCGGACTTCGAAAAGTGAATCCCGAGGAGATTTGGGCGTCCATCCGTACCCGTGGGGTGACGCACTTCAACGCGGCACCAACGGTACTGACCGACCTCCTGAACCACAGTGCAGCCGCCGACGGTCCAGTGGAGGCGGCAATAACGGTGGCTACCGGTGGGGCACCTCCGTCACCGACGCTCCTCGCCCGGCTGGCGCTACTCAACATTGACGTTGTGCACCTCTACGGACTGACCGAGACGTACGGTCCAGCGGCGATCTGTGAGTGGCGTACCGAGTGGAACGGGCTGTCGGCTGAGGCGCAATCCAAGCTCCGCGCCCGGCAGGGCGTCGGCAATCTCGTCAGCGAGAACGTCCGAATGGTTCGACCCGACGGGAGTGATGTCGAGCGGGACGGATCGACGGTCGGTGAGGTCGTGCTCCGCGGCGACAACGTCATGTTGGGCTACTACCTCGACGATGCGGCCACAGCGTCAGCCTCCATCGCTGGGTGGTTCCGGACGGGCGACCTGGGTGTGATGCATCCTGACGGCTATATCGAACTCCGAGATCGCGCCAAAGACGTCATCATCTCTGGCGGTGAGAACGTCGCCTCCATCGAGGTGGAGCAGGCGCTTGCGTCTCATCCAAGTGTTCTTGAATGCGCGGTTGTCGCCTCGCCTGATGAGCGGTGGGGTGAGGTGCCAGTGGCGTTCGTCACGCTTTTACCTGACGCCGAATGCTCGGAGGAGGAGCTGATCTTGTATGTCAAGGATCGGATCGCACGGTTCAAGGCACCCAAGCGGGTCGTGTTCGGTCCGCTCCCCAAGACCGCAACCGGAAAGATCCAGAAGTTCGTGCTTCGCGAAACCCTCTCCGCAACTGATGCCGACTGAACGGAGACTGTAGCCAGACGCACGGTCACGGCTGGGTACGTCGTCAGCGCTAGGTGAATTGACCCTTCAGCTCCACGATTACGACCAGTCGACTACCAGATCCACACGAAAGGCTGAATATGACACCGCGAGTACCTACTGACCCGGCACTAATCGGGGCCGCCTACCGTCTCGCCAACCTTGAGACAACCGACGCCAGGGCAATCGAGATGTGCC
>NZ_JBDNFF010000044.1:0-16683 GCF_041689975.1 Gemmatimonas sp.
GAAACGACAGGTGCGAGCGCATCGTGGCGAATCCGCCGAAACGACTCACCATCGGCTCTCCATCGTACCGGCCAATGTCCCACCCCGCACTCCAGCCCTCGCGATCAAAGTAGGCGTATCGCTTGCCTCGACTTTCGGTGTGCGTAGCAATGAGCGTGTGCGCGAGACGTACCGCCGTCGCTGGAAAGACGCGCTGACCGTCAACCACTCCGCTGTCGAGGTGGATCTGCACCCAGCGGGCCATATCGTCGAGCGTGGCGACATGCCCGCCGGCCGCGTGCATGGTCTGGTCGCGCTTGTCGAATAGCATGGTCGTGAAGCTCACAGACGCGTAGTCGTGTGGCATGGCGAGCAGCGCCGAAGGTACGGACGACAGTCGCGCCGTGGCATGCCGCATGCCGGCAGGGCGAAGCACGGCGGAGTCGAGAAACGCACGCCACCCCCCGCGTGTGCGACGGTCGAGGATCATACCGGCAACGTTGTAACCGAAGTTGCTGTAGATCAGCGCCGCGCGTTTCGCCGCCGGCACGCTGAGCAGCAGGGAGGGCCATTGCGGCTCGGGGATCGCTCCTGTAAACGCCGATGACACGACGATCACGTTGTCGGTCAGGTTGTGCGTGTGCGACAGCAGTTGTGCGATCGTGAGCGAATCGACCACGACCCCGCTATGCCAGGTACTGCCCGGTAGCGCATCGCGTACGCTGGTGGAGAATGGGAGTGTACCGCGATCGGCCAACAGCGCCATAGCGAAGCCGGTGAGCGATTTGGACGTAGATGCGAGATACCAGCGCGTCTGCGCGGTGACGCGAATGCCGCGCGACGCCTGCGCCATTCCATAGGCCTGTAGCGTCAGCACGTGACCGTTGCGTACGACGGAGAGGCCGAAGCCGGGTGTGATCCCGCGCACGATGGCGTGCTGCACGAGCGAGTCGACGGCACGTACCAGCGCGGTATCAGACAGGCGCGACGATGGCTGCGCAGCGAGGGCGGTGGCGCTCAGGAGCGAGACCGTGAACGGGATGGTATAGAAGGCGAGGTGTCGGTGCATCCGACACGCTAGCAGGCGGTGCGGCCGCTCACTTGAATCGGCGCAACCAACTGCACGCCTGTCGACTGCGGTGCTACCGGCGCACACAGCTGGCGACGAAGCGCCGCCGGCGTGGCTCCCAACGCGTCCCGTATCGTACGCGTGCAATGCGCTTCGTCGGCAAAGCCATTGGCATGGGCCACCATCGCGATACGCTCGCTGCTGTTGGCGAGTCGCTGTACGGTGTGCCGCAGCCGTTCGCGGCGGAGCAAATCCCCCACGGATACGCCGTACCAGCGGCGCACGCAGCGAGCCAGATAGACGGGGTGAACGTGAGCCCACGCCGCGATCGCGCCCGTATCGAGCGTCGGCGTCCACTCGGCCACTAGTCGCTCGATCACGTCGGTCAGCCATCGCGGTGGCGTCCGGCACGGCGTGTCATGCGGCTCAGCGACGAGTGCCGCGAGCAGATCATGGCCGTCCGTATCCTCCTCTATCGCGCGTTCAGGGTGGACATTGACCGCGAGGCGCAGGAAGGCGCGAATCGCCACGGGATCAAAGCGCCAGCGCCAGGCTGGGGCGGCAGCATGGCCGGTGAGCGACCCCAGGCTCGCCCCCCGCGCCTCGAGTCGAAGCAGCGTAGCGCCTCCTAAGGCCCATCGGTTGGCGTGCTCGAGCCCGGCGTCTTTCACCGCGACGTGCAGTGGTGCTGCCTCATGCGTCGTGCCTCCCACCGTTTCCTCGACGCGGCCCGTGAGCAACATCGAGATTTGCAGCGCGTCGTGCGCGTGCGGTGGCTGAACCAGAGCGCCCGCGTAGTACGAGCGCGTCAGCGTGAGAAGGGGAGACATGGCGTATCGTACGTGGCGACGCGAGGTGGGTTTCGGCGCGGGCGCTCACGTGTCGGGCCCGCGTGTGCGCTCGCGACAACCGAGCACCACCTGTAACACGCATTCGCCGTCGCGAACGGCGCGCGGTTGTTCTCTCGCTCACCAGTCACAGCGGTGCAGGGCACGCGCGTGGAGACCGCGCAAGGTACCGCGCATTGCCATCGCGTGATCGTGGCCATCGATGGATGGCTGGAAGTGTTGCTGCCCGAGCTGGCTGGCCGCGTTCGCACCGCGCGCTTGCCGATGCTGGCGACGGCGCCGACCACGGAAATCACGGTGCCGTGTCCGATGTACTACCGCGACGGACACGAGTACTGGCAACAGTTGCCGGATGGTTCGATCGCGATCGGCGGCTTCCGCGATCAGGGCGGGCCGAGTGAGTGGACGTACGACGCCACGCCCACCGATACGGTGCAAACGATGCTCGAAGCGTTCGTGCGCACGCGCCTGCAGGTTGTGGCTCCGATTACTCACCGCTGGGCGGCGAGCGCCGGGTACACGGAGAGTGGGTTGCCGGTGGTGGAGCAGGTCCGTGAGGGCGTCTGGGCGCTGGGAGGGTACTCGGGTACCGGCAACGTGATCGGGGCCCTCAGCGGGCGTGCAGTGGTCGCGGCGGCGCTTGATCGGGATTATGCGGCGGTGCGCGTGCTGCTGGGTGAAGCTTGGTCGCCGGATGTCACGCACGGCCGCGGGGCGTAGGCGATCGATACTTTTGCTGTTCTTCGCGTCTCTTCGCGTGCTCCGCGTGCTCCGCGAGCTTCGCGCGAACCAGCCGGCTCTCCGACCGCTCCGAGGCAGCCGCACGCACTGCGGTTCGCGCGAAGTCCGCGAAGATCGCGAAGGCCCGCGAAGAACAGCTTGGCGCGTTCTCGATAGCCTCTCATTTCGACCGCGTCAGTGATGCGCGTCGCCAAGGTACCGTTACAACTGCCGCCCCAGCGAGTCGGTCTGTAGACCCCCTTCTCCTCGCTGCTGGTTTCCGATGCGTTTCGCTCCCTTCCGTTCGCCCGTTGCACGCTGGACCGCCGCCGCGCTCGTCGTCGTTGCCGCCCTTGCCATCGTCGCCCGCGCGTACAACGCGCCTACCTCGCAGTCGCCGGCGCCGATCGCCATGCGCTACAGCGAGCTGCTGTCGGCGATGTCGGCGCACCAGGTCGATTCGATCGTGATCCGGCCTGGTGCGGCGTTGCGCGGGTGGCTGGTGGCGCCAAAGGCGTCGGGAACGCGCGAGATCCGCGTCGAATACGGCCCAGGCCAGGGGACTGCGCTGGTGGCGGCGGCCACCAACGCGAACGTCGCCGTAGGCTTTGCCGCTCCCCCGCCGGATCGCTCGCAAGCGATCACACTCCTCGTCACCCTGCTCGTCGCAACCGGCGTCGGCTTCGTCCTCTATGCGCAATACGTGCGACAGTCGCCGGCCGGCGGCGGTGACTTCGACGTCGGCTCCGGCAAGTTCTCCGGGACCCGCACCACCTTCGCCGACGTGGCAGGCAATTCGGCCGCGCTCGCCGATCTGCGTGAGGTGGTCGACTTCTTGCGCGATTCGAAACGTTTTGTCGGGATGGGGGCCAAGGTGCCGAAGGGTATCCTGCTCGAGGGTCCACCGGGCACAGGGAAGACCTTGATGGCCAGGGCGCTGGCGGGGGAGGCTGGCACGAACTTCTTCGCCATGTCGGGGCCGGATTTCTCGGGGATGTTCGTGGGACTCGGGACCATGCGCGTGAAGGCGCTCTTTCGCAAAGCACGCAAGGCCGGGGGCGGTGTCATCTTCATCGACGAGATCGATTCGTTGGGCGGCCGACGCGGGCGCACCGGTGGGCACCCGGAGGACGACCGTACGCTGAATCAGTTCCTGGTCGAGCTGGACGGCTTCAGCGCGTCCTCGGGGATCGTGGTGGTGGCGGCAACGAACCGCGCCGCCGACCTCGACCCGGCACTCCTCCGCAAGGGACGCTTCGACCGTTCGGTTACGGTGGCGCTGCCCAGCGTTGACGAGCGCGCCGAGATCCTGTCGCTGCACGCCTCCAAGCGGCAGATGCCGCTCGCCGCCGATGTCGAGATGGGGCGCTTGGCGCGCCTCATGCCAGGGGCGAGCGGTGCCGATCTGGAAGGGCTGCTCAACGAGGCGGCGCTGCTTGCCGTGAAGACCGGCGCGAGCTCGGTGGCCTGGTCGCACATGGAGGAAGCGCGGGACCGGGTTCTCCTCGGTCGCGCGCGCGAGGGCTTCGTCGTTTCACACGCCGAGCAGCGTCTGATCGCATTGCACGAGGCGGGGCACGCGCTGGCCGGCCTGGTCTATTGTCCCACCGACCCGCTGCATAAGGTCACGATCCAGCCGCGCGGCACCGCGCTGGGGGTCGCCTTTTTTCAGCCCGACGCCGAGTTGCACCTGCACGCGCGCCACTACCTCGAGGGGCAGATCCGCAAGGCACTCGGCGGACGCGCCGCCGAGGAGTTGGTATACGGAAGCGCCGCGGTCACGAGCGGAGCCAGCAGCGACCTGCAGCAGGCCACGCGCATCGGCAAGCAGATGGTCTACAAGCTGGGGATGGGGCCATCGACGGGGTTGATCACCTTCGATCCCGACTCCGGGCCGGTGAGCGGCACCATGCACTCCAACATGGACACCGATGTGCGCGAGATCCTGGCGTGCGCGTACAATGACGTGCTGCAGATGTTTCGCGAACGTCGCGGGGCGCTGGAGGCGCTGGCCGACGCCTTGCTCGAGCACGAGACGCTAACGGGGCTCGAAGCGTCGGCCGTGCTGCGGAAGGCGGGGATGACGCCTCAGGCTGCGGCGGCGTAGGCGTTAAAGCGATGGATGCTGACCTGGCACCGGCGTGTGTGCTGCACGGGACCCAACGAGTACGACAGTGCGTCGGCTCGGGTGGCTAGATTACTCACGCAATGCCGATTCTCCAGCCCGCCGTCATGACTGCCGTTGTCCGTCGCCTTGCGCAGGCGCTCGCGCTGAGCGCCGTCTGGGCTGCTGCCTCCGTGTTGCCGGCGCAACCGTCTGGCTCCGCGAAGCCGAAGACCACCACACCGCCGCCGCCGCCCACGCCCACGCAGACGCAGACGCAGAAGCTGCCGGACTTTACCAAGGCGCCCACCACCTTCGAAGGCATCTTCGCCGAGCGCGAGTCCCGCGCGGTAAACGTACTCGGCTACCTGCGCTGTCTCGAGGCCACCGTGAATGCGCTGCGCGCCGGGGCACTCGGTGCCGTGGAGCGCGGCTGGTCGCTCACCTGTATCAAGCAGAACAACGAATGGCGCGGCATCTTCGGCGAACTCACCGACACCCCGCCGGGCATACGGGTGAAGGTGCAGTTCGCTCTGCGCAACCCTGGACCGACACCCAACTCGCGCCGCGGCATTGTAGTGCGCGATCCGGTCGACACGGTCTTGGCCAGCGGCATGGCGCGCGCGCTGCTGCGCGGTCTCTCCGCCACCACACCGGGAAACGGTCTGGGCCAGTTCGTGCCGGTCACGCTGACGCAGAAGAAATTCATCGAGGTGTGGTTCGTTCCCTCGGCCAACACGCCCGAACGCGCCGTGATCGGCGGCGACTCGCTCATTCAGCTGACGTCCGATGGCATGCGCGAGCTGGGACACACGGCGAGCTCGCCGAAAATGCGCGTGGTCTCCATCCCGGTGGGTGGAAGCACGTACACCCTCGAAAGCAGTGAAGTCTCCGCGCCTCTGCTCACGGAGTTGATGTTGGCCCATCTCGCGATCGATGTGTTACCGGAAGTGCGCGTACGCACGCGCGAGTACGATGCCATTCTCACACGGTCCACCAGGAAGTGGACCTTCGTGAAACGATGATGCGCCTCGTGATCATCGCCTCACTCGCCACGTTTCATTCGAATCCGCTCATGCAGAATAGTGCCGACACTACGCTACCGCCCTGTCCCGGGTCGCCGAACTGCGTGTCCACCGAAGCCACGCGCGAATCGCAACGCGTGCCCACGGTACCGTTCACCGATGCGCCGGTCGCGGCCCTGGCGCGGGCCAGGATTGCGCTGCTTGCCGAGCCGCGCACGAAGCTCACCGTCGAACGTGATGGCCATCTGCACGCGGAGTGTACGAGCTTCCTGTTCCGCTTCGTCGACGACGTCGACATCGTGGTCGATCCGGTCGCGCATGTGTATCGTTTTCGCTCGGCGTCACGTGTCGGCGAGAGTGATCTCGGCGTGAACCGTAAGCGTATCGCGCGTATCGCGGCGCGCCTCGCGCTACCGGCCACTTCCTCGAAGTAACGGAGACGCGGCTGATGTCGCTGGTACTGCGCGCCGCCACGCGGGCGGATGTTCCCGTGATTCGCGAGCTGATTGAGGGACTGGCCGACTACGAGAAGCTGCGTCACGAGTGTATCGCGACCGACGCGCTGCTCGATGCCGCCCTGTTTGGTGAACGCCCCTACGCCGAAGTGGTCATGGCCGTGTGGGACGGCGAATCGGCCGGTTTTGCGCTGTTCTTTCACAACTTCTCGACCTTTCTGGCGCGCCCCGGGATTTATCTCGAAGATCTGTATGTGCGGCCGGAATTTCGCGGACACCGCATCGGCAAGGCGCTGTTGCAGTATCTCGCCCAGCTGGCCGTGGCGCGCGATTGCGGACGCCTGGAGTGGTCGGTGCTCGACTGGAATGCGGATGCGATCGGTTTTTACGAGAAACTCGGCGCGCGCCCGCAAGATGAATGGACCGTGTATCGCGTGACGGGAGATTCCCTCACACATCTCGCCAACGGAGCAATCTGAACATGCAACCGTCTTCCTTCAGCGAGTCGGCGCTCTCGCGTCGTGAGGTGCTGCGGCTGCTCGCCGCCGGTGTGGCTGGCAGCGCCCTGTTGCCCGCGCTGGCGTATGCGACGTCGAGTGACGATGAGGAGCGTCGCCGCATCGGTCGGATCGGATTGCAATTGTACACGGTTCGCAATGCGCTGTCGAAGGATATCGAGGGCACCATCGCGGCCGTTGCTGCCGCCGGGATCACCGAGCTCGAATTTGCGGGCTACTACAACAAGTCGCCGGCGTGGTGGACCGAGTTGCTGAAGAAACACGGACTCACCGCCCCCGCCACCCACGAAGCGCTGCCCGCCACCGATGATGGGTGGCCCGCGATCTTCGATCGCGCCAAGGGGATGGGACACGAGATCGTGATCGTCCCGTTCGTCGGCAACACGTATCGCGGCACCCGCGACAATTGGATGCGTCTCACCGAGCGGCTCAACACCGGCGCGCAGCAGGCCAAGACCGCCGGGCTTCAGTTCGCGTATCACAATCATGACTTCGAGTTCGCGCCGGTCGATGGCACGACAGGCTACGACATACTCTCGTCGCAGACCGACGCTGCGCTGGTGAAACTCGAGCTCGATATGTACTGGGCGGTGAAGGCGGGGCACGATCCGCTGGCGATCATGACAAAGCATTCCGGTCGCGTGATCTGCTGTCACGTGAAGGACGCCAGCGCGGCGCCCGAGCGGACCATGCTCGACGTCGGCGCCGGTACGATCGACTTCAAGACCCTGTTGGCGGAGGGTCGCAAGCTCGGTCTGAAACACTGGTTCATCGAACATGACCAGCCCACCGATCCCCTGGCGTCGGTCCGGGCGAGCGCCGCCGCGATGCTGAAGTACTGATCCAGTCGGCGGAATGAAATGTCGGCTTGTGATCGTCGCTCAACGCTGTAGCTTCGCCAGACGCATCTCCGTCCCCCTGCCTGCCGGAGCCGTTCATGGCTGAAGCAACGATCCTTCGTAGTCCGCATCCCGACGTCGACATTCCCGACACCCCGCTGGTGCCCTTTGTGCTCGGGCGCGTGTCGGAGTTCCCCGATCACCTCGCGATCATTTGCGGTGTCACGGGAAAGAGCTACACCTACGCGCAGCTGGCCGACGCCGTGCATCACGTGGCGGCTGGTCTGCATGCGCACGGCATTCGGAAGGGCGATGTCGTCGGGCTCGTGAGTCCGAATCTTCCGGATTTTCCTGTCGTGTTCTATGCCGCCGCATCGATCGGCGCGATCTGCTCCACGGTGAATCCAATCGCCACGGCGGAAGAAATCGGTGCGCAGTTCGCCGACAGCGAAGCGCTGATGATCGTCACGATCCCCGAGCTGTTCGAGAAGTGCGCGGCCGCGGCGCGACTCGCCAGCACCGTGCGGGAAATCATCGTGTTCGGTGAGGCCGACGGCGCGACACCCTATCGCGAGCTGTTCGCGCACGGTAACACACCTCCGATCGTCGAGATCGACCCCGCAGTCGATGTCGCTGCACTGCCGTACTCCAGCGGCACGTCGGGCATCCCGAAAGGGGTCATGCTCACACATCGGAACATCGTCGCGAATCTGCTCCAGATGCAGGCCATCACCGAGGTGATCGACAGCGACAGCCGCGTGCTCGGCGTGCTGCCGTTCTTCCACATCTATGGCATGGTCGTGGTCATGGGCGGTGCGCTGCGTCAGGGTGCGTGCATCGTGTCGCTGCCGCGCTTCGATCTCGAGCAGGTGCTCAGGGTGCTTCAGGACCACAAGGTCCGCATGGCGAACGTCGTGCCGCCGATCCTGCTGGCGTTGGCGAAGCATCCGATCGTGGCAAACTACGACCTGTCACATCTCAAGTATCTGTTCAGCGGTGCCGCGCCACTCGGTGCAGAGCTCGCATCGGCGTGCCAGACGCGGCTGGGAATAACGGTGCGTCAGGGGTACGGTCTCACCGAGACCAGTCCGGTCACGCACTTTCATCCGATGGACGACCGTCGGGTGGTGCTCCAGTCGGTGGGCCCGTCGGCGCCGAACACCGAGTGTCGGTTGGTCGATCCGGCCACCGGTCACGATTGCGCCCCCGGCGAACCCGGCGAGCTTTGGATGCGCGGCCCACAGGTCATGAAGGGGTACTTCAACAAGCCCGAGGCTACCGCCGCCAGCATGACCGACGACGGCTGGTTCAAGACGGGCGACATCGCTGTTGTCGATGAGCAGGGCTGGTACCAGATCGTGGATCGCGTGAAGGAGCTGATCAAGTACAAGGGACTGCAGGTCGCGCCGGCCGAACTCGAAGCGCTACTGCTGGGACATCCTGGCATCGCGGATGCCGCCGTGATTCCGGTGCCGGATCCCGATGCCGGCGAGATCCCGAAAGCCTTTGTGGTGCTCCGCTCGCCGCTCACCGCCGAACAGGTGATGGCATTCATCGCCGAGCGAGTGTCGTCGTACAAAAAAGTGCGTCAGGTCGAGTTCGTCGATGCGATTCCGAAGTCGCCATCCGGGAAGATTCTGCGTCGGCTGCTGGTGGAACAAGAGCGCAAGCGCGTGGCTGCGACGTCGGATACCATCCACCCATCACACCCGTAATGTCTTCTCCTCGCCTTGGTATCGGTTTCATCGGATCCGGATTCAACGCGCGTTTTCACATGCAGGGTTTTCGGCAGGTACGCGACGCCGACGTGCTCGGCGTGTGGAGTCCGAACGCGAAGAACGCCGCCTCAGCCGCGAAGTATGCACGTGAGCTCGACGTTGGCGAATGCAAGGCCTACAAGTCGATCACCGAGATGGTGTGCGATCCCAACATCGACGCGATCTGGTTGAACGGGCCCAATCACGCGCGCATCGAAAACGTCGAGGAAGTCTGT
This sequence comes from Gemmatimonas sp., assembly GCF_041689975.1. Lineage (GTDB taxonomy): Bacteria > Gemmatimonadota > Gemmatimonadetes > Gemmatimonadales > Gemmatimonadaceae > Gemmatimonas. Next base: position 9,551 of record NZ_JBDNFF010000044.1, read on the forward strand.
GCGGCCGTAACGTCGGGCAAGGCGACGCTCAAGGGTATCGCCTGCGAGAAGCCGCTCGGTCGTACCGTGGCCGAGGCGAAGCACATTCTCAAGCTGGTGGAGAAGGCCGGCATCATGCACGGCTATCTCGAGAATCAGTACTTCTCACCGCAGGTCAGCGTTGGCCACAACCTGATCTGGAAGCGTGGGGCCGCGAACACGGGTCGGCCATATCTCGCGCGCGCCGCCGAAGAGCACAGCGGCCCGCACGGTCCGTGGTTCTGGAACGGCGAGCAGCAGGGCGGCGGCGTACTGAACGACATGATGTGTCATTCGGTGCTGGTGGTGCGGCAGCTGCTCACGCCGCCGGGCGAGTCGCTCACTACGCTGGTGCCGAAGCGCGTGACGGGCCACATCGCGTCACTCAAGTGGTCGCGCAAGGAGTACGCAGCGCAGCTCAAGAAGACGATGGGCGTCGATTATTCGAAGAAACCGTCGGAAGACTTCGCCAGTGTGACGATCGAGTTCGAGACACCAGACGGCGGCATGGCGATCGGTGAAGCCACCACCAGTTGGAGCTTTGTCGGCCCCGGTCTGCGACTCAGCGCAGAACTGCTTGGCCCCGAATACTCGATGAAGTGGAACTCGCTCGAATCGGGGCTCGATCTGTTCTTCTCGCGCGCCGTGAAGGGGAAAACGGGCGAGGATATCGTCGAGAAGCAGATGGCCGAAACGGGGCAAATGCCTGTCGTGGTGAACGAAGCGATCGCCTATGGTTACGAGGCGGAGGACCGCCATTTCGTGCGTGCCTTCCTGGGCAAGGAAAAGCCGGCGCTCACGTGGCATGATGGACTCGATGTCGTGAAGTTGCTGATGACGGCCTACATGAGCGCGGAGCAGGGCAAGACTATTGAATTCCCTCCCCGCAATCTCGACAAGTTTATCCCGCAGGTGGCGCAGGGCACGTGGAGGCCGCGGTAAGGACCGCGAGAAGTAAGGAGTCGGGAGTACGGGGTACTCCCGACTCCATACTCCTCACCCCCTACTTCGCCGTTATAGTTCGATTGTTCACATCAAGCGCGTCGAATCTCGTAAGGTATGTAGGCAGTCGCCCAATGATGTCTGCGAAATCGCGACGCGCCTTCGCGCTCCAGAGCACTTTCGACCGGGCATCCATTCGTGGGTAGGCCGTGTACTCCGCATGCTTGGCGTTCGGCATGTACTCCGCCCACAGTTGCGCCTGCGCGCCGAGTAAGTGCTTGGCTTCGTTAGCCGACAGCTGTGGCGGTACGGGCTCGAAGGCATAGACACCGTCGATCGGTGTAAAGCCGCCGATCGCCAAGGACTCCTTCGGCTCGTCGCGCGACTGGTAGTGGTCGAAGTAGGTATGACTGCCCGGCGCCATCACGACATCGTGATTGGCCTTGGCCCCAGCGATGCCGCCGGCCATGCCGCGCCATGTGTGCCTTGCCCGCTTCGTCGCCGCTGCGGTGAGCGTGAATGCGCCACGCTTCGGCGTGAGCACCACGGGTCGCGGAATGATCGCGTACGTGCTGCTGTCAGAGGGCACCGAGCGCGCGGTGGTGGGCAGAGAGAGCAGGGCGGCTAGCCTCAGCAAACGCATGTAGCGCCTTTGAAGCAAGACGGAGGGCATCACTGCGGAGTAAGGGGTCGGGAGTACGGGATAGGGAGTCCCCGTACCCCCGACCCCTCACCCCTTACTCTGCGATGCGTCGAACGCCAGCACAATATCTCGAACGATCGTGGGCTCGGTCGCGCGCGCATGAACCTCGCGCACGTGACTCTGCTCGACAATGTGATGCACGTTGTCGGCGCGGACGTTACCGCCGGCCATCACAACCAGTCGATCGCCGGCCCTCGCTTGTAAGACCTGCAGGTTCGACGCCCCATCGAGCGCGGTGCGGCTGTGCCCCGAGGTCAGGATGTAATCGACGCCAATCGTCAGCACGACGGTGAGCGCCTCGAGCGCGTCTGGCGTGCGATCGAACGCCCGATGAAAGGCAACCTTCATCGGGCGCGCCAACGTCACGAACTCGGCGAGCTGGCGCGCGTCGACCGTGTTGTCGCTGTGCAGCGGACCGAGTACGATCCCGTTCACCCCAAGCGATTTCGCGGCCACGATGTCGTTACACATCACGTCCACGTCGTCTTCGTCGTAGAGGAAGTTGTTCGCATGCGGACGGATCATCACATGCAGTGGGATGGTGAGTTCATCCCGACAGCGCACGATCAGGCCGAGCGACGGCGTGGTGCCACCGTCTCCTGGGCCGCAGAGTTCCACGCGGCCGGCACCGTATTCCTGGGCCGCGCGCGCGGTGTGTACAGAATCACAGCAGGCTTCCACCAACGGTGGTACCAACGGTGGCGGCGTCATGGGCGGCCTCAGTACGCGGCCGCCGCCACGCGGTCGATACCGGCGGACGGACGGAAGAGCACCAGGAACACGGCGAACACCGCGACGGCTCCGATGGCCGCCACCTGCCACACCTGCATCCAGTCGTGCGCGGCCACGCCAGCGGTGTTGCTGGCGTATCGGTTCACGACACTGCCCGACACCGATGCGCCCACGAAATATCCCACGCCATTCGTGACGAGGTTCAGGAAACCCTGCGCGGCGGCGCGCACTTTGGGCCCGGCCACTTCGTCGGTGTAAATCTGCCCCGCCACGAAGAAGAAGTCGTAGGACACACCGTGCAACAGAATGCCCGTATAAATGAGCCACATGCCCGCGCCTGCGTCGCCGCGGCTGAAGGCGAAGTACCGTAGGCCCCACGCCAGCATGCCGACCAGCATGATCCACTTGATGCCGAGCTTGCGCAGCGCGAAGGGAAGGAGGAGCATGAAGCCCACCTCGGACGCCTGGCCAAAGGACATGATGCCCGCCGCGTTCGGCACGCCGATCTCGTTCATGAACGGGTTGGCGAACGCATAGTAGAACTGCAGCGGAATGCACAGCAGGAACGAGCCGAGTATGAAGACCGCGAAGTCGGGACGCTTCAGCAGCTGCAAGGCATCGAGGCCGATGGCATCACGCACGCTGAATGGCGCGCCGGCGGCGCGTGGTGGGGTGTGCGGGAGCAGGAACGCGAACAGGCCCAAGGCGACCGAGCCGGCGGCCGATATCTGCATCGGCACCGCCAGCTTGTCGGCGTGCAACACGAACCCGACGAGAATGCCGGAGGCCACGATCCAGCCGATCGTACCGAACACGCGAATCATCGGGAAATCGCGCGTGGAGTCCTCCACGTTGTGCAGCGAAATCGAGTTGGTGAGCGATAGCGTGGGCATGTAGCAGAACGCATAGGCCAGCAGCAGCGGATAAAACCTGCTCCATTCGGTTTGCTGCGACAGCAGGTACATGAACACTGCACCGATGAGATGCAGCGCCGCCAGCAGCTTCTCGCTCGCGAAGAACCGATCGGCCACCATGCCCATGAAGAACGGCGACACGATGGCGGCGATCGCCGTCGCGCCGTAGGCGGCACCGATCTGGGTGTCGGTGAAGTGCAGCGTTTGCCCGAGATACGTGCCCATGGTGACGAACCACGATCCCCAGACGAAGTACTGGAGAAACATCATGATCGACAGGCGTCCCTTCGTTCCCATTACGGCAGCTCCCGGAGGCGGTTGTTTCGGAACTCGACGAGGTCCCGTGGTCCACTGGCTGGGACAAAGCGCGACGATCGCGACCAAATGGTAGGGCCGGCGCTGGATATGCGGAAGGTACGAGGCCACCTTGAGGCATGGACCACTCTCCCGGATTTCTCGCCCACGTCGAGGGCCGTCGCCCGAACGTGCATGAAGTGTCGATTCCCGACGCGCTTGCCGCGCTCCAGGCCAACACCGCCGCTGTGTTGATCGATGTGCGCGAAGATCGCGAATGGAACGCCGGACATGCGGCGAAGGCCACCCATGTGGCGCGCGGTGTGATCGAGCGTGATATCGAAAAGCTCGTCCCCGACCCCGCCACGCCGTTGTACCTGTATTGCGGCGGCGGCTTTCGCTCCATTCTGTCAGCCGACTCGTTGCAGCAGATGGGTTACACCAACGTGCATTCGGTGATCGGTGGATGGCGGGGCTGGCAGGACCAGGGCGCACCGGTGACCATGCCGGGAACTGACACGGTGTAGAGGGTTCCCGACGCACGGTGAAAGGCCGCAGCGGTCGTGGCACCGGACGTGCAAAGAGTGCGGGAGCCGTCGTTGTCACTCGTCGCACATCGAATCCTGTCTCGGAGTTATCACGATGTCACTGCTATGGACCGCTATCATCGGACTTATCGCCGGCGCACTCGCCAAGGCTATCATGCCGGGCCGTGATCCGGGCGGCCTCCTTATCACCATGCTCCTCGGTGTGGCCGGCGCACTGCTCGGCACTTTCCTGGGTCGCACCGTTGGCTGGTACCAGCCGGGCGAGGCGGCCGGACTCATCGCCGCCGTCGTGGGAGCCGTCGTGCTACTGTTCGTGTACCGCAGCATCGCAGGGCGTCGCTCCGTCAACTGACACGATTCCTGCGCAGCCGGTGACAGTGCCTACCTCTGCCTTCCATCGGAGTTTCTCAATGTCCGGCTCGTCTGACGTCGCCACTGATGCGCAGCGCTATCCCATCGGTCGTTTTGAGCGACCAGCGGAGTGTTCCGACCACCAGCGGGCCGTGCACATCGCGCGGATCGCCGCGCAGCCCGGCCATTTGGCGGCGGCGATGAGCGGTCTCGATGCCTTAGACTACGCCGCGCTGTATCGTCCGGGAGGTTGGACGGTGCGGCAGCTCGTGCATCACATGGCAGACAGTCATGCCAACGCGTACATCCGCGTGAAGCTGGCGTTGACCGAACACGAGCCGACCATCAAGCCCTACGATCAGGATGCGTGGGTCATGCTGGCCGACAGCGAGCTCGTGTCTCCGCTGGTCTCGCTCACGATGTTCACCGCTATTCATGAAAGGCTGGTCGCGGTGCTGCAGTCGCTCGAGCCCGCGCATTTTGCGCGCACCCTGCTGCACCCGGAGAATGGCCCGATGACGATCGATCAGCTGGTCGCGCTGTACGCGTGGCACGGCGATCATCACCTGCGGCATCTGGAGCGCTATCGCGAGTCGCGATGAACGCCTACGGCTGCCCTTCCACGATTCGCGCCCCTTCGCCGACCATCGCGAACCCCGAGCTGTTGGGGATGCCGAACATGCCGTAGATGAAGCCGCGCGCCGGGGTGGTCAACGTTTGCCACCCCGCGCCGGTGAAACGCAGCACCGTGCCGCTGTCGCCAGCGGCGTATACCTCGGTCGGGCTGCGACCCCACAGTGCGCGCAGGGTGCGGCTGGTCGGCGCTGGGAATCGCTCCCACGCTACTCCGTCGTACCTCAGCGCGGTTCCCGAATCGCCTACCACGAACACGTCATTCGCGCTGGTACCCCACACGGCGCGCAGTCGGCTGGTGGAGGGTACGATCAACGACTGCCATCGCCCGCCGTCGAAGCGGAGCACCGTTCCGACATCCCCCACGGCGTACACGTTCGCCGGATCGGTACCCCACACGGCCCGCAGAAATCGCTGCGTGCCACTTTGCTGCGGGGACCATCCGGCGCCGTTGGAGCGGAGAATGGTCCCGTTCTCGCCCACGATGACATGCTGTCCCCCACCGCTCCACACGGCGCGCAGCAGGAACGTGGTGGGCGCCGTTTCGCGCGACCAGACGTCGCCGTTGAAGCGCAGCACCGAGCCGGTGTCACCGACCGCGACAATGTCGCTCGGTCCGTTGCCGCTGATGCCGTACAGATCGTTCACCGATGGCACTGGCTCCTGCAACCATGATGTGCCGGCACGACGATACACCGCGCCGCCGAAGCCCACGGCGAACATATTGCCGCCACCGTTCCCGCTCGCTCCATACACTGAGAGCAGGGAGGGATCAGACAACTCGGTGGTAGCGGCCGCCGCCGCGCCGGTACCACGCAGGGTGATCACGGTGCCCCACCAGCCGGCCATCCGCACTGTACCGTCGCCACGCGCAGCGATGGCTCGCAGGTTTTGTCCCGATCCAATCGACAGTGCGCGCCACGTGACGCCGTCGAAATGATACGTCGCGCCACCGTTGCCGACCGCGTAGAGATCGTTGAACGCGCGACCACGCATGGCAAACAAATTTGCACGCCCAGGTGCCGTCATCGTCGTCCACCCTACGCCGTCGAAGCGCAGAATGGTGCCGAAGATGCCGACGGCGAATACGTTGCCGACACTCGTGCCCCACACATCGAACAGCGGATTTGCGCTCGGGTTGGACATGCGCTGCCACGTCGTGCCGTTCGAACGCAGGATCACGCCGCTGTTGCCGACCACGAACACATTCGTGCCGTTCGCGCCCCAGATGCCCCACAGGTCGTCGGTTACCGGTGTGGGCTGCTGACTCCACGCCGTGCCGTCGAAATGCAGAATCGTGCCGCGATCACCGGCAATGTACACATCGTTCGCGGCGAGCCCCCACACTTCGAGGAGCGTCACGGTCGTGCCGCTCGATACCGGCGCGAAGCTCACACCATTCCCGCGATACAGTACGCCGCCCGCCCCGACGATCCAGATATCCGTGGGTGATGAGCCCCAGACGCCGGTCAAGGTTTCTGTGGTGTTGAGCGAGATCACTTCCCACGGACCGTTCGCGCGCGACCGCAGCATGATTCCGTTCTGACCCACGGCGTAGCTGCTCCCCGCGCCGTCATCCCAGAGGCCGAGTATGGTGACATCGGAAACCCCCGGGCGTGCGATGCGCCATTGGGTGATGCCCGGTGCCGCGCCGCTCACGCCGACTTGCACGAGCGCGTTCTGCGAGCCCGATGTGGCCGTGATCCGCGCCGTACCGGGCGCGACTGCGCGTATCACACCCGACGCGTCCACCGTAGCCGTCGCCGGCGCATCGCTTCGCCACGCGATCGGTGGGTTCGCGACCACCTGTCCCGTGCTGTCACGTGCTTCAACGACGATGCTGCGCTCCTGACCGGCCTGCAGGTTCAACGACGCCGGTGAAGCGATGAGGCTGCTGATCTTCGGACCACCTGTCGATGGCGGCGTGACCGCGGTCGGTGCGCTGTCCCGACAGGCGTTCAACGCAGGGACCGTGGCGCCAAGTGTGGCCAGCAGCAC
>NZ_JBDNFF010000045.1:0-25989 GCF_041689975.1 Gemmatimonas sp.
CGCGAGGAACGCCGTCGAGCGTTCCACGAGCGGGGCGAGTGTGGCCGGGAGCGCGCGCAACGAGATTCCGGAGGTACGCAACGACACGCCGAGCATCGCTTCCGCGCGCGGATTGGCGATCAGGATGTCACCGCCGGGTGCGGCGCCCTGCGACGCCGACCGCAGCGCCAACACGCCACTGGCCACATGCTGCAAGACGGCCTCGGTGCGGCGTTGTGCGGCCTCGAGGGCGGCGCGACTGGTGGCCAGATCATCGGCCATGCGACCGAACGCGCGATACACCGGCGCAAACTCCGTGGCGGGCGCCGTGCCTAACGCGGGGGCACGCTTGCCGGCGGCGATCGCCAGCGCTGCCTCGCGCAGTGCCCCTACGGGCTGCGCGAGGGAGCGAGCCGCCAGTCCGCTCGACCAGAGGGCGGCCAGCGCGCCCAGCATCGTCGCGAACAGCAGGAGCACACCGAGGTCTTCGCGGCGGGCGTCGAGGGCGAATTCGTCGCCGCGTGCCGGCGTAGCCAACACCGACGGGCTGGTCGGCGAAAGATGCCGGAACCCGACGAGGGTGCGCGCGTCGCCGACGGCGATGCGTCGCGTCGTGAACACATCGTCGGTGCCGAAGTCGTCGGTACGGTAGTCGTCAGTGCCAAGCGAGACCGGGAGTAGACGGCCAAGTGGTGCCAAGGCATCGAGCAGGGAATCACTGGCTGTCACCAGCTGTCCATCGCGATAGAGGAACAGCGGGGCGCCCGTACTCGACGGCGCCGTCCCGATCGAACGCTGATCCTGCTCGGCGGCCGCCACGCGCAATGTTTCCCGAACCAGCAGTTCGCGCGCCGCGCGATCGTCGTCCTGAAGGCGATACCAGGCCCAGGCAGCGAAGATCGTCGCCGGAACGATGAAGAATGTGAGCAACGCGCCGCTCAATCGCACGCGATATGAACGCGACCACCGCACACGGCGCAGCCTCAGCAGTCGGCCCAGCGCGCCATCGGCCAGCGCGGTCGCCGACCAGAGGAGCATCACTGCGATCACGTCGAGGAACACCAGCAATGCACCGCGCGGCAGCAGTACGTCGAGCGTGCGGAGATCCACTTCCACATGCACTCGCCGCACGTCGATACCGGCACCGGCTACGCCATCGCCGTGCATCGCATCGCCCCGACGACGCCACTGCAGCGGATGCGCGATCGTATCACCAATCAGTGGTACGGCCAGCGCCAACTTGTACGGCGCGTCGGTGCCGCGCGCGCCGGTGACACCCGTAAAGGACGCAAACGGATCGAGCGGCAGCAACCGGGTGCGTGGCGGAACCGCGATCGTGGTCACGACGCCATCGGGCGCGGGCACCGCGGCCACCAGAAGCGTGGTCGGTCCATCACCGACGGCGCGAATCTCCACCTGGCCACTCTCGCGGGCCATGGTCGCGATGACCACTTGCGCCCCGATCGTGTCGTTCACCGGCGCGAGCGACAGATCGGACACCGGTGTGGTGCTGTTGCCCGGGACCCAGCGCGCCAACCGCGCCGGGTAGCCGGCCAGCGCGAGCTCACTTGAGGCGTAGCGCCGCAACAGCGCGTCGGTATTGCGAACGGGTCGCGTCTCTTCGCGCATGGAGGTCGCAAACCGCTCCAGCAGTCGGTACGCATTCTCGTCCACCGCCTCGAGTCGTTCGAGGTCATGCTGGGCCAGCGCCATACGGGCACGCACCGTGGCCCCCCACGTCAGTGTGGCGGCACCGGCGCCCGCTACGACAGCGGCCGCTGCGACCTGCGCGAGACCACGACGCGTGAGCGCCAACGAACCGATCGCCGCGATCCAAAGCGCGGGATACCACGACGGCCATGCGCCCGGGGCATCCCACAGGATCGGCGCGAACACACCGGCACCGGTCGCCAGGAGCGGCGCGACGTTGGAGGGCAAGCCACGGCGCGATCCGAGAGCCGCCCGCCCCGCCGCGGCGCCCGCCAGCAGGATCGACACACCGGCCAGGGCGAGCGCCAGCTGCCATGCGATCCACAACACGAAGCCCGCTCCCGCCGCCGGCAGCGCAATGCCGCGCGCCAGATCGCGCAGGAGGAACGGGCCACCCAACGCCACAAGCATCACCACCACCACCGCGATCCAGCGCGAGGGCTTCTGGAGCGTCGTGCGCAGCACGAGCAATAGCACCGCCAGCGCGAGCGCGGTCGTCATCAGCAAGGCGGCCACATTCGACGTGAGTGGTCCGCCCATCGCCGCGAAGTAGCTCGCCGGATCGAACAGCGACGACACATTCGAGAGCGCGGTCAGCGGTGCGACGGCAATGGCGAGTACGGCCGCCACTGCGGCAGCAACCCGTTGTCCGGTACGCGCCGGCCGACGCCAGGCACTGATCAACATGCCCAACAGGGCAAGGCCGAGCGACAGGTTGGTACGCGCCCGCGCACGCTGAAGGAGCGAGAGCTGGGTCTCTCCTTCTGAAAAATCGAGCGCACGAACACGCGCCAACCGATTCGGGCCATCGGGGACCACGACCACGGTCGATCCCGTGCCCACAACCGTCGAGTCGGGCGACTCGATGATCGTATGCGCGACATCGACGCGACCCGACAGTGTGCGCAAGAGCGGCCTCGCGAAACGGTCGGCTGGCGGCGCTGACGACACCAGCACCACCGCCACCGCTTCAATCCGCCCATCAGCTGAACGCGCACGCGCCACCAGCGACGTGTGAAACGCCCCATCAACGAGTCGCACGCCAACCGGTGCGCCGGCCCCGATCGGCGTTCGCGTCTGCCCGACGTGGGCCACCAGCATGCCATTCCGGAAGACCAGCAGCGCGGACTCCACGCCCCCTTGCAACGGTGCGGTCGCCACGCCCGTCGTATCCAGGACGCGCGCATCGACGACGCGTCGCAAGGTGGCGGCGACGTCGGTCAGGCTCGCCGCTACGCGCTGCGCACGATCCTCCCGTTCTCCCGCCGACCACGTGGTCCAATCCCGTCGTACCGCTAACAGTGTCGCGGTCTCGCCCACCGCCACCGTGACCGTAACGGCGAGCAATACGACCGTGACGACCGGGATCCCGCGAGGACGTCGCAGGGTGGGGAGCAGCCACGCCGCACCGGCACTCGCGAGCAGCGCCACGGCCAGCGACGTCCACGCCGGCGACTGTTGCCAGAAGGCACAGGCGACGATGGCGATGCAGGTCGCGGCGACCCAACCCAAAGGCCACGAATCGGCGCGCGCCGCGCGGGGAGAGGAGAACATAGCCCCACAATACCCCGCGGACCCCGCCATGGCGAAGGGGCGCCTCCTTCCCGGTTACCTTTAACAGATGTCTTTGTTTGGCCGTGCGCGGCGGCTTGGTCCTATTGGTTTGCCTCTGGTCGCCACCGTACTCGCCGCGCCCTTGCTGGCTGCTCGGTGGCCGCTGGCGTCGCCATCGGCGTCGACCACGCAGCCACCCGCGCCGGCTCGTCTCGACGTGGGCAGCTTCACGCTGCTCGTGAATGGGCAGCGCGCTGGTCGCGAACAGTTCTCTGTGCAACGCGTGATCTCCCAGGATGGCGGTACGCTCGAAGCCCGGTCGGAATCGGCGATTGGTGATCGGCGCGTCGCGATGCGTCTCGAGACCGACTCGGCCGGCACGCCAGTACGCTATTCCGTCGAAGAACGTCGAGGCGCGGACGTGACGCTCCGTCTTGGTGGTCAGCGCGTGCGCGGCCGCTTCGCGACGCTCGCGCGTAGTTCGACCGGCGAAGCGGCGCGCGAGTATCTGCTGCGCCCGGGCGCGGTCGTCATCGAGGACGACGGCATCGTTCAGTATGCCCTGCTCGTGCGAGATCGTGCGATGGCCGATGGCGCCGGCGTCACGCTGCCGAGCCTGACCCCGATCGCCAATACGCAGGGTGCCGTGCGGCTCGTCCTCGAAACCCGCTTCGACACCATCATCGTGGCCGGACTGCGTCGCGAAGCGCGGCGGTGGCGGGTGACGGCGAGCAGTGGCGATCTGAAGCTCGTATGGGCCGACGCCGACGGGCGATTGCTCAGGCTCAGCATCCCAGCCCGCAACCTCGAGGCGCTCCGAGATGACGTGCCACGCTGACGTCGACGAACGGCGTCCAAACTTGGTATTCCATTCTACTGAAACCATCACGACTCGAGGGACGTACACCCCTCTGACTCTCTCCTTCACCCGCTCCGACCCCATGAGAATTCACGCCTTCGCGATCGCGCTCGGTCTGGCCGCTGCCGGGTCCGCGCCGACTCTCGCCGCTGCACAGCCCGCCCCTGCTGCGGGTCCTGTCATCACGCTGACGGACGCCTTGGGGCTCGCGCGCCGGAACAACCCCGCCCTGCAGTCGTCCACCAACGCCCGGCGCACCGCCGCCGCCGCGGTGCGATCAGCGACCGGCGCGTTCCTGCCCAGCGTTAATACCAGCCTGGGCGGAGGCTATCGCGAAGGCCGTCAGACGTTCTTCCAGGGTCAGGCGTTCGGCGCCGTAAACGATCAGCTGAACACGGACGCCTCGGTGAGCGCTAGTATGCAGCTGTCGGTCGCTACGCTCAACGATCGCCGCGCGGCGCAGGCCGACCAGAACGCCACCGAGGCCGATATCGCCACCGCCGAACAGCGGGTGCGGAATGACGTGACCAACCAGTATCTCACGGCGCTGCAGGCGCAGGCGCGCGCGTCGCTGCAGGACACGCTGCAGGCCACGACGCAAACCCAATTGCAACTCGCTCAAGCCCGCTTCCAAGTCGGCTCCGGCACACAGCTCGATGTGCAGCGCGCCGAGGTCGCCGATGGGCAGCAGCGCGTCGCCTCGTTGAACGCGCGCAATCAGGCCGCCATTGAAATCGTTCGGCTCTTCCATACCATCGGTGTCCCGCCGACGCCCAACGCGAAGCTCGACGCGAATCTCGCCGCCCCGCCTGCCATCGAACTGTCGGTCATTCTCGAAATGGCCCGAAGTACCAATCCCGCGCTCGGCTCGTTCCGTGCCCGCGAAGAGTCGGCCCGACGCTCGCAGGCCTCGGCGCGCGGCGCCTACCTCCCTTCGCTGTCGCTGCAGGCCAACGTCTCGGCTTTTACCAATCGCTTTACCAATACAGGGCTACTCATCAGCCAGAGCCAGGTGAGTACGCTCTCCGCCCAGTCTTCCTGTGTCCGCAGCGAAGAGGTGCGCGATCGCCTCGGTCTTACCAACCGCTTGTCGCAGTGTAGCGCGATCTCCTTCACGCCGGCGCAGGAAGCCGCCATTCGCGACGCGCAGGCCAAGTATCCGCTCGATTTCACGCGCAATCCGTATTCTCTCTCCGCCACATTCTCGTTGCCGGTCTTCAACGGATGGCGTCGTGAGCAGCAGATCGAGCAGACGAGTGTGCAGCGTCGCAACGCGGAGAACGATGTCCGTGCGCAAGAACTGCGCGTGAACGCCGACGTGACCGCAGCGTCCCTCTCGCTGAACACGGCGCAGCAGACCGTCGTACTGCAAGAGCAGAACGTGCGCACGGCACGCATCGCCCTGTCGCTGGCGCAAGAGCGCTATCGCGTCGGGGCCATCAGCATCGTGGATCTCGTGCAGGCGCGTGGCGATTACGAACGCGCCGAGACCGACCGCATCACGGCGGTATACGATGTACAACGGGCATTCGCGGCGCTTGAAAATGCCGTCGGCCGTCCCCTCCGCTAACAGAGACCAGTCATGACCAAAGGTGTAAAGTTCGGGATCGGCGGCGTAGTGGTGATCGCCGTTGCCGCCCTTGCCGTGATCAGTGCGAAGAAGAACAGCACGAAGCCGGTGGAAGTGCGCACGGAGGCTGTGGAAACACGTGACCTCGTCGCCTCCGTAACGGCCAGTGGACAGATTCAGCCGCGCACCAAGGTCGACGTGTCGGCCGACGTGACCGGCAAGATCGTACGACTGTCGGTCAAGGAAGGCGACATCGTGAAGAAGGGCCAGTTCCTGCTGCAGATCGACCCGGAGCAGGTCACGGCAGCGCTACAGCGCGCCGAGGCATTCCTCGCGTCGTCCCGCGCCCAGGCCGCGCAGTCGCGGGCGAGCCTGCTTCAGGCACAGCGCAACTACGAGCGCTCGCTGCAGATCAAGCAACAATCACCGGCGTTGGTCAGCGACGAACAGCTCGAGCAGCTCAAGACGCAGGCCGACGTGAACAAGGCGCTGGCCGAAGCAGCCGGCTTCAGCGTGGATCAGGCAGTGGCCTCGGTGCGTGATGCGCGTCAGGCGCTGAGCCGTACCACGATCACCGCGCCGATGAGCGGCAAGATCACTCGCCTGAACGTCGAAGAGGGCGAAACGGCGATCATGGGTACGCTCAATAAGGATGCGGCGACGCTGATGACGATCAGTGACATGAGCGTGCTGGAAACAAAGGTGAAGGTCGACGAGACCGATGTCGCGCGCATCAGCGTCGGTGACTCGGCGCTCATTCAGATCGACGCCTTCCCCGACACGACGTTCGTGGGTCGCGTCGTCGAAATCTCGAACAGCTCCGTCACCAAGGCCGGCGCCGGGAATACCGGTGATCAGGCGATCGACTACGAAGTACGCGTCGAGCTCGTGAACCCGCCGCTGGACACCCGCCCCGATTTCTCCGCCACGGCGAAGATCGTGACGGCCTCGCGCACCAAGGTGCTCAGCATCCCGATCATTGCTCTCACGGTTCGGGAAAACGAGAATCTCCCGAACGGCGATTCCGCCGTTACCGTGGGCCGTCAGCCGACGAAGGAAGTCGGCAAGCGCGACGTGGAAGGTGTGTTCGTGGTCGGCACCGACAACACGGTCAGCTTCCGCCCCGTCAAGGTCGGCATCGCCGGTGAGCGTCACTTCGAAGTGCTCGACGGACTCAAGAGCGGCGAAACCATCGTGGCCGGCACGTATCAGGCGATCCGCGAACTCAAGGATGGCGCGATGATCCGCACGGCGAAGGTGGAAGAGAAGAAAGTGAATGACAAGAAGGTGCCCGTAACCGGGAAGAAGCCGTGAGCAACGCACTCGACGACATCGGAATCAGCACCACGGCCGAGCGCCAAGGGGTTACCACCACCGCTGGCGCCGCCCCTGGGCAAGACTGGGTGATCGTGACCCGTCAGCTGAAACGGCAGTACGACATGGGTGGCGAAATCGTCCGCGCCTTGCGCGGTGTCGATCTCGCGATCAAGCGCAACGAATACGTGGCCATCATGGGACCGTCGGGCTCGGGAAAGTCGACGCTCATGAACCTCATCGGCTGCCTCGATACGCCGAATGAAGGAGAGTATTGGCTCAACGGCATGCTCGTGAGTACGATGTCCGACGACGCGCTCGCGCGCGTGCGCAACAAGGAAATCGGCTTCGTGTTTCAGACGTTCAACCTGCTGCCCCGCGCCTCGGCCCTGCAAAACGTCGAACTCCCGCTGGTTTACGCGGGCGTCTCGGCCGATGAGCGGAAGAAGCGTGCCACCGAAGCGCTGGAGCGCGTGCAGCTCGGCCAGCGCATTCACCATCGTCCGAACGAACTGTCCGGTGGTCAGCGTCAGCGTGTTGCCATCGCGCGCGCCTTGGTGAATCGCCCGTCCATTCTGCTGGCCGACGAACCCACGGGCAATCTCGACTCGCAGACATCGGAAGAAATCATGCGCGTGTTCGAGGAGCTTGCTGCGCAGGGTCAGACCGTCGTGATGGTCACCCACGAACCCGATATTGCGGTGCACGCCAAGCGTGTCATCGTGCTGCGCGATGGCGTGATTTCCAGCGACGAGACGCGCGAACAGTATGCGCTCAAAGTGTCTGGTGATCGCGTGCACTAGAACGCGCGAGAGCGAAACTCTGTCCCGGGCGCGCCGTACGACCTCGCAGACACCACATCGCGCGAGGCGCTCCCCATGCAGTTTTTCGAAGCCATTCGATTGGCCCTCAACACGATCCGTGTGCAGAAGCTCAAGAGCGCGTTCACGCTGCTCGGCGTTTGCATCGGCGTGATGTTCCTGATCTCCGTCGTGTCGATCGTCGAAGGGATGGGGCGCTACATGGAAGAAGACCTCATCGGTAAACTGATCGGCATCAACACGTTCGAGTTGCGTAGTCGCCCCAACATCAACATCGGCGACATCGATCAAGCCACCTGGGAAGAATACCGTCGCCGGCCACGGCTCGAACTGCTCGACGTCGCACCGGTCACCGATGCACTTCCGGCCGACGCCAAGTGGTATATCACCAGCGAAGACCAGGTCGCGATCACGTCGGCGACCAGTGGCAAGCCGCGCACCACGAGAGTGTTCGCCGTCGACGGTCAGTATTTCGACGTCAAGAATCTCGGTGTGACTTCCGGTCGCGTTCTTTCCGAGCAGGAGCTCGCGCGCGGCGAGAAGTCGGTGGTTATCGGCATCGATGCCGCCGAGCGGCTCTTCCCCGGTCTCGATCCGCTGGGTCGCGAATTGAAGATGGGTGGCGTGCCCTATCGCGTGGTCGGCGTGGCCGAGTCGCAGGGGAAAGCGTTCGGTATGTCGTTCGACAACTTCATCGTCACATCGTGGCGATCACCAGCCCGCCGACTGCTCAACTCGCGTCCCAACATCGTCGATGCCGTGGCGATTCAATCGCCGAGTCCCGAAGCCATGACCGAGACGATGGAAACCGTGCGCGCGGTGATGCGCGCCGAACGTCGACTCCGCCCAGCGCAGCAGGACAACTTCGCGCTGCAGACCGCTGACTCGGCACTGGAGTTCTGGAACAAGATCAAAGGGTATCTGGTGCTCGCCGGCATCGCGCTGCCCGCGATCGGGCTCGTGGTCGGCGCCATTGTCATCATGAACATCATGCTCGTCGCCGTCTCCGAACGCACGCGGGAAATCGGCGTGCGCAAAGCGCTCGGTGCGAAACGTCGTGACATCCTGCTGCAGTTCCTGATCGAAGCCGCCACGCTTGGCATCGTCGGCTCGGTGATCGGTGTCGCGCTCGGCATTGGTCTCGCCGAAGGCATTTCATTCTTTTCGCCGCTACCAGCGAGCGTCGCGCCGTGGTCGATCGTGGTCGGTATCGCCCTCGGCGCCGGGGTCGGGGTCGTGTCCGGCATGTATCCTGCCAGTCGCGCATCGCGCTTGGATCCCATTACCGCGCTCCGGCAGGAATAGACCATGTCTGCATTCGTCGCTCGCGTTTCCGCCGGGGTCGAGGGCGTTCGCCTTGCGCTCGACGCCGTTCGCGCAAACAAGGTCCGCGCCGGTCTCACGATTCTCGGAGTCGCCGTCGGCGTCTTCGTGGTCGTTGCCATCTCGGCGGCCATTCACGGCATCAACCAATCGGTGGCGAAGGAGTTTGCCAGCATCGGCCCGACCAGTTTCTTCGTGATGCGCTATCCGATCAGCTTCGAAAATTGTGACGGCTCCGATGGCGCGTGCACGTGGCTGCGCAATCCGCCCATCCGGCCGAATGAGATCGAGAGCATCAGGAGCTTGCCGAGCGTGGAAGCCGTGGGGGAGCGCCTCGATTGGAGCACCAAGGTCAAGTATCGCGAGCGCGAGTTGCCGTCGGCGAGTATCGAAGGCTACAGCGCCGAGTGGACCAGCATCAGCGCTCCCGACGTGTATCCGGGTCGTGCGTTCACGGGCGCTGAGGCGCGTACGGGTGCACGCGTCGCGGTCATCACCTCGCTGATGGCCACGCGCCTCTTCGACGAATCCGATCCGATCGGCAAGTCGGTCACGCTGAACGGTGTGCCGTTCGAAGTGATCGGCGTGTACAAGGACAACGGCAGCTTCCTTTCGGGGGGTGAGCGCCCCAAGGCCGTGATCCCCGTGCAGTCGCTCATTCGGTACGTGGGCGCGCGAGCCAGCGGCGTGTCACTCGCGATCAAGCCGCGTGACGGCGTGGTACGCGACATCGTGCTCGACGATGTCACAGCAACGCTGCGCGGGATGCGCGGGACGCGCCCGGGTGGCGAGTCTTCGTTCGCGATCATCACCCAAGACAAGCTGCTGGAGACGTACAACAACATCTTTGGGATGTTCTTCCTCGTCATGATCGCGTTGTCGGCGGTCGGACTCATCGTGGGCGGCGTCGGGGTCGTGGCGATCATGATGATTTCCGTGACCGAACGAACCCGCGAGATCGGCGTGCGCAAGGCACTGGGCGCGACCAAGGCCACGATTCTCTGGCAGTTCCTGGTGGAGGCCGCCACGCTGACCGGCATCGGCGGCGCCATCGGACTGTTCGTGGGCTGGTTGAGCGCGCTCGGCATCCGGAGCTTTACGCCTATTCAGGCGAGTGTCCCACCGACGGCCGTCATCGTGGCGCTTGGCGCCAGCGTGGTGACCGGAATTTTCTTCGGCATGCTGCCCGCCAGTCGCGCGGCGCGTCTCGATCCGGTGGAGGCGCTCAGGCACGAATAGCCGAGGGCGGCTATTATTAGAGGATGAAGACACGAGACGCAATCGGTCTGGCCCTCACCCAGATTCGTGTACAGAAATTGAAGAGTGCCTTCACCCTGCTTGGGGTGACGATTGGCGTCATGTTTCTCATCGCCGTCGTGTCCATCGTGGAAGGGATGGGCAGGTACGTCGAGGAAGATTTTGCGGCGCGACTGATCGGCAGCAACACGTTTACGCTGCGTCGTTTCAACAACGTGGGCCCGGGCGGGAATCGTGGATTCGACGCGCGATCCGCGCAGCGTCGTCCCCTCGTCCGCATGGCGGATGTCGAAGCGGTGCGCGCGGCCATCCCCGCCACCATGAAGTCGAGCATCTCGAGCGAGACCTTCAAGTACGCATCGTCCCCGGGCGCGCGACCGCGTCAGGTGCAGGCCGTGGCCACTGATGCGAACTACTTCGAGATCAAGAAGTTTGCCGTCACCGTGGGTCGTGCCTTCACCGATCAGGAAGTCCGCGCCGGTGCGCGCGTGATCGTGATCGGCACAGAAGTCGCCGAGCATTATTTCCCGGGTCTCAATCCGGAAGGTCGCGAGTTGCGCGTGGCTGGTGTGCCCTTCACCGTGATCGGCGTGATCGAGAAGCAAGGCTCGGTGTTCGGGTTTTCGCTCGACCGCAACGCCATCGCGCCGTACACGTCACCGATGGGACGCATCATTCGCCCGCAGCGCGACATCTCGTCGCTGATCGTGCAGGCTCCCACGCAAGCCGATCTTCCCGACGGCATAGAGGCGGCGCGCGGCGCACTGCGGTCGCTCCGCGGACTGCGTGCCGGCGAGCCGGACGACTTCGGCCTCGTCACTCAGGATGCGGCCTTTGGCTTCATCAAGCAGCTCAAAGGACGTCTTGTGCTCTTCGGCACCGCGCTGCCCGCGATCAGCTTGGTCGTGGGCGCGATGGTCATCATGAACATCATGCTCGTCGCCGTCGCCGAACGCACGCGAGAGATCGGCGTGCGCAAGGCGCTTGGTGCGAAACGGGCCGATATC
Organism: Gemmatimonas sp.; assembly: GCF_041689975.1. Taxonomy (GTDB): domain Bacteria; phylum Gemmatimonadota; class Gemmatimonadetes; order Gemmatimonadales; family Gemmatimonadaceae; genus Gemmatimonas. The sequence goes on from NZ_JBDNFF010000045.1 coordinate 11,395, forward strand.
ATGTCGCAGTTTCTGGTCGAAGCCGCGACGCTGAGTACACTCGGTGCCGCGATCGGCGTCGGACTTGGGATCGGCCTCGCGGAGGTCATTGCGGCGCTCACGCCGCTGCCGGCGGCTGTCGCCCCGTGGTCGATTGCCGCGGCACTGGTAACGGGTGCCGGCGTCGGCATCGCTGCCGGCCTCTATCCGGCCAGTCGCGCGGCGCGTCTGGATCCCATCACTGCGTTGCGCCAAGAGTGATCGGATGAATCGATTTTTGCTGGTCTTCGAAGGCGTTGGCATGGCGCTCGAGTCCATCCGTTCCAACAAGGTCCGCGCCGCCTTGACCATCGCCGGCGTTGCCATCGGCGTGTTCGTGGTCGTTGCGATGGGCGCGGTGGTCAATGGAATTCGCTCGTCATTCCAGCAGGACCTCGAACAGATTGGTGCTACCACCTTCATTGTGCAGCGCCGTAGCTCGGGGATCAGCGGCTGCGATGGCACCGACGAGAAGTGCCCGGATCGCAGCAACCCGCCGATTTCGTTTGCCGAGTGGGAGATGATCAAGCGCATCCCGGGCGTCGAGAACGTGATCGGTGTGCTCGGCGGCGGAGGCAACTTTGCGTATCGCAACAGCCGCGTGGACAACGTCGGTTACGACGCGTACAGCGTTGAATGGCCGTCCGTCGATGCCTCGGACATTTTTCCGGGGCGCAACTTCACGCGCACCGAGTACGATGGTGGCACGCCGGTCGTACTGGTGAACGACACCCTCAAGGCGCAGCTGTTCGGTGAGTCGGAGGCCGTCGGAAAACAGATCATGATCAACGGTCGGCAGTTCACGGTGATCGGCATTTACGCGCCCAAGGCCGGATTTCTGAAGTCGCTGCAGGGCAAGGGCCCTGATACTCCCCGGGCGATCATTCCCATTCAAGCCGCCGTGCGTAGTCTCGATGTGTCGCGTAATAGTCTCAGCCTGCTGGTCCGTCCGGAGAAGACCGTGACTCAAGGTGAAGTCATGGACGAGGTACTGGCGTCCCTGCGCGCACGCCGCGGCCTGCGCCCCGGCGACCGCGCAACGTTCTACCTGGTCGAACAGGACCGCCTGATGGATACGTTCAACCAGCTCTTCGGTGCGATCTTCGCCGTTGGCCTGGCGCTGTCGGCGGTCGCCCTCCTCGTGGGCGGCGTGGGCGTGGTGGCGATCATGATGATCTCGGTGACCGAGCGCACCCGCGAGATTGGCGTTCGTAAAGCGCTCGGCGCCACCTCGGGCACGATTCGCTGGCAGTTCCTCGTCGAAGCGTCCACCATGACCACCATCGGCGCCTTGGCAGGCCTCGGGCTTGGCGCGCTGCTCGCGTGGGTGATTCGCACGAATACCTCGATACCCGCCGCGTTACCCGCGAGCATCGTGGCGACCGCATTGATCGCCAGCGCGGTGACCGGTGTGGCCTTCGGCATGCTCCCCGCCATGCGCGCGTCGCGGCTCGACCCGGTGGAGGCACTCCGGCACGAGTAGGTCGCGTCAGCATGCGTTTCTCCGATATCATCCGCCTATCGCTCTTGCAGCTGCGCGTGAACCCCTTGAGAACGGCGTTCACGTTGCTCGGCATTGTGGTATCGGTCGGTTTTCTGGTGGCGGTGGTGGCGATCATTCAAGGCATGAACGCGTACGTGAAGGAGAACATCGCCGATGCCTTGATCGGCATGAACACCTTTCAGGTGCGACGACTGCCGATCAGTCTGGGCCTGTTCACCGACGACCAGTTCCGCCTGCTGAAGCGGCGCCCGCGTGTGGACGAGCGGGATGCCGAGGCCGTTCGCGACGCCCTCCCCGACGCCTTGGCTATTTCGCTGCAATCCGGATGGCCCACGCCACAGGCTGATGTCGTCTGGCGCGACCGCACCCTCGGCAGCGTCCAGGTGTTTGGTGTGACCGCGGGCTATCAGGTGGTGCAGGACTATCGGTTCACCGAAGGACGCCCACTCAGCGACATCGACGTGCGCGAGCGTCGCAACGTGATCGTGGTCGGTGCCGATGTCGCGGCGAATCTCTTTCAGGGCGCCACGGCCATCGACAAGGATGTGCGCGTGATGGGTCAGCGCTACACGATCGTGGGCGTCGTGGCGCCCAAAGGCCGCGTGCTGGGGCAATCGTTCGATGGATTTGCGCTAATGCCTATTTCGGCCTTCGAGGCCATATACGGACGGCGGCAGACCACCACGATCTCCGTCAAGATGCGCGATGCGCAGGAGGTCGGCCCGGCAATGGCCCGCGCGCAGGAAGCCATGCGTCTCGCGAGACGACTGCGGCCGTCGGATCGTGACAACTTCGACGTCGGCACGGCCGATGCGCTGGTGGATTTCTGGAAGCAGCTCACCAGGGTGTTGTTCGCGGTTGTACCGGCGGTCGTCGCGATCGGCATTCTCGTGGGCGGCATCGTAATCATGAACATCATGCTCATGGGCGTCACCGAGCGCACACACGAGATCGGGCTACGCAAAGCGATGGGCGCCACCTCAGCCGATGTGCGGCGTCAGTTCCTCGCCGAGTCGATCGCGCTGGCGACCTGCGGCGGCCTGCTTGGTGTCGCCGCCGGATGGGCGCTGGCCGCCGCCATCACGGCCTTCTCCCCCCTGCCCGCCCACGTGTCATTGTGGAGTGTCGCGCTCGCGCTGTCGCTGGGCGCCGGTGTGGGCGTGCTGTTCGGCGTGTATCCGGCGTCGCGCGCCGCGAAGCTCGATCCGATCACCGCGATGCGCGCCGAGACCTGAGCCATGGGCTTCAGAGTCGGTGCCTTCGGCGAAAACCTCCTGATCGCCTTCGACGCGATCCGCGTAAACAAGCTACGCTCGTCGCTCACCATCCTGGGCGTGGTGATCGGCGTGGCCACCGTGATGGCCATGGCCGCGATCGTGGAGGGTATCCGCTCGCAGATCGTCACGACGATCGAAGTAGCGGGGCCCACCACGTTCTATGTGTTGAAGAAGTTCTCGCAAACGCCACTCAATCCGGACAACTTGCCGAAGGAAGTCCGGAGTCGTCCGGATATTTCGGAGCTCGAGGCCGATCGCCTGCGTCGCCTCCCCGAGGTCGCGTACGCCTCGATGTGGGCGCAGACGCTGGCGCGCATCGAATCGAACGGAGTTCGGTCGCAGCGAATGGCGATCTTCGGTGCCGACGACGGGTTTACCCGCATCCAGGGCGGTGAGTTGGTGGAAGGGCGCTGGTTCACGCGCAACGAGCTCAGTGCGGGTGCGCCGGTCGTCGTGCTGCAGGAAGCCGCGGCGCGCAGCTTGTTCGGCCGAGAGCGAATGCTGGGACGGCAGGTTCAAGTGGGAGGGCGTCCGTTGGTCGTGATCGGACTCTGGCAGGAACCGGGCAATATCTTCGCACCACCCGGGCAAGCGGTCGGCGCGGTAGTGCCCTTCGAGTTCATGGAGCGCAGCTACACGATCGATCGCACGAACGCCCTCTGGATTCCCGTCAAGCCGCGGGCCGGGGTCAGCGTGGCCGATGCACAGGAAGCGGTGGTGATGGCCCTGCGTGAAATGCGCGGCCTTCGCCCGGGCAGCACCAATAGCTTCGACCTGATCACGCAGGACCAGATCCTCGACACCTTCAACGGCTTCACGAGCATCTTCTTCCTCGTGATGATCGTGCTGTCTGGCGTTGCCCTGCTGGTGGGTGGTATCGGCGTGATGGCCATCATGACCGTCTCCGTCACGAGCAGGACGCGGGAAATCGGCGTACGAAAAGCGCTCGGTGCCACGCGAAACGACATTCTGTTGCAGTTCCTGATCGAGGCCTGCACGCTGACCGGCATCGGCGGGCTGATCGGCATTCTGGTTGGCCTCGCCATGGGCCGCGTAGCGTCGTACGCGCTCGACATCTCGGCGCCGGTGCCCGTATCGCTGACGATCATCGCCGTCGTGGTCTCCGTCGGCATCGGCATCATTTTTGGCATGGTACCCGCTCGTCGCGCGGCCAACCTGGACCCCATAGAGTCACTCCGGTACGAATAACGCACCGCAGCCAGCAACGCTTGGCTCAGTAGCCGCGGACGGCCAGGAACGCGTCCCAGAAGGGCAAGTATACGGGCATGCCAAGCACCGCCAGCTCGAGCACGCCGAGCACACCGAGCACGGACAGCAGCATCATGCCTTGGCGGCGCAGCGGCGATCGATCGCGGAGCGCATGAATGATCGTGCGCAACGTGAACACCAGCAGCAACGCCACGGAAATCGGCAGTAGCCAACTATTGCGCTGCGGACCGAAGTAGGACTCGAGGAACACCAGCGGCTCGGGAAAGAAGCCGCGCCCCGGATTCTCGACGCCGAGGAAGATGTTGATGCTGGCCGCTTGGTGCGTGGCCCAGAAGAGCACCAGCGCCCACCAGCCGGCGCGATTCGCACGTCGGGCCGTGAGGTACCCGGTAATGCCGAGGACAGCCAGCATGGCGAGCTGATACCAGAACATCGACAAGACCGCGCGCACGGCCAACGACCAACTTGGCGACTCCGCCGGAATCGGCACCATCAACGAGGTCGGCCCCACCAGCCATCCGCCGTAGAAGGCGACCTGCACCCACGTCCAGAGAAACGCCGCGCCAAGGAACGTGCGTCGCGCACCCGATGCGGTCGCGCGATCGCGCTCGAAATAGAGCAGCCACGCGCCCCACACCGCCATCATCGTCGCCAGCACCAGACCCAGCAGACGCGTACCCGCCGATCGCTGGAGCGCAAAGATCACCCCGGTCGCACTCCACCAGAAAAATACGACCACCAGTAGTGAGCGTAGCGCTACGCGCACGGTCGTGTCGCGCGTGGCGATATCGATGCCGTGTAGCCTGGACGGATGTCGCACGCGCACTAGCGACTGCCACGGCCACGCGGCCCGGTTTACCACAGGTGTTTCATGCACGGTCGGATCCCTCGGCCATTTGCATCGCGGTACGTACCAGCCCACCGAGTGCCTTCGCATTCGCCGCCGGCAACAGCACATACCGTGCGCGCATCGCCTCGGCGACACGACGCGCCACCTGTTCACCGCGCGAGGAGGTGTCCACGAAGAGGGCGGGAATATTCTGCTGCGCAAAGCGCGCGCTGGCCGCTAACGCGTCACGTTCCGCGCCCGGACGCCCCGGTGTCCCGTCGCGCGCAATGTTCGCGCGGCCATCGGTCAGCATCACCACCAGGGGCGCGCTGCCGGCACGTTTGGCGGACAGTGCCTGCTCGAGCGCCGCCTCGATCGCGTGCGCCAGCGGTGTTCCTCCGCCGCCAGGCAACGCCGCCAACACCCTTTTCGCGCGCGCGAGGGCGCGTGTCGGTGGCAGCAACAGCTCGGTGCCCTGCCCTCTGAACGCGATCAGGCTTACGCGGTCACGCCGCGCGTAGCTCTCCGCGAGGAGCATTTCGATCGCGCCTTTGGCCTCGGACAGTCGATTCACCGCCGACGAGCCCGAGGCATCGACGACGAAGAGCACCGTCGTGCCGGTCTTCTCGATGAAGCGACGGATGCGGAAATCTTCGCGGCGGATGCTCACGCGCGGCCGCGCCTTCGCTGGCGCGACAACCGACGCGGCAACCGACGCGGCGTGCTTGACTCGTGCGCGTTGCCAGGGGGCAGCGGCACGCAATGTCTCCAGAAGGTGAAGGCGCGAGCCGCCGCGTGGAAGTCCCGTGCGGGCACCGCGCGGACGGCCACGCAGCATGTTCTGCTTTTCAGCGCCCACGCGGCCCTGCATGCTCCCGCCGTTCACTTTTTCCAGCAGCTGCGCGAGCATACCCGGCGGCAACGCTGACGTCACGGCCTCTCGCAGCATGTCGGTGCTGCTCGATGGCGGCGCTGGGCTTTCGTCCTCCGGCGCATCGTCGGCCGACTCCGGCGGCTCGGGCGCACTGTCCGGCCCGTTGTCCGTGGGCGGCGGCGGTTCGGGTGGCGGAGACGGCGGTGGCGGGTCGTTCCTGGGTTCGTCGTTCTTGGGTTCGTCGTTCTCAGCTTCGTCGCGCTTAGCTTCGTCGGCCGGCGGAGCCGGCAACCGCGTGGCCCGAGGCGCCAGCACCAACGCCGCCGCCACTTCGGCATCGGCCTCCGTGATCATGAGCCGCCCGTGCAACGCCGCATGGGCGCGAGCGCACCGCAGCGCCATCAGCGGCGCACGAACGGAGTCGATTCCGAACGAGTCCGCGGTCTCACAGAGCGCCACGATCCATGATTCATCGACGCTCACCGACATCAGTCGATGGCGCGCCTCGCGCGCGGAGCGCTCCCACGAGGTGCGATCGCCCTCGTCTGGTTCATCGAGTAGTGCTTGGCCGGCGGTGCCGCTCGTGCGCACCACGAATGCCAGACGATCACGCAGCGCAGCATGCACCGCCTCATCGTCGATCGATTCATCCATCACGACCATGCACACGCGGGCGTCGTGGCGTTCACCGATGCCATCGCGCGCGACCTGTACCTCGGCATAATCGAGCACTTCACACAAGGCCGTGCGCGCGGAGGTCGACAATCGTTCCGCCATCGGCACCACGATCACGCCGCCGTCGGCCGCCGCCAACACGCCGCGCTCCGCGACCAGCGTTCCCGTGGAGAGCGTGGCCGCGAGATCGACACCACCGTACAAGCGATCCGGCGTCACGCTCGACGGCACACGCCGCAGCGGCGCGCCGTTGGGAAGGGCATGCTGCACCAGCAACGAAAACGCACGCGCCTGCTCGTGCAGGGGATGATCGAGCATCGCGCCGCCGAGTCCGCGCGCGTCGACCGCCAGCAACAACGCCGTCAGCGCGGGGCCACCGCGCGGCAGATCAGCGGGTGGCGACGACATCGCCCCACAGCTCCGCGATGGCACGCTCCACGCGAGTCGTCGACCCGGCGTCGTCGAGCACATTCCGGCGCAAGCGATGGCGAAGCGCCATCGGCGCGATGCGCCGAAGGTGCTCGAGTGTCACTTCGTCATCACCGTCGTATGCCGCCATCGCGCGCGACGTGCGCAGCAGCGTGAGCTCGCCGCGCAATCCGTCGGTACCAAGCTGCGCACAGAGCGTCGCGGCGCGTTCGAGCACGGCATCCGACACGACAAGGGCATCGAGTCGTGTGCGCGCTTTCTCGAGATGACGACGGATTTTCGCGTCGGCCTTGTGCCAGTGCGTCAGGAATGCCACCGGGTCGCGGTCGAAGGCGTCGCGTCGCTTGATGACCTCGATCCGCGTCGCGATCACCGTCGGCGTGCGGACGTCGACGGCGAGACCGAAGCGATCGAGCAGCTGCGGACGCAGCTCCCCCTCTTCCGGATTGCCGCTGCCCACCAGCACGAATCGCGACGGATGGCGAATGCTCACGCCCTCGCGCTCCACCACGTTCTCGCCCGTGGCGGCCGCGTCGAGCAACAAATCGACGAGGTGGTCTTCCAGCAGGTTCACTTCGTCCACATACAGAAAGCCGCGATGGGCGCGGGCCAGCAGACCGGGTTCGAAAGCCTTCTCCCCCGTGGTGAGCGCCTTCTCGAGGTCGAGGGCACCGACCACACGGTCTTCCGTGGCCCCCAAGGGAAGGTCGACAACCGGCACGGGAGCGAGCGCCGACTTGACGTGTACCCCTGCCAACGCCCGAGCCTGACATTCGTCGCAGCGGGCACCGTTGGCCTGGGGATCACAGCCGTAGCGGCAACCTGCCACCACTTTCATGGGGGGCAGCAGCCCGGCAAGGGCGCGCACGGCGGTAGACTTGCCGGTGCCACGATCGCCGAAAACCATGACCCCACCGATCGTGGGGTCGACGGCCACCAGCAACAACGCCAGCTTCATTTCATCCTGGCCAACGATCGCGCTAAACGGAAAGACCGGTCGCATGCGGACTCAAAAAGGTTCATGGTGGGACGGCATAGGGCGCCGTTCCACCCTCTTCGACGTTAGGATCAGAGAGACCCCATGGCAAGAGCTTTACACCTGATGTGTACACTTTTCTTGACACTCTTGTTTTCTCCGCTTATCCTCGGCCCGTGAACCCTCCCGAGCAAGCCATGACGCCTCCCAAGGCGCTGGCAACCGATCGCAGCAGAACGCCACACACAGCCCAGCCCGCCATTGAACTGGCTGACCCAGCCGTCATGCCTCCACCGGCGTGGCACGAGCGGATCCGCGACTGGTTCAATGCTCTCGTCGCGACCGACCGCTTCCAGCGATGGAGCGCCCGATTCCCGCTCACAAGACCGATCACGCTGCGACGATCCCGGGCTCTCTTCGACATCGTCTCCGGGTTTGTGTATACCCAGACACTCCTGGCCTGCGTCGAACTCGACCTCTTTGCCTATCTGGCCAGCGGCGCCCGGACCATCGACGAGATCGCCGAGCATGCCAACCTGTCGAGAGCCAGCACGGAACGGTTGCTCAACGCTGCGGTCTCGCTCCAGCTCATGATGAAGCGGCGCCACGGGCGCTATGCCCTCGGCAAACTGGGTGCGCCACTGGTCGGCAACACCGGGGTCCTGGCGCTCATCCGGCACCACCGCATGGCGTATCACGATCTCAGCGATCCCGTCGCCTTGCTGCGACAGGGTGCGGATTTCCGCACCGAACTGTCTCGCTACTGGTCATACGCGGACGCCCCGCGCCCGCAGCAGATCGACGATGCGCGCGTGGCGGCCTACTCGGAGATCATGGCCGATACGCTCCCGCCCGTCGCCCACGACGTGCTCGACGCGTACGACCTTTCCAGACATGCGTGCCTCCTCGACGTCGGCGGCGGCGAAGGCGTCTTCCTCGCGCTGGTCGGCGCGCGTCACGCCAACCTCCAGCTACGGCTGTTCGATCTCCCGGCCGTCGCCACACGGGCCAGGGCACGGCTCAGTCAGGCCGGCTATGCCGACCGGGTCGACTGCCACGGCGGCAACTTCCACGCCGACGCCTTGCCCACCGGCGCCGACGTGATCTCACTGGTGCGTGTGTTGCTCGACCATGATGACGAGTCGGTGCTGCGCCTACTCAAGCGCGTGAGGGCGGCCCTGCCCAGTGGCGGCGTGCTGTTGATCGCCGAAGCCATGGCCGGCGTTCGCGGCGCGGAAACGGTGGGCGACGCCTATTTCTCGTTCTACCTGATGGCGATGGGGAAGGGCCGGGCCCGACGGGCGTGCGAGCTCCACCAGATGCTGCAGGCGGCGGGCTTCAAGCGGAGCCGGGAGGTCTCTACCCGGTTCCCGATCCAGACCGGACTGATCGTTGCCGAAGTCTGAAAATCAATCCCGAATAAAATCACCGGGAATGTTGACAGTATGAGGTGTCAACCACACGTTACACTCCGTGAAGACCCTCGCCGTCGTATTCGAACAACCTGAGCAGCTTTCCGTCCGGACGTTGGAGCTTGTACCCGCCACGGATGCGGACGTGATCGTCGAGATGCGCTGGTCCGGCATCAGCACGGGCACCGAGAAACTGCTGTTTACCGGCCGGATGCCGCCGTTTCCTGGATTGGGCTACCCCCTGGTCCCAGGTTACGAGGGCGTCGGTACCATCACACAAGCGGGCTCTGAGTCGGGGCGCGCGGTCGGCGAACTGGTGTATGTGTCCGGCTCGCGCGGATTCACCGAAGCCCGCGGACTCTTCGGCGGTTCGGCGTCACTCGTGGTGGTACCAGGCGCGAAAACCGTCGTCCTGAGTCGGGAACTGGGCGAACGCGGTACGCTCTTCGCGCTGGCCGCCACCGCCCATCATGCCCTGGGCGACGACCCGGTTGCCCACCCCGAGCAGATGCCTCAGCTCATCGTGGGACACGGCGCCCTTGGCCGTCTGATCGCGCGACTGGTCGTGTTGTATGGCGCACCGGCGCCCACGGTATGGGAAACGAATCCCATCCGGATGGAAGGCGGGCGTGGCTACACGGTGGTGCACCCCGACGAAGATCCACGTCGAGACTATCGCACGATTTGCGATGTGAGCGGGGCCGATGGCCTGCTGGACACGCTCATCGAACGCCTGGCGCCGGGTGGCGAGATTTGTCTGGCCGGCTTTTACACCGTACCGGTGCAGTTCACCTTCCCGCCCGCGTTTCTCCGCGAAGCACGCTTTCGCATTGCGGCACAATGGAAGGAGCAGGACCTTCGCGCCATCGCCGCCTTCGCGAATAGCGGCTCGCTCGATCTGGATGGACTCATCACGCACCGCGAGCCCGCGGCGCGTGCCGCCGACGCCTATGCCACGGCGTTCGGTGATCCCCGTTGCGTCAAGATGATCCTCAACTGGAGAACGGTTGCATGAGTGAAAACGGTACCAGCTCCGCCAACGGCGCCCTGCATGACTTGCACTCCAGCGTGCGCGCTGAAGCCGCCGCCGCCCTCGACGAGGTCCACACCGGACCGGTGACGAAAGAAACCCAGATCATCGCGATCTACGGGAAAGGTGGCATCGGCAAGAGCTTCTCGCTCGCCAATCTCTCGTACATGATGGCGCAGCAGGGGAAGAAAGTCCTGCTGATCGGCTGCGATCCCAAAAGCGATACCACGTCGCTGCTCTTCGGCGGACGCGCCTGCCCCACGATCATCGAAGTGTCGTCGCGCCTCAAGCTCGCCGGCCAGCAGGTGTCCATCAGCGACGTCTGCTTCAAGCGTGATGGCGTGTTTGCCATGGAGCTCGGTGGTCCCGAGGTAGGACGCGGTTGCGGCGGACGCGGCATCATTCACGGCTTTGAAATTCTCGAGAAGCTCGGCTTCCACGAATGGGGTTTCGACTTCGTGCTGCTCGACTTCCTCGGCGACGTGGTGTGCGGTGGATTCGGCTTGCCGATCGCGCGCGACATGTGTCAGAAGGTGATTGTGGTGGGCTCGAACGACCTGCAATCGCTGTACGTGGCCAACAATGTCTGCTCGGCGGTCGAGTACTTCCGCAAACTCGGCGGCAACGTGGGCGTAGCCGGCATTCTGATCAACAAGGACGACGGCACCGGTGAAGCGGCCGCGTTCGCGGAGAAAGTAGGCATCCCGATTCTCGCGAAGGTTCCGGCGAACGACGATATCCGCAAGAAGAGCGCGAACTACGAGATCATCGGCTTTCCGGGTGGCGAGTGGGGCCCGCTGTTCGGCGAGCTCGCGCAAGCGGTGGCCGATGCGCCGCCCGTGCGCCCGAAGCCGCTCACGCAGGACGAACTGCTTGGCCTGTTTGCGGCCAGCCAGGTCGGCGGCAACGTGAAGCTCGAACCGGCCACGATGTTCGACCTCGTGGGTCGTGAAGATGTCACGAAGCCGTCGCTCGAAGTCGTGTACGACACCGTTTGACCGGAATCGACATGATCAACCATTCCAGCGGCGAAGTCGTCTATGATGCTGCGGGCAGCACGCCCACGGCGAACGACGCCGACCAGCCCACGTCACGGGCGTTGCCCGTCCTCGACATCAGCGCGATCAACACGGCAGCGACCGCAGCCGACGGACTCGGTTGTCACGCCGGCGCCAACGAAATGTTGGCGGCAGCGAAGGCTGCGGGGAAGAGCGAAACACTCGACCGCTACGCCGCCGACTATCCGAAGGGTCCGCACGATCAGCCGCAGAGCATGTGCCCCGCGTTCGGTTCATTGCGTGTGGGTCTCCGTATGCGCCGCACGGCGACGATTCTCTCCGGTTCCGCGTGTTGCGTGTACGGACTCACGTTCACGTCGCACTTCTACGGTGCCCGACGCACCGTGGGGTACGTGCCGTTCAACTCCGAAAGCCTCGTCACCGGTCAGCTGTTCGAAGACATCCGTGATGCGGTGTTCAAGATGGCCGACCCTGCACTGTACGATGCGATCATCATCACGAATCTATGCGTACCGACGGCATCGGGTGTCCCGCTGCAGTTGCTGCCGAAAGAGATCAACGGTGTGCGCATCATCGGCATCGACGTGCCAGGGTTCGGGGTGCCGACGCACGCCGAAGCAAAGGACGTCCTGGCCGGCGCGATGTTGCGCTATGCGCGCACGGAAGCGGAGCTCGGCCCGGTGGCCGCGCCGCGTGCCGGCGTGAGCGGCAAACCCACCGTCACGTTGGTGGGTGAGATGTTCCCCGCCGATCCCATGGGTATCGGCATGATGCTGGAGCCGATGGGACTCGCGGCCGGACCGGTGGTACCCACGCGCGAGTGGCGTGAACTCTACGCCGCGCTCGATTGCGTGGGCGTGGCGGCGATTCATCCGTTCTACACCGCGTCGTATCGCGAATTCACGGCAGCGGGTCGGCCCATCGTAGGCTCCGCACCCGTGGGCTACGACGGTACCGAAAGTTGGCTCGAAGCGATCGGTCAGATGGCCGGCGTGTCGCGCGAGCACATCGATGCGTCGAAGAACAAGTTCCTCCCGGCCATCAAGAGCGCCCTCGCCAAGATGCCGATCAAGGGACGCATCACGATGTCGGGCTACGAAGGATCGGAGCTGCTCGTGGCGCGCCTGCTGGTGGAGAGTGGCGCCGATGTGCGCTACGTCGGCACCGCCTGTCCGCGTACACCGCATAGTGATGCCGACCGCGAGTGGCTCGCCGCCCGCGGCATTCACGTCCAGTATCGCGCGTCGCTCGAGCAGGACCTCGCGGCGATGCACGAGTTCAAGCCCGACCTCGCCATCGGCACCACGCCGGTCGTGCAGAAAGCGAAGGAGCTGTCGATCCCGTCGCTGTACTTCACCAATCTGATTTCAGCCCGTCCGCTCATGGGACCCGCCGGTGCCGGCTCGCTGGCCACCGTGATCAATTCGGCGCTCGGCAACAAGTCGCGCTTCAACGAGATGAGTGCATTCTTCGACGGCGTCGGCACCGGCTTCGCGAGCGGTGTGTGGGAAGACGTTCCAAAGGATCACCCGGATTTCCGCGACCATTACAAGCGCCATCTCGCCAAGCTGGCGAAGGCGCGCAAGGCGCAGGAGATGGTCTGATGCTGGTGCTCGATCATGATCGCGCTGGTGGCTATTGGGGCGCCGTGTACGTGTTCACCGCGATCAAGGGATTGCAGGTCGTCATCGACGGCCCGGTCGGCTGCGAGAATCTTCCGGTCACGTCGGTGCTGCATTACACCGACGCGCTCCCACCGCACGAGCTGCCCATCGTCGTCACCGGACTCGGCGAAGACGAACTCGGACGGAACGGCACCGAAGGCGCGATGCGCCGCGCGCACAAGACGCTCGATCCGGAACTCCCTGCCGTCGTTGTCACGGGCTCCATTGCCGAGATGATCGGCGGTGGCGTGACGCCGGAAGGCACGAACATTCAGCGCTTCCTGCCGCGCACGATCGACGAAGATCAGTGGCAGGCCGCCGAACGGGCGCTGTACTGGTTGTGGACCGAATACGGTCTCAAGAAAGGCATCGCGCCGAAGCGTCGCGAGAAGAAGGAAGGCGACAAGCCGCGCGTGAACATCGTGGGCACGATCTACGGCTATTTCAATTCGCCGAGTGATCTGGCGGAGATCCGTCGGCTGGTGGAAGGGATCGGCGCCGAAGTGAACATGGTGTTCCCGATGGGCAGTCACCTCGAGGAAGTGCCGCGTCTGATCGACGCCGATGTGAACGTGTGCCTGTATCGCGAGTTCGGGCGCATGCTGTGCGAAGCGTTGGAGCGTCCGTATCTGCAGGCGCCGATCGGATTGCACAGCACCACCAAGTTTCTGCGCACGCTCGGCGAGATGCTGGGGCTCGACCCCGAGCCGTTCATCGAGAAGGAGAAGCACACCACGATCAAGCCGTTGTGGGATCTCTGGCGCAGCGTCACGCAGGACTTCTTCGGCACCGCCAGCTTCGCGATCGTGGCGAACGAAACGTATGCCCGCGGTGTGCGCCATTTCCTGGAGACGGAGATGGGCATGCCGTGCACGTTCGCCTTCTCGCGCCGTCCGGGTGTGAAGCCCGACAACCAAGCCGTCCGCGAGGCGCTCCGCACGACGCCGCCGCTCATCATGTTCGGCAGCTACAACGAGCGGATGTACATGGCGGAGCTGGGCTCGCGTGCGATGTATGTCCCGGCGTCGTTCCCCGGCGCGATCATTCGTCGCCATCTGGGCACGCCGTTCATGGGCTACTCGGGCGCAACGTATCTGATTCAGGAAGTGTGCAACCAGCTGTTCGACGCGCTGTTCCACATCCTGCCCTTGGGCACGGAGATGGACAAGATCGACGCCACGCCCGCGCGCATGCACAAGGAACTGCCGTGGGATGATGACGCGAAGAGTGCCTTCGACGAGATCGTGGAGACATATCCGATTTTGATCCGCATCAGCGCCGCCAAGCGCCTGCGCGATTTGGCAGAGAAGGATGCCCGCGAACTCGGTGATACGCTCGTCACACGGGATCACGTACTCGCCTCACGGCGCGGTCTCGTCGGCGTCGGATAAGCACGCAGGATCCGAGTCTGAAAGCCGGGGAGGGCAAACACCGTTTGCCCTCCCCGCTTTTCCTTCGCGAGCACGGTCGCTCCCAAGCGCTTCTCATTCCTGGCGCCGTTAATTTTTGGCGCCGTTAATTCCTGGCGCCGTTGATTCCTGGCGCCCGTCATCGGTCAAGCCCCCCATCCGCCTCACCCGCGTGCGCGATCAGGCTCGCGATGATCTCATCCGGCCGTTCTTCCGGCAGCAGGTGTCCGGCCCCAGCCACCGCGCGCA
>NZ_JBDNFF010000046.1:0-3299 GCF_041689975.1 Gemmatimonas sp.
AAGATCCCTAAAGCCGATGCTATTGGCAAATACATCGGTTCTGCCGATGTTTGCTGAATGACGCGACCCGTACTGCCTCCCGACCTCAACGCCCTCAACTATCAGCACCTTCGCTACTTCTGGACGGTGGCCCATGAAGGGAGTATCGCCGCTGCCGTCGCGCTCCTTGGCGTGTCACAGCCCACCATCACCGAACAACTGCAGGCGCTCGAAGCCGCACTCGGTACGCCGTTGTTCGTGCGACGCGGTCGCAATCGCACACTGACCGAGCAGGGCCACCTCGTGCTTCGATATGCGGACGAAATCTTTACCTTGGGGCGCGAGCTGCTCACCGCGACGCGCACGCAGACCGAGGGGCGGCCACTGCGCTTCAGCATCGGCGTAGCCGATTCGCTCCCCAAGCTCACGGCGTGGCGTCTCATCGAGCCCGTCTTTTCACTCGGGCCTCTGTGGCGCGTGACCATCAGGAGCGACAAAACCGATCGACTGATCCACGATCTGGCGAGTGACGCGCTCGACCTGGTGATTGCCGATGCGCCGATGCCCAGCGGCACCCGTGTGCGCGCATACTCCCACCTGCTTGGTGATAGCGGCATAACGGTGTTCGCCGCCTCGACGCTTGCGGCACAACTCACCCACGGGTTTCCACAATCCCTGGACGGTGCGCCGCTGCTGCTTCCCGGTGAGGGTTCGTTGCTGCGACGCCACGTGACGCAGTGGTGCGCCGACAACGGCATCACGCCGGATATCGTGGCCGAGGTGGATGACATGGCCATGCTGCAACTGCTCGGGCATGACGGCGTGGGCGCGTTCTGCGCGCCAAGTGTGGTGGAGGCCGAGGTACAGCGCACGTTCGATGTACAGGTCGTGGGGCGTCTGCGCGGTGTGCGGGAGCGCTTCTATGCGCTGAGCGCCGAGCGGAAGCTGCGACACCCGGCGGTGCTGGCGATCGCCGATTCGGCGCGCCGCCGTTTAGCGGCGAAACGGCGGGGCAAGGGGTAGCACAGCACGTTGTTTCTTCAGCACGAACCCGTTGCGCCGTGTCGCTCGGAAGAGATACGGCTCATCTGGCGGTGATTATCCACGCGGAGTTTCTCCGCATGCGCGCGCCCACGCACCTTCCGCCGACATTGTCGGTTGTCCCGAAGACTGTTCGCCTCGTCGCGCCTATCTCACGTCGTGACTACTCGCGCCGCAGCTTTACCCACCACAACGTCTCCGGTACAATCCCGTCCCACGCCAGCTTCGATGCGTCATCGGCCGCCAGCCACAGTGCACCGAACGACAGCTTGGACACGTTCGTGATCTTCTGAATGTCGAGCTTCGCCACATCATCACTCGGCCGATGATAGTCGGCGTGCTCGCCGTTGAAGAACTGCATGATGGGAATCCCTCGCTCCAGATACGGACCGGCGTCCGTGCGCGGGTAGTAGTACGAGGCACTCACGTCTTCGTAGCGACGGTCCAAGGCGATGTACGGAAACTCCTTGGAGGCTCGCTGCAAGGCGGCTTCGATGCGCGTGCTGAGCAACAGCGGACCCGTGACGTAAATGGAATCGGTCGACGACAACGTCTGCTCTTTCGGACTGTTGTTGGGGCGACTCCGCCCGATCATGTCGTTACTGACGTGCAGCACCAGCTTCTCGGACCATGCGCCGTACGCGATCGCGCGGGTCCCCCACAATCCGACTTCCTCACCCGAGTCCCAGATCAACAGGATCGAGCGCTTCGCTCGCGGCGCAGCGACCAACGCGCGCACGATCGCCATGTTGCCCGCGCTGCCACTCGCATTGTCATCGGCGGCATTGTACTGATCGGGAAGCGCGTTTCCCGGTACACTCCCATTGGCCGGTACGGCACCGTCCAGATGCGCCGCCAGCGACACCCACTCTTGGCTCAGCACGGGGTCCGAGCCCTCGAGCATTCCCACCACGTTGTATGGGCGCGCGTCGAGCGTGGTTGCCGCAAAGTCGATGCGCAGTCGATTGTTCGCGCCAAGGTCAACCGAGTTTCGCTCGAGCGTTGAATCGCGCGAGAGCACGGTCTCCGGCAACAACGACGTACCAGCCAACAGTTTCGACAACGCCGCAGTGGAAATTGAAATACTCGGCACCTGATACTGTGCGTAGGCCACACCCACGGCAGGGTTGAGATCCTGCCCCGTCACGGCCCGCCGCGTCGAGGTGCCAAGCACAGAGTCGCTCACTACCGTAATGATGCCCAAGGCGCCGCCAAACCGCGCGACTTCTGTAATGGTGGTGTAATCAACACCAACCTTCCCGGCAGGCATTCCAGCACGCACCGCCCCGCGTCCCGTTTGCGGCGGGGCGCCGCTGACCAGCAACCATTTGCCGCGAATGTCGAACCCGGCGTAAGGATCAACATTGCGCTTGAGCAATTGAATGCCAGTGCCAACGTAGATGACGTTCGCCTCGCGCACGCCAGGCACCAGAAAACTATTGACGAGAAAGTCCCGGCCCCACGCCAGCGGTTCCGCGCCGATCGCGCCCGTGGCCTTGGTGGTATCGAGCGTGCTACGGGTGACGGTGTAGTGCTGAAAGTACGTGCCGTCGTCGCCCATGGGCGTAACGCGCATGGACTTCAAGAATTTCGCGACGTAGTGCGCCGCCGAGTCGTACCCCGGTGAGGCGAGCCCAGGGAACGGTGTCCGTCGCCCCATGTTCGCGTCTGACGCGAGATAGCTCACGTCGCGCAGAATGTCGTCCGCGCGAATGCGCTCGGCGGCGGCTTGTGTGCGCCGCACACGCGCATCGATCGACGGTTGTGAAATCGCGACGCGAGGAGCGGCACAGAGACATAGCGCGGCTAGCGTCAAGCAACGGGGTGTTCGCATGTTGGGCATGCGGATACGGTACGATGAAAGCGGCAGACTATCAACTCTCACGTGCCCAGCGTGGCGGTCCGTTCGTGCAATGCTGTTCTCAATCATTTCTTGTTCGTAGCTTTTCTTCGCGTGCTTCGCGTCCTCCGCGAGCTTCGCGTCAATCAGATCGCTGGTAGAGAGCTCCGGGTCAGCCGAAAGCACCGCGGTTGACGCGAAGGGCGCGAAGGCACGCGCGGGAAAGTAGGTGGCGGGCGGACTCATGCGCCTGTGTGGCACGCGTTCTGCGCAGTCTTGTGGTGTCGGTTCGCACTGAAGCAGGATCGGCACTCCCATTACGCTGAGATGCTACCATGTCCGTCGCGAAAGTTATCGAGATCATTTCATCGAGTACCACCAGTTTCGACGACGCTGTTTCCCAGGGCATTGCAAAAGCTTCGGAAACCATCACCGGCAT
>NZ_JBDNFF010000047.1:0-4524 GCF_041689975.1 Gemmatimonas sp.
CCGGTAAGGCGCGGGCGTTGGGGCCATCGCCACGGCCGGTCGCGCCGTGACATCCGGCACACCACTGCTGGTAGAGGGCGGCGCCATCCGTGGTCGCCCCCGATGGGCTGGACACAGCATTCGGCGGAGTCGCGGGGTCGCCCCTGAGTACCGAATGATGAGGGAACGGTCTCGCTCCGGCATGCGGAGGCGGGGCATGGCGACACCGGGGCGCAGCCGTTGTGGATCACGCACGGTCGCCGCGATGTGGGCGGGATCGCGACGACGGCGCACGGTATCCAGATCCGGACCGAGTGCCCCGCCCTCCCCGCGCAGTCGATGACACCCCAGACAACTCGTGCGCTCGCGCAGCAGCGCCTCGGCCTTGGCCACGGCGAATGGCGAGAGCGCCGTACCTTGAGTTGGCGCACTGCTACGCGCCTAGCGTGTGCCAACCAGTGCGGCGACACCTAGCACCGCGACGGTACGCACGAATCGCACTGCGCTACCTGCCCTTCGCGTCGAGGGTGCGGGCCCCAGTCCAGATCACGGCCGATCCACAGCCGTTACGGGTCTGGAACTGCAGCGGAATGCTGGAGGTGCGCGCGTAGATCTCGATGGCGCGCACGTCCAGCGGGTTGAAGATGCCGTCGAGATCGCCGTCCTCGATCGGGACATAGAGGCCGTTGAGAAAGATGGCTGGCGCGCAATCGCCGGTCATGCCGGTGCCGCGCAGTCGCACCTGATCACGGCCGAACTGCCCGGGTAGGGTCACCACACCCGGCGTCCCTCGAAAGATGTCGGCCATGTATGTGGGGCGCTTGGCCTTGATCTGCTCCTCATCGAGAAAGTATCCGAAGCCGAGCCTGCGTCGGCGTTCGAACTCTTCGATAGGGACGGCGCGATTCGCTCGGACGCGCATGGTGTCCACCGTGGCCACAAGCGGTGAGAGTTGCACATCGACCATGACGTCGCGCCGCGCCGCCAGATCCACGGCGACGCGCACCGGCTGCGAGCCGATCGCTCGCGCCTCCAGCGTGTAGGTGCCCTCGGGCAGCGCCGGAAACGTGTACTGCCCCGCGGCGTTCGTCGCGACTTCCATGCCCGTGCCCCATACCGTCAGCCGAGCACCGGTGATGAAGGCACCCGCGGCGGTGCGAGCCACGCCCCGCAACGTGGCGGCTCCGCGAAGCACACTGGTCGTACGTGCCGACACGGCTTCCATGCGGGTGCCCGTCCCCAGCAGCAGATCGCGAACGAGTAGACCATTACGTGGCACCGGCAACTCCACGAATCCGCTGCTGTCGGCCCCGGCAGATCCCCGCACGACGATCACGCCGCCCGGTGGCACGCCGCACACCGCGAATTGCCCCTCGGCGGTGGCGGTGGCGATCCTCACGTTGGGGGTGCGAGAGAGGCCGGCCGCGGTGGCCGTGGTGGTGGTGTACTGCGCGCGGACCCGAGCCGCCGCGGTAAGCGGCGCGCCGTTGGCCGCGCGCGCGGTGCCGAAGAACAGACCCGGCGGCCGGTCGGGAGCGAGCAAACCGCAGCGGGCCTCGATCAGTGTCGCCGCCGACGGCGTACCCAGCGCGATCGTGATCGGCACGGCAGTCTCGATCTCCACCCGCAACAAGGTGCTTTCGACGCCGAGCGTATCGAGCAGCGGGTGCAGGAACCCGGCGAGGTAGATCCCCGCGGGAACGCTGTCGAACATGAACTGCCCGGCCGCGTTGCTGGTGGTCGACCGGATCCGGCCCGGCTCATTCGACGACACCAGTTGGACGGTCGCGCGCGCGAGCGCTACCCCGTGCACGCTGTCCCGCACCTCGCCACGCACGCGCGTGAAGACCGCCGACACTGGTGCGCGCTCCTGCGCCACGAGCGCCGTACATGGGGTCACGAGCGGCAACACGCCCACGGCCAGTGCCAGGGCGCGCCCACTCCATCGCTTCGTCAACACTTCCGCAGCCCTCAACGCGATCCTCCGGACCAGATGTCCGGGAATAATGCAGCGCAAAGCGGCGTCCTGCCAAGGCAACCGGAGCTCGTGGACACGGCGCGGCGGCGTGATGGCGGCGCATCCGTGCTTGACCGGCGGGCCGACATCCAAACATGTACCGATCGTTCGGTGCCTTCTTTTCTCACGCGTCTCACGGAGCCATCGATGCGCCACCGCGACCTCGACATCGCGACCATACGGGCCGTGCACGCCGCGCGGCCCGACGCCGACAGCGTGGATCGCTACGACGGTGGTGATGGCCCCGTGGTCAACGCCGCCTCGGCCCAACCGAAGCGGCGTTCATCACGTCGCGCGACAGCTCCTCCAGTGCCTCCGTCCCGGAGACCGATTGGCCGTACGTGCCGCACTGTGGTGGCCCGGCGGGATTTCTGCGGGTGTTCGATGCGCTCACGCTCGGCTTCGCCATTTTTGCGACAACAAACAGGAGGTGACCGTCGGCAATACACGCAGAATGATCGCGTGTCGCTCTTGCTGATGGACGATCCTCGGACGCAGCGGCTGAAGGTGTACGGCACGATGTCGGTCGCGCACGATCCGGCGTGCGCCAAGCAGTTGCAGACGCCGAGCTACGGCGTAACGACGGTGTGCTACACTCACGTCGACGTGGCGGCGTTCGACTGCAACGGTCCGCACCACATTGCGCCGAGGTTCACGGAGGCCGACGTACAGGCGGCGTCAGTTCAGCTGCACCGCCGTATTGCGGAGCGCGAAGCCGAATTGAAGCGAGTGATGCAGTTGCCATTGCCGCCGTCGTCCATTGGGTCCACTCACGTCACGCCACACTCATGCCTGTTGCGTGCCATTCAAAAGCCGAGATTCTCGATTGCCTGATGGACACATTACGGCGCGACGGCTATGACGGCGCGTCGCTGGCGGAGCCGTCGGCAGTGACAGGGTTCGGCAAGTCGAGCCTCAATCATCATTTCCCGGCGCCAGTCGGAGATCGCTTTGCAGGTGATGGCGTACATGGCGTCGCGTCTCGAGCACGATCTGTTGGCGCCGATGCACGGAGCCGGCACACTTCAGGCGCGGCTCGACGCGATGCTGCGGACGCCGACGGTGTTCTACGACAAGGGTCGGAAACCGTGCCTGCCGGAGCGCTTGTGTGCAAGTGTGGATGGGGCGGGGCACGATCAGCATACGCCAGCCCAGTTGCAGAGTGGCCCACGCTTCGCCGTTCACACTGGCGCTGCGCCGTGCCGCGGCCAGCGAGGCGTCCAGCTTTTCCCGTGCCTCGCGGTGGCGTGCCCGCTACAACAAGGATGATCCTTGCCACTGCAGCGTGGCCGCGACGTTACCCCACTGGCGAGAGCGGCGTTGCAGATCGACCACCGTATCGAGCAACGCCAACGATGCATCCGCACGGACGGTGGACTCGAAATATTGCGCCCGAGCGAAAGCGCACGTGCTCTGCGAGACCGGGCCCTATCGGCGAGCGGACTGGTCCAGTCGTTGCCCTCTGCTGTCGGCAATCTGCGTACCCGCTCAGACCTCCACTTGTTTCCCGGCGCCGCCAGCTCGGGCGCGCAGCCACTCGTCGCAAGTGGGAATCCATATCGGAGCCTGCCGCATCAGTCGTCGCGCTGAATCCACGCCAAACACTCGCAGCGAGATGGGGGGCCGTTTAATGAGCGCTTCCGCCTGCCCACTGGTCCCGCCCTGCTGGAGCATCAGACGGGACGCCCTGTCCAACAGCACCATCGACTCCGGATACCACCGTGATTTGCCACGGTGCTGGCCAGTCCCACCAAGGCGTATGGCGCTGCTGGCTTCAACGAGTCCCGCGCGACCACACGGTAGCGCGCCCTTGATGCGTCTTCCTGAAAAGACAGGCGGAACATGGTCCCTTCCAAGAGCGCCGCCAGGGTCGTGTCGTGCGCCAGCCGCAACCGCCACGCACGCACAGTATCGACTTCCGTCCCGTACTGGTGTGCATTCTGCAGCAAGTGCACCAGCTGGCGGGCGGACGATGAAGCGCCAACCGGCGACAATTGGGCCGTGCTCGGCGAACTCGACGCTGAAGCCTTTTCGTGGCGAGCGGTGCATACCCGTCGCGAAGCCGTCGACGACCCAGCGGGCGATGAGCTCGAGGTGGCCGAGGGCCGCCAACACGGTGGGGTCAAGCTGATCGGCGCGAGGCTGGGACATGTGCCGGAATCATAGCGCGATGACGGCGGATATGGGGTGGCAGCCGCGGCGACGGTTGATTGTTTGACAATTAAGGCCGAGAGCCCACGTTCAGTGGCGAATAGACTAATTCATTTCCTCCGGAAATCAGGAGAGCGGACATGCTTGGATCTTTTTGATTGCTGGCGATCGTCGCGTCCTTGACGTTCAGCGGTTCTCTGCTGGCTCAGGGAGCGACGCAGAGTGCGGCGGCGGCCGAGTCGACACCGCAAGTGACCGTGCGCGCCGTGACCGCCGTGACCTCGCTGGCGAACTGGCCCGGCCTGTCACTTTCGGTGAACAAGGACGCCTACGTCACCGTTTTCGCCGTGACGCGGACGAACGGATCGGCGCTGCCG
>NZ_JBDNFF010000048.1:0-19612 GCF_041689975.1 Gemmatimonas sp.
ACATCTACGTGCCGACAGCCGACACCCCCCTCACCCGCACTCGCTGAACCCGCACACATGGCACTTCACGCACCCTTCCGCGAACTCCAGCTGACTGCCGCAGTCCGGACACGTACCCATGAACACCTCCCCGTGTCCTGATCCGAACTCGATCGGCTGCAGCTGTTCAGCGCTGTTATTCATCGGCGGACGCGTGAGCGGCACCCCCGCGGCCGGCGTCGGCATCGGCGGCATCATCGAACTCACCGGGCTTAGGCTTCCAGCCATCGCGCCGCCAGCCAGCAGATCCGTCTGCACGCCCTGCTTCTCACGCCACCACTGTTCCAGTGCGATACCGACGGCGTCGGGCAACGACAGCACCTTGTTGGGTCCGAGGCCAACGGCGCGATCGCTCGAGATGCCGCGCAGCTGACGGTGGATTTCCTGCAGCGAGATCCCGCTGCGCAGCGCCAGTGACACCAAGCGACCGATCGCTTCGGCGTCGGCCATCGCCGACCCACCGGCCTTGCCAAGGTTCAGGAACACTTCGAACGGCTGCCCCTTCTCGTCTTCGGTGATGTTCACGAACATCACACCGAGCGGCGTTTCCTTGCGGATAGTCGTACCACGCATCACTTCCGGACGCGAGCGCTTGCCGCGACGGCTCGCGCTCTCGGCCTCCGCACTGAACAGCGCTTTCCTGGTGCGATCGAGTTCGTTCTGCATCTCGGCCATTGTGCCCTGCAGCTCGCCCAGTTCGCGCTTGAGCACCACCGTTGCATCAGGCGCCCCCTTCTCGCTCTTCGCGCCATCAGGAGTTCCTGCGGCCTTGGCACCGTCGCGCTTGGCCGCGGCGTCCTGCGTGGCACCGGTGCTGAGCACTTGGTTGTCGCGCGAACCATCGCGGTACACTGTCACGCCCTTGCACTTCATGTCGTACGCCATCTCGTAGATCGCGCGCACATCGTCTTGCGTGGCCGCGTAGCCGAAGTTGGTGGTCTTCGAGATCGCCGAGTCGCAGTGCTGCTGGAAGGCCGCCTGCATCTTGATGTGGTACACCGGCGCGATGTTGTTCGCTGTGTTGAACACCGACTGCCACTTGGCCGGCACATCGGAATGCTTCACGGTACCCGACTTCGCGATTCGCTCCATGAGTTCATCGCTGTACCAGCCTTCGGCCTTCGCAATGGTCACGAAGTCTTCGTTTACGTCGGGCATCATCACACCCGCCTGATTGCGCATGAACGCCACCGCAAACAGCGGCTCCAGTCCGCTGGAACAACCGGCGATGATGGAGATCGTGCCGGTGGGCGCCACCGTGGTCACGTTGCAGTTACGCAGCAGCTGCATGGGGCGGATACGCTCACCCTGCTCGTCGCGCGCGCAGGTTTCGTCGGGACCCCAGATGGAACGCGCCCACTCGGGGAATGCCCCACGATCCTTCGCCAGTCGCTCGCTCTCCTTCTTGCCTTCGACGTCGAGGAACTCCATGACCTTGCGGCCCAACTCCACGCCTTCCGCACTGTCGTACGGAACGCCGAGGCGCACGAGCATGTCGGCGAAGCCCATTACACCGAGACCGATACGACGGATGCGCTTCGAGAGCGAATCGATCTCCGGCAGCGGGTACTTGTTGACGTCGATGATGTTGTCGAGGAAGTGCGTGCTGAGCGCGACATCGCGACGCATTGCGTCCCAATCGACTTCGCCGTTGCTCACGTAGTAGCCGACGTTCACCGAGCCAAGGTTGCACACGTCGTACGCCAAAAGCGGCTGCTCGCCACAGTTGTGCACCACGAAGCCGTTACCGATGAACGAATGCGTGAGCGGCTCGGTGAGGTCATACACCATCTCCTCGCCCGCCGCCTCGATCCGCTCGAAGCGAGCCGTGAACGATTCGCGATACGGTCCGCGCGCGCCGTAGCTCGCCACGCGTGCAATCAGCGCGTTGTTCTTGGTGCGCGTCAGGAAACCGATCTCCTCGGCGAACCGCAGCACATTGTCTCGTGAAATCACGAGATCGTGATCCGCCTGGCATGCCACTTCCGAACCCTTGATCGTCACGACACGCGCCGGATGACGATCGCGATAGATGCGCGAGGCGATGCCGAAGTTGAGCAGCATCCGCTGGACATCTTGCAACAATGTCATCGAAATCGACGTCAGCCGCACCGACACGCCCTTCTCAGGCGAGCCACTCACGTGTCCATCCGCCGTAAACAACGCCTGCAGAAAACCCTGTTGCATTGTCTCCGTGCCGGCCAAGACGGCGGTCGGTACGCGATCGAGCTTCGACTTGGCGGTTACGCCGAAACGCTCAGCCACCAGCGCCCGCAAACGCGTGCTGCTCACCGTGACCATCTCGCGCGCGGGAATATCCACCACACCGACCGGCCTGCGGCCGCCCGAGCCGAGCATCTCGTTCACATCGTTGGAGAATGACGTGGCGACTGCGCGATCGTCGCCCCAGAAACCCAAGACGGCGCCGTGCCCGGAGTCGCCGGTGATGTGGCCATCGCCGATCAGCCAGCCAAGCACGCGTCCCTCTTCCGACGTGCCGTTCGCCCCGAAACCACCCTTCACATTTTGAATGTGCAGCGCGTCGCCTTTGGCGAGCGACTGTGCTTCCACCCAACCACGTGCGGTCATGAAGCGATGATCGCCAGTGACGCGAATTTCGTAGCCCTCGCGCGTGACCACGCGGAACACCGGCTTCACGCCGCTCGCGAATGGCACGCCAGCGGGCCCCACACGGCCCGCGCTGAAGCGCGCGTCGAGAATGACCGGTAGCGCCTCGTCGTGCTCGGCCAATGTCGCGATCGGCACGAGCCCGCTGCTCGTCGCGACCAACGTATCTCCCGTAACACACGGATTCGTCGCTTCATACGCACCAAGATGCGGCACCGGATTGTAGCGGTTCGCTTCGTCGATGAAGAACACGCCCGGCTCACCGGTGCGCCACGCGCCCAGGATCATCTTGTCCCACACCTCGCGCGCGCGGGCCTGACCCATCACCTGTCCCGTGGCCGGATCATGCAGGTCGTAGCTGCCGTCGATCTTCACCGCGTCCATGAACTTGGTGGTGATGCCCACCGAGATGTTGAAGTTCGTGATCTTGGTGAGGTCTTCCTTGCTCGTGATGAAATCGAGCACATCGGGATGATCGACACGCAGGATGCCCATGTTCGCGCCACGACGGGTGCCGCCTTGCTTCACCGCGTTCGTGCTCGCGTCGTACAGCTCCATGAACGACACCGGCCCCGACGCCACGCCGGTCGTGCTCCGCACCATGCTGCCCTTACTGCGCAATCGCGAGAACGAAAAGCCGGTGCCGCCGCCCGACTGATGGATCAGCGCCATGCTGCGCAGCGTGTCGTAGATGCCGCTCTGGCCGTTGCTGAGCGCATCATCCACCGGCAGCACGAAGCAGGCGGAGAGCTGGCCCAACGGACGGCCGGCGTTCATGAGCGTCGGCGAGTTCGGCTCGAACCGACGCTGAGTCATCAGAAAGTAGAACTCCTCGGCGACCGCCTGCACCGCCCCGTCGCTCGCCCCGTACCGACGGTCGGCCTCGGCCACCACCGTCGCCACACGCCAGAACATGTCCTCCGGCTTCTCGACCGACTTGCCGGACTTGTCCTTGACCAGGTATCGCTTGTCGAGCACGGTGCGTGCGTTCGCGGACAGCGTTACCAGTCCTTCCGGTGGCGTGGCGGAGAAGGGCATGCGTAGAGCTCCTACGGTTGACGGGGGGGCCAAGTGGGCGGGTATGGTGCCTCCATTCGTGAAGCCGCACAAGTAGCGGTGTAAGTCATTCCAGATGAACGCGTTGCACAACGCACATCACGGATGTGCGCGACGACCGAAATTGTCCACCGAGTTCAGCAGCGGTGAGCACCGCGGCTGTCACGGCAACGCAACAATGCCGTTTCGCCCGCGCCTGCCTGTCTCGACACAGCCGATACTATTGCGCAACACGTTGTAAATCAATCGGTTGAACAAGTGCGGCGCAGACCGCCCGCGGCAGCTACAACACAGCACTCGGACATGTTGCCCACCCTCCAATCATCGTCCTACACAGCATCCCTGACCGTGCTTGCTTGCAGTCACATCGAAAGTGATGAATTGTCCGCTCTCACGAAGTGAGCCGGCCAATTGACCCGTTCCGGTGCGCTTCCTTCAGCACCACATACCGCGCCGCGTTGTCGCGCGTTCCCGCCTGCTGCTCGGCGCTCAGCTGTCGCACCACCTTCCCCGGCACCCCCATCACCAGCGACCCCGGTGGCACCTGTGTACCCTCCGTGACGACCGCTCCGGCCGCGATGATGCTCCCCCGCCCCACCCGCACGTTGTTTAGGAGAATCGCTCCCATCCCCACCAGCACGCCGTCTTCGAGGATGGTGCCGTGCACCACCGCCCGGTGCCCGATCACACAATCCTCCCCCACGATCGTCGGCTTCCCGGGATCGGCGTGAATCACCGCCCCATCCTGCACATTACTGCGCGCCCCGATCACGATGCGCTCCACGTCGCCGCGAATCACCGCGGTTGGCCACACGCTCACGTCATCGTGCAACTCCACATCGCCGATGACGACGGCGGTTTCGTGAATCCAAAAGCTTGACATGAGAAAAACAGTAAGGGGTGGGGAGTCGGGGGTATGGGGTAGTCCATGCTTGCTGTTCTTCGCGTGCCTTCGCGTGCCTTCGCGTTCTCCGCGAGCTTCGCGTGAACCGACGAACCATCCGCTGGCATCCCACTTATCGCAAGCACACCCCCCGAGAGCAGCCAAAAGCACTCGTTAGAAATAGCCACCCAGCGTGACATAAAAAGAACCGCCCCGCGCCACATCCCGCGGCGCGACGTATGGAGCGGCGGCGCCGATCCGCACCCGATACGGTACGTCGTATTGCACCGCGAGGTCCACCACCAACTCCGCACCCGCTGACGCCAACCAGCCGTCGCGCTCACCAGGTCGTTCGCACACGGCCCTGGCCGTACGCGCCAACGCGCCCGGACACCACGCTCGCGCGGCGTCGCTGAATACCGTGACCGACAGGCGATCCACGAACAGCGTGAACGGACTCGGTAACCGGCCGAACAGCACCAGCGGTGCGCGATACTCCACGCCACCCGCCAGCGCGCGAATTCCGCGTTGCGTACCCGGCGCGATACCGCGCAGTGAGAACGTGCGCGACGGATCGCCCACGACCACACCGGGCAACAGTTCGGCCGACTGGCCACTCGTGCCACCCACACTGAACTCGCTCGTCGACGTCACCTGCGCCACACCGAGCGTGGCGCGCAGCGCAATCACATGGCGCGAGAAACCCGGCAGGTCGAGTGGCACATAGTGTCGCGCGCCCGCGATCGATCGCCACGCACCGGAACCGATCGCGTCGTCTTCGCGCCAGCGATACGCCGTGCTGCCGCTGAGGGTGAATCCTTCCTCCACCGACACGCCACGAGCACCGAGGCGCGCCGTGCTCACACTGCCGCTGGCGAAGAACGAGCCGTAGCGCGTGCCGTTGCGCAAGAGCGAATTCGGAGCACCGAGTGCCGAATCCACGTCACTCGCAAAATCGCGCAATTCGTACTGCGCTCCCAGCGTGCCACTCACGGAGCGACGCACACGCGGCACGCGCCAGGTGCTGGAGCCGGTCACGAACCGTCGGCGCCGCGCAATGAAGCCCAGCGTGGCGCCCGCATCGCTCACGGCGCGGAACGTGCCATCCCACTCCTGCGACGCCGACAGATCCAGCAGCTGGATACCGAGACCCGCGTAGCGATACGACGCGTTCGCATCGGTCTCGCGCAGCTGCGGCTGAATCAGCGCGCTGGCGTTCCACGAATGACGTCCGAGTATATCGATCCCACTGGTGGTCGCACCGTAGGTCGCGCCACCATCGCGCCCCTCACCGACGAGAGGCATCCAGTACCGCGGCACCAGCTGACGCATCGGCGCATAGCGCGTAACTGGCGCCGACTCCGCGCGGCCGCCCAATTCCGAGACATTCGGCACCGACAGATCGGCGAGATTCGCGGTTGGATACCATGCCGAGCGCGCGACCACCCCCGCGGTATCCAACGGTGCCCACGACACATGGTAGCCGTCGACCCGGTAGAACAGTGCGGCCACCCGCGTGCCATCTGGTGACACGGTCGGATCGAATACCCCACTACTCACCGATGATGCCACCCGCACGTCGTCGCGCTCCTCACGCCAGCGCGTCGTGTCCACCGGTGCACCGAGCGCCGCGATCGGCGCGGTCTCCAGCTGCGAGCGTCCGCTACGATCGCTCACCCACACCAGACGCGTGCCGTCGGACGTGAAACTCGGACTCGCGAACACGCCACGAGCACCGGCCACGGCGATCTGCATTTCGCCACTCGCGTTCATCACCACGATGCGCTGCTCGCCGGTGGACAGCAGCTGCACGGCGGCCACGCGTTGTCCGTCGGGAGACCAGCGAGGTTCGGCCCATCGCTCCCACGCATTGTCGGGCGTGATCGACACGACACTCTCGCCGGTTACACTCACTCGCACCAACCGCGTGCGATCGGCGCCGAGCTGCACGGCCACGATGCTGCCATCAGCGCGCACATCGGGCTGCGCCAACCGTGCGCCGCGCGTCAGCCGCGTTTCTCCGTCACGATCGGCGCCGCGCGAACGATACAGATCCGACCGCGTCACATACGGATCCATCCGCTCGGACTGCGCGAACACCATCGCGCCGCTACTGTCGCCCGGGATCAGGGCATTCACATCGAGCGTGTTGCGCCATGCGAGGCGTCGTGGCGCGACCGCGGGACGCTCGGGCGCGAGACGCTCTGCTACCGGTGCGATGTACAGGCCCGTGACGTCACGACCGTTATTCGCGCTCCAGGCGATCGAATCGTTGCCTACCCATCGCGGCGACGACGCATACCATCCATTCGCGCTCACGATACGCCACGCGCTGTCGCCAGGTAGTCCCGTGGTCACGCGTGCGATCGAATCGCTCATGCGCACGAAGAGACTATCGAACGACGCTCCGAACGCCTGGCGACTATTTCGGCTCAGCAAAAACGGCACCACGTTGGCCGCAGTGATATCGACATAGCGCCCTATACTCCCTGCGCGCTGCGTGGCCGCCTGCTGCATCAACAACGAGCCCCACGCATACGCCGTCTGTCCGCCGGGAAACTGCGAGGTGGACAAACTCCACCGCTGCGGTCCCGGCACGAATGCATCGCGTACGGCAGAACGCGCGATCATCGGAAACTCCGTGCTGACTACGCGTCCGCTGCCGGTGAGCTTCGATTCGTAGTGAATCGCGAGTCCCTCCTTCACCCAGCTCGGCGTGAACAGGTTCGGGAAGAACAACGGATTCCGGCCGAACAGCGCGCGTCCCACGGCCCATGCACCGCGCGCACGATCGAGGTGAAAGATGTGTGCCATCTCGTGCGTGATCACAAGGCGCAGCCACTCGTCATGAAAGCGTAGTTCGCGCAACGCGATCGGCGGCACCGCGTAGATCACCACGCGATTGGTGGGGAACACCTGCGCGTAGCCGTTGCTGGCGTCCACGTTGTCGGCAATGAGCAAGTCCACCGGACCGGCGGGTGGTGCCAGCTCGCGCGACAGCTGCGCGTAGGCCGACTCCGCCAGGAAGGCGGCGCGACGCGCCAGCACTTCCTGCTCGGGACGGAAGTGCACCCGGAAATGCGGCATCGCGATCGTTCGCATCGCGCCACGCGGGTCCACCTGCGCCGACACCGGCGGCGCGACGGCCAATAGCAGTCCAAGCACCACGCCTATTCGCCGACACGCACCTACCAGCCGCGTTGCCATCGGCGTTGCCATCAGCGTTGCCATCGGCATCACGGCTGCAACACGGGCGCGAACGTGCGGAAGTATCGTTCGAGCCCCACCACCAACCCCTCGGCGTACTTTCGCTGAAAGGCCGGGTCACGCATCGCCGACTCCTGCTCCGGCAGCATCAGAAACAAGCCCTCGGCCAGCACCGACGGATACCATGTGGGCCGCGCCACTGCGAGGTTCTGATAGTGCACGCCGAGGTCGCGCAAACCGAAGCGCTTCATAAGCTCCTGTTGCACCACACGGGCCAGCGGTTCACTGTTTTGATGATAGAACAGCGTGCTGGTGCCATTGGCCGTGAACGGATTCACCCCATCGGGCAGCGCGTTCAGGTGGATCGAGATGAAGGCATGCGCATTCGCGCGACGGGCCGTGACACCGCGCTCGGTCAGTCCCACCGGCGCCAGCGAGGTCCGCGTCATCACCACGTTCGCGCCGCGCGCACGCAGCAGTGCCGCCACTTGCTCGCCCACCGGGAACACCGCGTCACCTTCGTAGAGACCGGTCGGTCCCGTCGCTCCGGCGGGCGGGTGTCCGGGATCGACCGCGATCGTGAGACCGCGCAGCGGATTCACCGCATCGATGAGTGGAGCGCGACGCACGCGCAGCACGAACAGTCGACGACTCTCATCCCAGATCGACTGCCAGCCGAATACCGGCTGCGAGAGCGTGAGCGTGACACGCACGCGATCGCTCGTGACCTGATCCCAGCTGATGCGGCGCACCAGCGTGTCGTTGCCGATGATCGGCGAGATCTCGGGGTTGGCCTGCACACCGTACAGCGTGAGCACCAGCGTGCGTCCGTCGGGCTCCACCAGGTGCGCCGGGCGATCGCCCGTGGAGATCGCGACATCGACCCACTCCGCCCCAGGCGTGGCGCGAAATCCACCCGTCACACGGCGCGGCATCGCCGTGCCTTCGGGCAGCACTACGAGGTCGTTGCTGTCGATCCACACATCGAGCGGGCCATCAAGACGGATGCGTGTGTACCCTTGGCTCCGTCCCGTCACTTCCACGATCGTGCCGTTCAACAACATCCACTTGTACGTGCCATCCACGATCGTGCGCGCGTTCACCACCCGATCGGTATCACTACCGATCGTGGACGTGCTCCGCAGCATCGCCAGCACGCGCGTATCCACCGGCAGCGCACGCACGAGCGGCATATTCAAGCGCACCGTGTCACTGCCACGAATCGCGAACAATCGTGGGGCACGGGCGCTGTCGGCCAGCAGCCGCGCAGCAATGTCGGTGGCGAATACCACGGCGATGTCGTCGCCGCTGGCGTCGGCGGTGGCTGCAACCAGTCCATTCCCGCGTACCGGCGGCAGCACCAGCGGTCGCATCACGCTGTCGCTGCCCTGCACAATCACGATCGCATTGGCCGGCGCTCGAAGGCTTACGCGCACATAGTCGTCGCGTTGCGCCCACGTGCCACGTGCCGGCAGCAGCGACCCGCTGTCCACGCGAAGTCTGCCGGAGCCGGCCAACGGCGTACGCACCGGCAACCGCACGCGCACGGTACGGCGCACGGTGTCCGCGGCCCGCACCACGACTAGGTCGTATCGCACTGCGCTGGCCGACGGATTCGCCAGCCAAGCCAGAAACGCGCCGTTCGGCGCGACCGGCACCATCTGCCCGTTGATCGTGAGCGACACGTCGCCTGTGCCAAGGCTTCCCAGCACGAAGTTGGAGTCGCGGCTGGTCACGAGCTGATTCTCGGCGGGGTAGCGTACCCGCACGTCGATCGGCCCGCCACGGACCGCTGGTACGGCGGGAAGGCCGGACTCGATCACGGGCGGCGACGCCACGGTGGGGTTCGGCGGCGCCACCGCTGGCGACGGACGCGCGCAGGCGCTC
Organism: Gemmatimonas sp.; assembly: GCF_041689975.1. Lineage (GTDB taxonomy): Bacteria > Gemmatimonadota > Gemmatimonadetes > Gemmatimonadales > Gemmatimonadaceae > Gemmatimonas. The sequence continues at coordinate 9,701 of NZ_JBDNFF010000048.1, forward strand.
ATTACGAGACCCACGCAGACCAGCCAAAGCGAGCTCGGCCTTTCTTTCAGTCCGGGGAAATTCATCATCTGGTCGAAGCTGACGGTATACGGGACAGGCGTCCAGCCACCCGGCGGTCGTTTCAGATGGACTTTTTTCTATCAATTGGGCCCGAGCGCACCTCAGATGGGGCGAATCGAACGAATTTACCCAAACAGTTTGACCCGCCAGTGAAACGAACCACATTTTAAAAGCGTCTACGGTTCAGCCTCCGGAAACAGCGTCGAAGCCGACCTTGACCCCGGAGTACTGGTAGGGCATATCGGGCTGCAACTCCCGGTATTCCCATCCGTACGGATACCTGTCCCCTTGTGCGCACCGGCCTGCTCCCTGATGCTGTGACCGCTCCCGCCTCACATACTGAACGATTGTCTGGTGACCACCGCGTGGTCGCGCGTGTCTTCGCGCTCACCGACGTGGGACGTACCCGGGAACACAACGAGGACACGTTCCTTGTTGCCGATCTCGAAACAGGTACGCCGCTCGACTTCACCGACGGCTACCACGAGATCACGACCGACCCGCATGGGTTGCTGTTCCTCGTGGCCGACGGGATGGGCGGTGCCGCTTCCGGCGAGCTCGCCAGCAGCATGGCCGGCTCGCTCGTACTCGAGGCGCTGCGTCACACCTGGAAGTCGGCGGATCCCTCGCCCGAAGCATTCGCCGAAGCGCTCCGCGATGCCACCGTGCTCGCCAACGCCAGCATCCATCGGCATGCCCGGGAACACCCCGAGCACCGCGGCATGGGCACCACAGCCACGATCGCCGGTCTGCTGGGCGATCGCCTGTTCATGGTGCAAGTGGGTGACAGCCGCGCCTACATGGTGCGCGACGGCGACGTGCGGCAGCTCACGAAAGATCAGTCGCTGATGCAGCGGCTCGTAGAAGCCGGAGAGCTCACCGCCGAAGAAGCCGAAGTCAGCGAGCGTCGCAACATCATTCTGCAGGCGCTTGGCCCCGAAGCCCACGTGACCGTCGATCTCACGCATCAGCAGGTGCGCCGCGGCGACACGTTGATTCTCTGCAGCGACGGATTGTCCGGTTTGGTGCGCGCCCCGGAAATCGCCCGCACTGCACACGACGAGCAGGACATGCGTTCGATCTGCAAGCGCCTGGTGGACCGCGCCAACCAGTTGGGTGGTCCGGACAACATCACGGTGATCGCGGCCCGTTTCGACGGCGACGCGCTGCGGGCTTCCGGCAACGGCGATTCGTTCGGCTACAACACGTTCCCGCTCGCGGGCACGTTGAACGACGAAGCGCGCGAACCACTCCTGCCGATGCGCGAGGCGCGGTCGACGCTGAAGAGCGACCCGACGCCCAGGTTCGGAACACCGCTGCCGTCACGCGCGCTTCTCGAGGAAGAGTTCGGACGCGCGCAGGCGGCCGAAGATCACGCCGTGCTTGGCGCACCCGAGCCGGTGTTCGAAGAACGACGACGGGCCGTGCAACCGGTCTTTCTGGTGCTCGGCCTCATTGCCTTCATCGCGATCACGTGGCTGCTGTTCGAACTGCTCGGCTGAGCGCTTACTTCTTGTTGCGCAGCAGGCCGCGTCCAGCCGCTTGCTGCATCACGCGATCTCCACCCCACGCCAGTACGGTGGGGTGCGTCATGCCCAACTGCGCGACCCAGCGGGGATCGCCCAGTCCGATGAGAATCACCGAGCGCTGAAGCACCGCGGCCTGCGCCACGAGGGCATGCACCCGCGCCATCGTTTCCGGCAGCAGCGTCGTGCGTCCCTTCCCCGCCACGTAATCGGCGAACAGCGCAATCACGAAGGGACCTCCACTCGCCGGCGTGGGCGCATCGACCAGTCGCGCATCGTTGCCACCCAGACGCATGGCCTCGGCAATACCGGTGCGTTCGACCGCCGGACCGTCGGCCTGATGATCGTCGTCCACGATCGCCATTTCCGTGATCGTGCCGACCGGCGGCAAGGGACCGTGCTCCACGCGGATCACCTTGTCGGCGAGTAACGCGCCCCACGCGGTGTCTGCACCACTCGGCCGACGCCAATCGTTCGGCGGTGAGGCCCACTGTGCCCACTTGAGTCGACGACGCACAGAGTGCTTCACGCGTTCCGGCTCGAGCGTTCCGTCATCGTACGCGCGTTCGAGCGCATTGAGCGCGTCTTCGAGATCGCCCGGCGCCAAAAGCACATCGCAGCCACCACGCACCGCAAGCACTGTCGCTTCCGCAGCCGTACGTCCCTCGACTGCGGCGGCCAGCGTCATCGTATCGGCCACGATAAGATTGTCGAACTTGAGCTGCTGACGCAGGAGCCACTGCAGAATTTCGCGCGAGAGTGTGGCGGGCACGCGGCTCGAGTCGAGCGCCGGATACACGACATGCGATGTCATCACGCTCGCGACGCCGCCGGTGATCGCGGCGCGGAACGGTTGCAGGTCCTGCTCCTTGAGCTGATCAGCGGGCGTTTCGACGACCGGCAGCTCGAGGCTCGGATCGCGCGTCACGCGCCCCATACCGGGGAAATGCTTGGCGCACGCCAGCACGCCTTCCGCCTGACAGGCCTCGATCCACGCCGTCACCAGCTGCGCCACTTTGCGCGCATCGGTGCCCATCGCGCGCGTACCGACGACAGGGTTCTCGAGCAACAGATCGAGATCGCACACCGGCGCGAGATTCCAGTTCACGCCGATCGTGCGCGCTTCACGGGCCGTCAGTCGCGCCGCGCGACGCAACGCTTCGATGTCGTCGAGCGACGTGATCGCGGCGAGCGGCGGCAACCCTGTGGCCCCGGCGAACTGCTGCCCGGCCCCACGTTCCAGATCGGCCGCAATCAGCAGCGGATGCCGCGACTTGAGCTGCAGTTCCTTGGCGAGCGCACGCACGCCGTCCTGCTCCCCACCGACCAGTTGAAATCCGCCCACGCCAAGGGCGAGCGACTGCTCGATCAGCGGACGCGAATCGGCAAAGCCGCCGGAGGGCGACCAACGGAGCACTGGGATGAGCATCTGCGCGAGTTCACGACGGGATTGTTCGCTCATGAGCGACTAACGGACGGCTGGAGTGAGCGAACCGAGGGGACGCGGACCTCGCGCTCCCGTTGCGCTTGGCACATTGCCCGCGCGGCCCGAAATGTGGAGATAGCCCAGCAATGCAAATGCCACCGCCTCTTTTGCTTCTCCATCGAAGTACAATCCGTCAAAGATACACACCTGCGGCCCGTTTTCATGGGCCATCGCCGCCTCGATCATACGGACGAGCGTCGGATTGTGGGCGCCGCCACCGGATAGCACCACATTTCGAACGGGCTCGGGGATATACCGGCGATACTGATCGGCCAGCGAGCGCGCGGTGAGGGCGGTCGCGGTCGCTACAATATCGGCCGCTGCCGCCCCGGTGGCCTGACAGTCGCGAATGAAGTCCGCAATGTACGCCCGCGAAAAAAGCTCGCGCCCGGTGCTCTTGGGCGGCACCTCTCCGAAATACGGATGCCGCATGGCCTCCGACACGACCGCCTCGACGGCCCGACCGCCCGCCGCGATCAGCCCATCCCGATCGTAGGACATGCCATCGAACAACGTTCGCACGACGCCGTCGATGATCACGACCCCGGGGCCGGTATCGAAAGCGCGGACCGACTGCATGCCACCGCGATCGTGCGTATTCGCGGGGGGCACCACGGTCACGTTGCCGATGCCACCAAGGTTCTGCAGCGCGCGCCACTCAGTGTCGTGCGCAAACAGCATATAATCAGCCATCGTGACCAGCGGTGCCCCCTGCCCTCCCGCAGCCACGTCGCGCGAACGGAAATCCGACACGACGTCACAGCCGGTGCGCTCGGCGATGCGCGCCGCGTCACCCACCTGCCACGTGCTATGGCCCGGCTCGTGCCACAACGTCTGTCCGTGCGACGCCACGGCGGCCACCTCACGCGCGGTCACGCCCGCGTCGGCCATCGCGGCCAACGCAGCATCAGCCATCCAGTCACCGACATCGGCCTGCACGCGACAGTACTCGCGCGCCGTGCCCTGCTGCATGGCCTGCTCGAGCCGCGCGCGTTCATCGGCGCGATAGGCGCGATGCGTAAATCCCAGCAGCTCACAGTGTACGCCACCGTTCGGCCCGCCGCGAAAGCGTGCCACGGCGGCGCTGATGCCATCGAGCGACGTACCCGACATCAGTCCGACCAGCACACGTCCCGGTTCGTGGGTCGGGTCGGACATCACGGCACCACCGGGGGCGGCGCGTTCGGCACGACGCGGCGCACGACGCCCTGTCCTTCCTCGAGACGCCGCCGCGCGGTCTCGGCGTCGACGTTCAGCGCCTGCATCACCAACGCCAATTTGACACCGCCATCAGCGCGCACCAGCAGCGCACGCGCCGCTTCACGCGTCAATGCGGTGACCTCCATGACGATGCGTTCGGCGCGATCCTGCAGCTTCACGTTCGTCGCCCGCAGATCGACCATCAGGTTGCCGTAGCTCTTGCCGATACGAATCATCGCGCCGGTGGTGAGCATGTTGCACACCAGCTTGGTGGCGGTGCCAGCCTTGAGTCGCGTGGAGCCAGTGAGCACTTCGGGCCCGACGACGGGCAGTATGCAGATGTCGGCGACCACACGCATGGCCTCGGGCGGCTCCGTGCAGGCAATGAGCAGTGTACGGGCGCCAAGTTCACGCGCGCGCGTGAGCGCACCACGCACGAACGGTGTCGTACCCGAGGCCGCGATCCCACACACTACATCGCCGGACTGTACCTGGTGCTCGTCCATCACTGACGCACCCGCCGCAGGATCGTCTTCCGCACCCTCGATTGGATTGCGCAGTGCGCGATCACCGCCAGCGATGATGCCTACCACCATGGCGGGGTCCGTACCGAACGTGGGCGGACATTCACTGGCATCGAGCACGCCCAGCCGTCCCGAGGTACCGGCTCCTACATACAACAGACGGCGGCCGCTGCGAAATGCCGCTTCGATCAGCGCGATCGAGTCGGCGATCGGCTCGCGCTGTGTGGCCACGGCATCGGCGACTTCCTGATCTGCCGCGTTGATGAGATCCACAATCGCGCGCGGCGACGCGAGGTCGATGTCGACGGTGCGCGGATTGCGACGTTCCGTGACACGTGAATCGTATGTCGGTGCAGGCACTGGAGCGGGTTCAGGGGACGCCACGCGCGCGGCTGTCGTGTGCTCGCTGCGCGAGGTATGTTATCAGTGGATGCTGCCGAGGGAGTTGGCAGCACGAGCGATGGCGAGACCTCGCCCACCTCGCGCTTGTCAAACTTAGGAGTCGCCATGCGCGAATCGCAACCCGCGTCGCCGAGACGCGCGGCGCTACATCCTGCCTCGCGAGCCGGTACACGGTACGACGACGCACGGCACGACGATGCACGACACGACGACGCACGGTACGATGGCGCACCGCGCCATGGTCGGCGTCGTTTTGCACGCGCACTTGGCGCCGCCGCCATCGCCACGTGTCTGTGCGCGAACTCGCTCGCGGCGCAGATCCGCGGCGGCCCGGCGGCACGCCGTCCCGATGCCGGCTGGTGGTTCTCAGGCGGTGCCGCGGCCATGATTCTGAACGACATCAGCGATGGCGCGACGCGTTCAACCTGGAAATTCGGCAGCGATCCGCTATGGCAGATGCGCGGTACGCTCGAGAAGGCGCTCGACGAGGCCACCACGATCGGCATCTCGGCGGGGTACGGTGTGGTCGACCTCACGCTCTCGCCATTGACCTACTCAGCCGCGAAGCCGCCCACGTCGCCTGTGTTGCCGACGCAGTGCGCCGCCGGCTGTGATGCGCAGACGCAACTCTGGACCCTCATGGGGCAGTTTCGCAGCGGCGGCACCAGCGGCTTTCACACGTTGTTCGAAGCCGCCGGCGGCATGACGGGCTTCCGTGACATGCGCGTACGTGCCGACAGCGCCGGTGTTGCGGGCGTCGCTCTCGGCCCTGAAAAGGGACAGTACGACATCTCCGGAACTCTCGGCGCCGGCTTCGGCTATGGGTTGTCCAGCAATCTGCACATCGCGCTCGTGCAGGAGTTCGGCATGGGCTGGCACGCCAAGTCCGATCTCCCCGACGGCGTCGGTCGTACCTGGCGCGTGCGCACCACGCGCGCCTCTCTGCGCTTCGGATTCGGATCACATCGCTGAGGCCCTCGCTCGCATCCTATGTCCCTTCACGATACCCGCCTGACCGTCATGAGCCTTTCGAAAGTTGTCACGCTGCCGTTGTCACTCGTCTTGTTCGGTGCGTGCGTTGGTGCAGGCGCCCCACGCGCGACGCCGACCGCCAGCGCGAGCGCGGAGTCCGCGGGCGAACCCGCGCGTGAGTCGGCTCGATTCCCCGACGGGTGGCGCCTCCCCGCCGGTGCGTCTTCCACGTTTGCTTCGCAGGCGATGGCGGTCAGCAATAGTTCGCATGCGAGCGCCGCGGCGGCCGAGATCATGAAGGCCGGCGGAAACGCGGTCGATGCGGCCGTTGCACTCGGCTTTGCGTTGGCCGTCACCTGGCCGGAAGCCGGCAACATCGGCGGCGGTGGATACTCCATCGTGCACATGGCCGACGGCCGTTCGGCAGCCATCGATTATCGCGAGGTCGCTCCGCTGGCCGCCACCCGCAACATGTATGTAGACGCGAACGGCAAGGTCACCGACCGTAGCATCGAGGGGCATCTCGCGAGTGGCGTGCCGGGCGCCGTCGCCGGGCTGAACATGCTCCTGGAGAAGTACGGAACGATGCCGTTGTCGCGCGTGATGCAGCCCGCGATCACACTGGCACGCGAGGGCTTTGTGATCGACACGGCGTTGGCCGGTTCGATGTCCCGCGCCGCCACGATGGTATCGCGTAACAGCTCGGTCACGCCGTACTTCCCGAATGGCAAGGCGCTCCCTGCGGGCGCACGACTGGTGCAGCCCGACCTCGCGCGCACACTGCAAGCGATCGCCGACAACGGCGCCAAGGCGTTTTACGAGGGATGGGTCGCCGACTCGCTGGTCGCCGAGCAGAAACGCGGCGGCGGTGTCATCACCCGCGCCGATCTGAAAGCGTACACGCCGGTGTCGCGCAACGCGATCGCCAGTACGTATCGCGGCTATCGCCTGTTGGCGATGCCGCCCTCGTCGTCGGGCGGCGTCACGATGACGGAGGCACTCAATATTCTCGAGCAGTACAGCACGGTGCCAGCGTACGGCAGCACGCGCTGGTTTCATCTGGTCGGCAGCGCGTTCCAACGTGCATTCATCGATCGCAACAGCAAGCTGGGCGACCCCGCGTTCGTGAAGGTGCCCATGGAGCAGCTCACGAGCAAAGCGTATGCGAAGTCGCTGGCCGCCACCATCGCCGACACGCGGGTTACGAGCACGAAGGCGCTCGAACCACTCATGCAGCAGCCGGTGCGCGAACCGGAGCACACCACGCACTACTCGGTGGTCGATGCCAAGGGCAATGCCGTGTCTACCACGACCACATTGAACAACTCGTGGGGATCAGGCGTATTTGTGCGCGGTGCCGGTTTCATGTTGAACGACGAGATGGACGACTTCGCCGTGCAACCGGGCACCGCCAACATGTACGGCCTCGTGCAAGGCGAAGCGAACGCGATTCAGCCCGGCAAGCGCATGCTGAGCGCGATGTCGCCAACGATCGTGCTCGACAAGTCGGGACAGGTGCTGCTGGTCGTCGGCGCCGCTGGTGGTCCCACGATCATCACCGGCACCACGCAAGTAATCCTGAATGTGATCGACCATCACATGTCACTGGCCGATGCCATGCGCGCGCCGCGTGTGCACCATCAGGCGCTGCCCGATTCGCTCACGTATGAGGACGGCGGCATTCGTCCGGCGGTGCTCGACTCGCTCACGAAGATGGGTTACGCCATGCGAAAGCTTCGGGTGCTGGTGAACATCAACGCGATCATGCGCGTGAAAGGAGGATGGGAAGGGATGCCGGAGCCGAGGAGGAGTGGAGGCGCTGTTGGGTACTGAACGGATGAGGGGCGCCAGGAATGAGCGGCGCTAAGAGTGAACGGCGCTAAGAATAGACGGCGGGAGAACGGCATCGGAATGTGCGAGCGCCCCGTGACCTTGGGTCACGGGGCGCTCGTTCCTTTGCGGTTCCTTCAGTACTGACAACGCAGTTTATTCCTGGCGCCGGTGATTCCTGGCGCCCGTGATTCCTGGCGCCGTTTGCCGTTCAAATCACGCCGTCGCGTTCGGCCTTACCGTAACCGGTGCATCCAGTGTCGCGCTGATGCCCGCGCCCGCGTTGATGCACGTGTCGAAGTTCGCGGTCGCAGCCGCGGCAGCGGTACCTGCCGCGGCTCCCGCGGCGGCGCCGATCACCGTGCCCTTCGTGTTCTTTCCGATAATCTGACCGGCGATCGCGCCGAGGATCGCGCCACCGGCGACCTTCTTCGCATCGGTACCCTTCGTCGCGCTGCGCACGCGTTCGGCCGAGGCCGACTGCACCGTCGCTTCCAGCGGATACGTGCGGCCACCGTACGTCACCGACACCAGCTTCACCGTGAGCGACGTCTGGTCGTTCGAGTTCTTCGCCGTCTTCGCTTCAACCACTTCGAACGTGCCCGTCGCACCTTCCGGAATCACGACGCCGTTGGTGGCGGTCACCGACTCTTCCAGCGAAGCGGTAAACTTCTCACCGGCCGTCACCGTGTTACTGCACACCTTGTTGTTCGTGGCGAAGCGGAAAGACGTGCCCGATGCCACGACACCCGTAACCGCAGCCAGAGTAGGCGCCGGGGTCACCGACGGCGTCGACGGCTTGGGAGCGGTCGTGGTCGGGCGCGGCCTCGGGGCCGCTGCCTTCGGCGCAGGGGCTGGCGCCATGGCCACCGGAGCCGGTGGCGGGGTGACCGGTACGTCCGCCAGCTTCGGCTGCGCCGAGTCGGTCGCCATCGCCAAATCGCGACCCAGCGTGCTGTCGGCGTTCAAGGACGCATTGTCCGCACCCTTTTCGCCGCAGGCAGCGAGTGTGACCAGCGACAACGTCGCCAGCATCATCGCGGGACGTAACGAACGCATATATTGACGCATAGTGAAACTCCTGAAAGGGGCGCGGGACGTGCCCGCGAGAGCGATACGAGATGAAAATAGGTCGAACGCGCAGCCGAGTGAAATTAGGGGTTCTATGAACGGAGATACACGCGACGTGAAGCCGATGCGAGCGCGGCGCTCCCTGCCACGCTTGCTTCCCTACTACCACCCGTACCGGTGGCAAGTTGCGTGCGGGCTGGCCTCGGTCGTCGCGGCCGCCTTCCTCGCCAGCGTTATTCCGTCCCTGCTTCAGCGTGGAGTGGACGACATCCGCTCCGGAGCAACGGTGAGCAGCGTCGTGCGTCTCGGCGGCATGATGCTACTTACTGCTATTGCAAGTGGCGTGCTACGCTTCACCATGAGGCTGCTGCTCAATGCAGTCAGCCGTCGCATCGAGACCGACCTCCGCCACGACGTGTTCGCTCGCCTGAGCACTCTTGATGCCAGCTGGTACGCCCGCTGGCGCACGGGGGATCTCATGGCACGGCTCACCAATGACCTTGGGGCCGTTCGTATGGCCGCAGGGCCGGCGCTCATGTACTTCGTGAACACCATCTTCGGCGGCCTGTTCGCCGTGCTCATGATGGTCCGCATCAGCCCGCTGCTCACGGCTGTCGCGCTCCTCCCCATGATCGGCCTGCCGCTACTCATGCTGCGACTTGGGCGCCTGGTGCACGACCGGTTCGAGGCCGTGCAGTCGCAGTTCAGCCAGCTCACTACGCGCGCCCAGGAAAACCTCTCCGGCGTGCGCGTGGTTCGCGCCTATCGACAGGAGCAGGCGGAAACGGCGCGCTTCGTCGCGCTCGGCGACAAGTATCTCACCGCCAACATGCGGCTCGCC
>NZ_JBDNFF010000049.1:0-9704 GCF_041689975.1 Gemmatimonas sp.
GATTGTGTGGGGTGGCGCTAGAGCGCGTTGCGGAGGGCGTTGAGGCGATCGCGGGCGAGTTTGACTCTGGTGCCGGAATGCAGGACCGCGCTGAGTTCGGTGTTGTCCGGGGACTCGATGGACTGGATGGCGTTCAGGCGAACCAAGGCAGAGCGATGTACGCGCAGGAAGCCGATAGGTTGCAGTCGGGCTTCCATGCGGTGCATACGCTCTCTGATCAGCCAGGCGCGCGTGGCGGTGTGGAGCCAGAGGTTGTAGCCGTCGGCCTGCACCCATTCGATGTCGCGCACGGGGACGACGTGCACGGTGCCATGCTCTGTCACGAGGATACGATCTTCGGAATCAGAGGTGCCGAGAGCGCGTTGAACGCGATCAACGGCGTCAGCGAGGTGGGCGCGACGGATCGGCTTGAGGACAAAGTCGACGACGTCGGCACCGTAGGCTTCGATGGCGAAGTGCGGATGCGCACTCACGAATACCACGCGGACGCCCGGTGCGCGTTCGCGAAGTGCGCGGGCGACCGCGAGGCCATCGCGATGTCGGTGAAGCAGACGTCAGGGTGCAGGTCAGCGCAGCGCTCAATGGCGTGCTCGCCATGGGCACAGATCGCCACGACGTCGCAGCCGAGTCGCTGTAACTCGGCGGCGAGCGCGGCGGCGGCGATGGGCTCGTCGTCGGCTACGATCACGCGAAGCGTTCTGCGGAACGCACTCACGCGATGTCGGCCGACTCGGCCATCGGCAGCGTGAGCTCGACGAGCACGCCACCGGGGCGTTCCGTCATCCGCAGCAAGGCACGCGTGTCGTACAACAGCGTGAGCCGACGCCGCAGTGTCGAGAGGCCTATGCCGAGTCCACCGAACGGGTCGAGTGTCAGCGGGTTCTCATGGTCTGGACCATCGGCGTCGACCACGAGCACCAGCGTATGGTCCGTGCGTGACGCGGATAGACGCAGCGTGCCGGGTGCGATGCGTTGCGAGATCCCGTGGCGAATGGCGTTCTCGACCAGCGGTGGCTACATGAGCGCGGGAAACTGCGTGGTGCGAGCGCTCGAGTGAATGAACCATTCAACGCGCAGGCGATCGCCGAGTCGCACCTGCTCGATGGCCAGATAGCGTTCCACGATCTCCCGCTCGGCGTCGAACGAGACGGCGTCACCGGACTCCACGAGCGCAAAGCGCAGCAGTTCGCCGAGATCCGCGGCAACGTCTACAGCGCCCTCGCCATGCCCCGACCGCGCGAGTCCGCTCACGGTATTCAGCGCATTCAACAGAAAGTGTGGTTGCAGTCGCGTGCGTAACGCATCGAGTTCAGCGCGCACGGCATGTGCGGCAAGCACCGCCTCGCGATCGGCGGCGCGTTCGCGCTGGCGCCGTGCGCTGGTCCAGCTGCCCACGAGTGACACGAGCCCGGCGGTGACGGCATGCGTGGGCAACACGCCAAGCGCGATGATCATGAAATTGGATGAGCTGCTGTACGAGGACGTCGGATACAAGAGGAATAGTGCGATCGTCGCATGCGCTGCTGTCACGGCGACGGTGAGCAATGCCAGTCCGCCGAGTGCGCCCGCTTCGGATTCGGTGAGTGATCACCGATCAGCGATGCGCGGGCCGACGATCGCCCAAGCGAGCACCGTGACCGCCTGCCATTGCAGGGCGATACCGGCTGCGTCTGTGACGCCGAAGAGTTCCAGCGCCTGCGCGAACGGAGTGAGTCCGCCGATGCCGCACAGCAGGGCCGTGAGCCAAAGCCAGCGACGCGACGAGTGTACGCGGGTTGCGTTAGCGTGAGCGACAAGAGTGGCAGGCTCGGGGGGCATTGAGGAAACTTGATGCGGTGCGAATCGAGTGCGCTACTTCACGAGTTGAATGTCGAACGGTGTGCCCGCCGATGTCATGCGCACGATCCGGTGCGGCAGCGTGCGTGTGACATGCATCAGCAACGTGGATTGACCGGTGGTGAGCTCGACGCGCCACGTATCGAATGTGCCGGCGGGGACGGTGCTGGTGTCAGCACCGAGCACGCGAATGCGATAGGTCATGATCGTTCCCTTGCCACTGGCGAGCACCGGGAATCGAATGTCGAGCGACGCACGCCACCACAACGCGACCAGCAGCGGCGTTACGGCGTTGTCCTCGACGACGGCGGCCGAGAGCGTGGTGTCGATCGTCAGCACGCCCGATGGGCCGTTGGTTGGCGTGTCAGCCGTGCCGCGCACGTGTCCGTTCGCAAAATCGAGCGAAATCGTCATCGGCCGTCCCGACATCACGCCGCTCTGTCGCAACGAGACCTCCTCGAGGGCGCTGTTCAGGGAGATGCGCGACGACTGCTGAACCATGGTGCCGATCGTGATCGCATCCTGCAGCTCCCAGCCGTTCCCGCGCGGCGTGATCGCAACCCGTTGCCACCCGCGTGGTGCGCCTTGGATCATGACCGCGAATGAGTCGGACCGCGCGCGCAGTTGAGTGGGGTCGATGTGGTCACGGATCGCGGTGACGGCTGGCTGGGCCGCTGCGCCAGCGGGGGTCGCGGCGGCGGCAAGCACGGAGGAGAGGACGACGATGAACTGGCGAAATCGGGGCACGGTGGGCGGGGGGGTCAGCGTGTGAGGGGAGATCATTGATGATCTCAGCCTACGCGAACAGCGCTGCATGGTGTCGGGTGGTGCAACGAAGGGACGGGGAATTGCAGCAGGGGCCGCGGGGGCCGCGGGTGTCAAAGAAGGATGCTGACGGGGAAGCTGTTTGGGGGGAACGTGTGGGGGCGGGGGGGAGCGGTGCTTGCGGGGAGATCGGAGTGACGTGGGGGTGACGGGTGGGCTCCATAGTGAGGGATGGGACTGCTCCACGGCGAACTGACGGCGGGGATTCTGACGGTGTTTCGGGAGGTGCACGCCGAGCTTCGTCATGGCCATCCGGAGGTGATTTACCAGCGGGCGATGGCGATTGCCCTCGCCGACGCGGGGTTCTCAGTGGCGAGGGAGGTGGCGGTGGCCGTGAAATTCCGCGGTCACACTATCGGTCGCGGCCGACTGGATCTGGTGGTGAATGACTTGGTCGTGATTGAGTGCAAGGTCGCCCGGGCCATCGAGCCGGACCATGTGGGGCAGCTCCTCGGTTACCTCAAGGCTACGTCCCACGAGGTCGGCCTCATTCTCACCTTCGGTCGTCGCCCCGACCAGAAGCGTGTAGTGTTCACGCATACTCCGTAGCCAGCAGCGAAGGCAGCCCCGAAACCGTATCTCAAGGTCCACCGCTTCCGCCAGCCTCTACACGTTCGCCCCCGAACAGCTTCCCCGTCGGAATCCACCGTTCGCCCCAGTGGCCCCCGTCGCTATCCACCGTTCGCCCCAGTGGCCCCTGTGATTCATTGCGGCATCATCACCATCTCCGACCGTGCCTCGTCGGGCGTGTACGAAGACAAGTCCGGCCCGGCCATCCAGTCCGTGTTCACGCGCTGGATCGCCTCGCCGTGGCAGGCCGAGTACCGCTTGGTGGCCGACGAGCAGCCGCTGATCGAGGCGGCGATCCGGGAACTGGCCGACGAGCATCACTGCGCCCTCATCGTGACCACCGGTGGCACCGGGCCGTCGCCGCGTGATGTAACGCCCGAGGCCACGGTGGCCGTGTGCGACCGGCTGCTGCCGGGGTTCGGGGAACAGATGCGGGCAGTGTCGGTGCGCACCGTCCCCACCGCGATCCTCTCTCGTCAGATGGCCGGCACCAGGGGGAGCTCGCTGATCATCAATCTCCCGGGAAAGCCGGCGGCGATCGAGGAATGCCTCGGCGCGGTCTGGGCGGCGGTCCCATATTGCATTGATCTCATCGGAGGGCCGCGACTGCTGTTCAGCGCCGAGGCTCCCGCTCCGTTCCGACCCATCAGCGCGTAAGCGCGAGCCCGTGTCATGAGCCTTTCTCCCGAACTGCTGAAGATCCTGGTCTGCCCCAAGTCCAAGGCGCCGTTGGAGTACCACGCGGGTCCGCCCGAGGTGCTCGTGTGCCGTGAGAGCCGTCTGGTGTACTCGGTGCAGGACGGCATTCCCGTCATGCTGATCGACGAAGCGCAGCCGCTGGACGACGCCAAGTACCCTCTTCCGGCGTGAGCGCCTCGACCCACCCCGAGTGGCACGACGGCACGCGGGTGGTGCGGGCCGGTCTGCCCGACGCGACGCCGGGTGCGCCGTACATGGCCGGTCCGGTGTTCGCCGCCCCCTATCATGCACCGGGCGATCCAACGGCGTCGCCGTTCACCTACGGTCGGTTCTCGAATCCCACGTGGGTGGCGTACGAGCAGGCGCTCGAGGCGCTCGAGGGTGGTCCGTGCTTGCTCTTTCCGAGTGGCATGGCGGCCACGGCGGCGGTGCTGGCCACGATGGTGCCGCCCGGGGGCAAGTTGGTGATGCCGGCCGAGAGCTACTACACCACGCGCATCATCGCGACGCAGCACTTCCCCGGCGCGTGGTTTGCCGCGCAGGGCATCAATGTGGTGATGGCGCCGACGGTCGGTGACGGTTTGCGCGATGCGCTCGATGGTGCGGCAATGCTGTGGCTCGAGTCGCCCACCAATCCCGCACTCGATGTGTGCGACATCGCGGCGTTGGCGCAGGCGGCGCATGTTGCCGGCGCGTTGGTGGTCGTGGACAACACCACGGCCACGCCGCTGTTGCAGCAGCCGCTCGCACTCGGCGCCGATTTCGCCGTCGTGTCCGACACGAAGGCGATGACCGGTCACGCCGATCTGGTGCTTGGTCATGTGGCGTGTCGTAATGCCGCGCATGCCGAAACGATTCACACGTGGCGCACGCGCATGGGGGTGATCGCGGGGCCGATGGAAGCGTGGCTGGCGCATCGGTCGCTGGCGACGCTCGACGTGCGACTGTCGCGTCAGTGTGATACGGCCATACAGATCGCGACGATGCTGGCGGCGCATCCGAAGGTGCATGGCGTGCGCTATCCGGGGTTGCCCGGCGACGCGTCGTATGCCATCGCGTCGCGCCAGATGAAACGATTCGGTGGTGTGATCAGTTTTGCCTTGGATGACGCCGCCGCCGTGTCGCGCTTTTTTGCGGCGTCGACGCTGGTCTACGAAGCCACGAGTTTCGGTGGCGTGCACACGAGCGCCGAGCGTCGTGCCCGATGGGGCGGCGACGCGGTGTCGGAAGGGTTCGTGCGACTGAGCATCGGGCTCGAGGACGTACGAGATCTGTTGAACGATTTTGATCGCGCCCTGGGCGCAGTGTAGAGGATACGGAATGACGAAGCGGATGGACCGACGCGACTTCGTGGCGTCGTCGCTGGCGACGGCCACTGCCGCCACCGTCGGGATGATTTCAACGCTGGTACCGATGCACACGGCGCGTGCCGCCGAGCGCGATGTCGATGGAGCGCAGCCCGATGCCTTCCCGTTTGCCGAACTGAGTATCGCGGACCTGCAGTCGCGGATGACGAAGGGCACGCTCACGTCGCGCGCGCTCACAGCGGCGTATCTCTCGCGCATCGCGTCGGTGGATCGCAGTGGTCCGACGCTCAATGCAGTGATCGAAATGAATCCTGATGCGTTGACGATCGCGGCGCAACGCGACGCCGAACGGCGCGCGGGGAAAGTGCTCGGTCCGCTGCACGGTATTCCAGTGCTGATCAAGGACAACATCGACAGCGCTGATCGCATGCAGACCACGGCCGGTTCACTGGCACTGGTCGGCAAGCCGGCGCCGGGCGATGCGTTCATCGTGCAGCGCCTGCGCGAAGCTGGCGCGGTGCTACTGGGCAAAACGAATCTGAGTGAGTGGGCGAACTTCCGCTCCACGCGTTCCACGAGTGGGTGGAGCGGGCGCGGCGGACAGACACGGCACCCGTACGTGCTCGATCGCAATCCCTGCGGTTCGAGCTCGGGTACCGGCAGTGCGATATCGGCGAACCTCGCGGCCGTCGGCATCGGTACGGAAACGGATGGCTCGATTATTTGCCCGTCGTCCATCTGCGGGCTGGTAGGCATCAAGCCTACGGTCGGCCTCTGGAGTCGCAGCGGGATCATCCCGATTTCGTCGTCGCAGGATACGGCGGGGCCGATGGCCCGTACGGTGTCCGATGCTGCCGTGCTGTTGGGCGCGCTGACCGGCGTGGATGCACGTGATCGCGCGACGGCCGACAGTGCAGGCAAGAGTGCCACCGACTACACCACATTTCTGGATGCGAAGTCGCTGCAGGGCGCGCGCATTGGTGTCGCGCGCAACATGGTTGGCTTTCATCCATTGACCGATGCAGCGTTCGAGCGCGCGATCGATGCTCTGCGCAAAGCGGGCGCGGTAATCGTCGATCCCGCCAACGTCCCCACGGTGGGCAAATACGACGAAGCGGAGCTCGACGTACTGTTGTACGAGTTCAAGGCCGGAGTGAACGCGTATCTCGCGGCGCGCGGCGCGACCGTGTCTGTGCGCACGATCGATGACGTAATCGCCTTCAATCGGGCGAACGCCGGCGCCGAAATGCCGTACTTTGCGCAGGAGCAGATGGAGCGCGCGCAGACCATGGGGTCGCTCGACGACGCGAAGTATCGCGACGCCGTGGCTACCTGCCGGCGCTTGTCACGTGACGAAGGCATCGACGCCATCATGGCGCAGCATTCGCTCGATGCGATCGTGGCGCCGTCCAACGGACCGTCGTGGCCCACCGATTTGATCAACGGCGATCGGTACAGCGGCGGCAATTCGAGTGTCGCCGCCGTGGCCGGCTATCCGAGCATCACCGTCCCGATGGGGTTTGCCGACGCGCTGCCGCTGGGTGTGTCGTTTATCGGTCGCGCGTGGAGTGAAGGTCGCCTGATCGGACTGGCGTTCGCTTTCGAGCAGGCGACGCAGGCGCGTCGCGCACCACGCTTTCTGGCTACGATGCCGATCGCGTCACCGAAGCGGGGGTCGTAAGTGGCGCCGGAAGAAACACGAACGGAGGGCATGTCCCGTCTCATCGCCATCGGCAGTCTCGTGCTCGCGTTGGGGCTCGGCGTGTGGGCGTGGCAGTTCCTGAATCGTGCAGCCGACTCCGGATTGGAGCGCTTGTCGCGGATCGATACGGTGCGTGCGTTGTGCACCGCCGAGTGGGTGAAGGCGCGCACGGAAGTCGATTCGATGCGGGTGGACCGGTTCGCGCTGCCCGATACGATCGACAAGGGTTCCGAGCAGGCGATCGACCGCTGTGGTGATCTACGTGGCGAGAGCATACCGAATTCGCTGCCGAATGCACGCGAAATGTCGGGTGATCCGATGCCGCGCGGACTACGCTGAGGATAGAGATGAAGCGTGTACTGGTTGCGCTGCTGGCGCTGATGGTGGTGGCGGTGACTGGCTTTCTCACCGTCGGCGCGCGCATTACCGACAGTCGGATGAACACGGTGGTCAGCACCGCGTTGCCGGCGGTGTCGCCGGTGGCGGCGGCGTTGCATCGCCGGCTTTTTGTCGCCGACATGCACGCCGATCAGCTCCTGTGGGGACGCGATCCGCTGGAGCGCGTGTCGCGCGGTCACGTGGACGTACCGCGGCTGCAGGAGGGTGGCGTGGCACTGCAGGTGTTTTCCGTGGTGACCAAGACGCCTCGCGGCATGAACTACGATCACAACACGGGCGACACGGACAACGTGCTGCTGCTGGCGATCGCCGAGCATTGGCCGCGCGCCACGTACACGAGCTTGCGGGCTCGTGCCGTGTATCAGGCCGACAAGCTACGCGACGCCGCGCTTCGTTCGGCGAATACGCTCACGCTGATCACGACGCGCGAAGAAATGGCGCAGTTCGTGGAGCGTCGGGCCGGTGATCCGGCGCAGGTATCGGCGCTGTTGGCCATCGAGGGGCTGCATGCGCTGGACGGCAAGCTGCAAAGCGTGGATACGCTGTACGCCGCCGGATTCCGCATGATGGGGCTCACGCACTTCTTCGACAACGAAGTGGCCGCGAGCGCGCACGGTGTCACCCATGCCGGGCTTACGCCGTTGGGGCGCGAGGTGATCGCGCGCATGGAATCGCTCGGGATCATCGTCGATCTGGCGCACGCGTCGGCGCAGACGGTGCAGGAAGTGCTTGCGATGGCGACACGCCCGGTGGTGGTCTCGCACACCGGCGTGGCAGCCACGTGTCCGGGTCCGCGCAATCTCACGGACGATCAGTTGCGGGCGATTGCCGCCAATGGTGGACTGGTCGGCATCGGCTATTGGGACGGCGCGGTATGCAAGCCCACCGTGAATTCCATCGTAAAGGCGATTGTGTACGCGGTAAAGGTGGCCGGTGCGGCGCACGTGGCGCTGGGGTCCGACTTCGACGGCGCCACGCGTACGCCGTTCGATACCCGTGGTATGGCGGCCATTACTGATGGTCTCCTCAAGGCTGGCATGGAGCAGGACACGATCGCGGCCGTGATGGGGGGAAACACGCGTGACTTCCTGCTGCAGCAGTTGCCGTCGTCGTCGTCCACGCCGCGGGCCAGTCGGTAACGCGCCGGTGGTGATCGCATGACGCGGGCTTGGTGGATGCTGGTCGTGGCCGGACTGCTCGAGGTCGTCTGGGCCATCGGCCTGAAGTACTCCGACGGCTTCCGGAAGCCGGTACCGTCGGCGATCACGGTGAGCGCGATGATCGCGAGCTTCTATTTCCTCGCGCAAGCGCTCAAAACCCTGCCGGTCGGCACCGGCTATGCGGTTTGGACCGGCATTGGCGCAGTCGGGACGGCGATCGTAGGCGTGCTCGTGTTCGGCGAGTCGCGCGATCTCGGACGGATCGTCTCGGTCGCACTCATCGTGTGCGGCATTATTGGCCTCAAGCTCACCTCGCCGAGCTAGGGCGACCCGTTGGCACTTCCCGCTGCCACCGGGCATTCACTCCGCATGATCCGATTTACCGCCAGTGTTCCCGTTCTGCGCGTCGCCGATGTCGAACGCTGCATGACGTGGTATCGCGAGATCCTCGGCTTTTCCGTCGATCCGTCTCCCGATGTCGCACCGCACGAGTTCTGCATTCTGCGTAGGGACGACGCCGAACTGATGCTCCGCTGTACGCGTACCCCAACCGCACGCACTCCGGCCTCACACGATTGGGATGTCTACTTGCGGCTCGAGGGTGGTGAACTGACCGCGCTCCTCGATCATGCACGTGCTCGTACGCCGCTGGTACGCGGTCCGGAAGTGATGCCCGCTGGGCAGGTCGAGTTCGAGCTCGAAGATCCGGAAGGGCACCGCATCTGCGTGGCCGAAGTGCTCGCCGACGTCACGGGCTTCCCCCACTCGGTCGACTAACGCCGGGCCTTTACTGATCAGTACAGCCAATAGTTCTGGATTGTCTACAGTAACAGCCCGACGTTTTGGCATTCGAACCGCCTCCGTTATCGATGTGCTTTGGGAATAAAATCGTTTTGTCTGGTCTCGACTTGACCGGCGAGGCGCTGCCTGTCGGTCGTTTGCGCGGAGGCGCGCGGGACCGTCACGCACAGAAGCGCCGTAACCACAGGAGTGGTGGTTCGGCGCGCTCAGGTCCGCCGGCGCGCTGCCCGTATCGATCAGTTTTGCTGTGCTTCGCGTCTCTTCGCGTCTCTTCGCGTCTCTTCGCGTCTCTTCGCGTCTCTTCGCGTGCTCCGCGAGCTTCGCGCGAACCAGCCGACTCTCCGACCGCTCCGAGGCAGCCGCACGCACCGCAGTTCGCGCGAAGTCCGCGAAGATCGCGAAGGC
>NZ_JBDNFF010000050.1:0-5451 GCF_041689975.1 Gemmatimonas sp.
GCCCAGATCGCCTGAAAGCGCGCCGCGATGTCATCCGTGAAAGCCTGCGGTGCCACGCCATCTTTTGCTGCGGTCTGCTGCACCTTCTGGCCATGTTCGTCCATGCCGATCAACAGGTGCACGTCGTCGCCACACTGACGACGATAGCGCGCGATCACATCGGCGCCGATCTTCTCCAGTGCGTGTCCAAGGTGCGGATCGCCATTCGCGTAGTCGATGGCGGTTGTCAGGTAGAATCGCGGCACGTCCGGCTTACTCCTCGTTGTCATCGCCATCATCCGGCGTCGTCGGCGATCCGTCCGGCAGCGATCCGTCCGGCAGCGATCCGTCCGGCAGCGATCCGTCCGGCAGCGATCCGTCGGGATCGGTCTGACGTCGCTGCTCCGCCGCCCGTAAGCGCCGGCCACCGCGACGGCCACGCCGCCGCTTGCGACGGGTCTCATCGCCGGTCGGGTCCTCGGCGTCGGCGGCCTCGGGTTCCTCTGCAAGCTCGGGCTCGGGCTCGCGCTCCGGCTCGGTCTCTGGCGCCGGCTCCGGCGCCAACACCGCTATCGCCAGTGCCAACGGTGCGATCTCCGTCTCGACCGTGTCCAGCATCGCACGCGTTCCCGCATCGACCGGGTACTCCGCGGTATACGAAGGCGTCTCTTCCTGTACCTCGCGGTGTACATGATCGGTCGGCTGCTCGAGCCCTTCCAATTCACTCCGCAGATCGGCCAGCGCAATCACACGACTGTCCCCTTCTGCCGTGCGCAGCGTAATGCGCTCGTTGAAGATGTCGCACGCGATCACCTTCTCCTCGCCCAGCGACGTGGTGAGGATCTTCCCTTCCTTCGGGAATTTGCGACGGCTCTGCACGTAGAACTCGTGCTCGTAGCGAAGGCAGCACATCAGACGTCCGCACGCACCGGAGATCTGCTGCGGATTGAGCGACAGCTTCTGGTCCTTCGCCACGCCCAGGTTCACTGGGAGCAGCTCGGGCAGCCACGACGCCGAACAGTACTCGCGTCCGCAGCGTCCGACCCCTGAGAGTCGCTTCGCTTCATCGCGTACACCGATCTGCTTCAGCTCGATGCGTGTGCGAAACAGCGCCGCGAGATCGCGCACAAGACCGCGAAAGTCGACGCGACGCTCGGCCGTGAAAAAAATCGTGAGCTTGCGCCGATCCCACTGCCACTCGGCGTCCGTCAGCTTCATCACGAGATTGTTGGCCTTCACGCGCTCCATCGACTGGCGGCGGGTGCTCTCATTCTCGGCCGTCAACTCGCGGTCGAGCTGTTCGTCGGCCTTCGTGGCGAAGCGGAGCGCCGCGCGTGGTGGCGGGGTCGTCCCGCACCCGTGGGAGCAGCCGTTGCAGCGGACTTCGGCCAGCTCGCCGGTGGAGTGCACACGACCAAAATCCTCACCACGGTCAACCTCGACGATCACCCCCGCCTTGAGTGGGGGTGCCGTCTCGCCTGTCCAGGTGAAGAACTCCTTCCGGTTGCCGCGGAACGCGACTTCGATGAGATGCGCCACGACGTGAAAACTACTCGGTGAACTGCCCCATGCGCAGGAACTTCTCACGTCGGCGACGCACGAGCTTATCCGGCTTCAGGCGACGCAGATCTTCGAGATTCCGCGCGAGGCTCTCGCGAAGGTTGTTGGCGGTCGTGGCATGATCCGAATGGGCGCCGCCGACCGGCTCGGGCACGATTTCGTCGATCACCCGTAGCTCGATGAGATCGGGGGCCGTGATGCGCAGTGCGGTGGCCGCCTTCTCGCGCATTTCCGGGCTCTTGCCGTCCTTCCAGAGAATGGCCGCGCAGCCTTCTACGGAGATCGTGGAGTAAATGGAATTCTCCAGCATCAGGACGCGATCGGCGACGCCGAGCGCCAGCGCGCCGCCGGAGCCGCCCTCGCCGATCACGGTGGCCACGATCGGCACCTTCAGATTACTCATCTCCAGCAGATTGCGGGCAATTGCTTCGCTCTGCCCACGTTCTTCCGCGCCGAGGCCGGGCCAGGCACCCGGCGTGTCGATGAAGGTGAGCACCGGCACCTGGAACTTCTCGGCGAGCTTCATGAGGCGTAGTGCCTTCCGGTAGCCCTCGGGGTGCGGCATGCCGAAGTTGCGGCGCAGATTCTCTTTCGTGTCTCGGCCGCGCTCGTGGCCGATCAGCATCACCGTTTCGCCTTCGAGACGTGCCCAACCCGCGAGAATCGCCGCGTCCTCGCGAAACAGCCGATCGCCGTGCAGTTCGAGGAAATCGGTGAACGCGAGCCTGATGTAGTCCGACGTGAAGGGACGGCGCGCGATGCGGGCCACTTGCACGCGCTGCAAGGGCGTCAGCTTGCGGTAGATCTCCACGCGCAGTTCACTGAGCTTCTTCTGAAGCGGCTCCAACTCTTGCGCGACATCGAAAGCACTGTCGGACGCGAGTCGTTTCAGCTCCTCGATCTGCTTTTCGAGCTCCGCCAGAGGACGCTCGAACTCGAGAACCGGGGCACCAGCCATGACAATCCTGGAAAAGGGACGCCGCGCTCGTTAGCTGCCGGCGCGCACGAGGCGCACACGATCAGCGCCGAGCAGCGCGCGAAGATCGGACAGAATGGCGGGCGACGCAGCTACCGTAAGCGACCGTGACCGGAAGCGAATGATGCGCCCGGTGCCGTCGTCCCACCGTAGTTCGAGCGGAGCCGAGCCTTCGTGTGCCTCGACACTCGCCCGCACGTCGTCCATCACGCCGGGAGCAAGATCGAGCTCCCGACTCAGGTCGATTGCAACCGCCAGCTCACCGTTGGCTCGCACTTCCGCAAAGCGCGTGACCGTGTCGACGATGAACGTGGCATTCTCGACGCCCTGATCCTTTCGCGAATAGCCACCCTTGAGCAGCAGCGGCACATCGGGCCGGACACGTTCGGCGATCACCGCCCACGCCTCCGGGAAGACCAGCACTTCGGAAGATCCGGAAAAATCCTCGACTGTCAACCGGGCGAACTCGGCGCCCGACCGTTTGGAAATCTGCTTCTTGATGGCCGTGATCACCACACCGATCGTGACCGCGTCTCCGGTCCAGTTGCCGAGCTGTGCCACCGTGCTGTTGGTGAACAGTTCGCATTCTGTTCGGTATGGTTCGAGGGGATGCCCGGAAATGTAGAAGCCCAGCAGCTCCTTTTCGCGCGTGAGCCGCTCACTTTCGCTCCAGACCGGTACCGAGGGGAGCGGCGGCGGCGATCCGGCATTGCTCGACCCCGCCGTCTCGTGGTCGTCACCACCGAGCAGGTCGCCGAACAGCGACACCTGCCCCTTGGCATCCTCCTCCTGGCGGAGCGAGGCCTCGTTGATGGCGTGATCCAGTGCCGCGAGTAGCTGCGCCCGATGGCCGCCCAACCCGTCGCAAGCACCCGCGGCAATCAGCGCTTCGAACACGCGCTTATTGCACACACGAAGGTCCACCCGCGAGCAGAGGTCGTACAGCGAAGGGAACGGGCCGTCGTTTTTGGCGGCGATCAGCGAGTCGATCGCACCACGGCCCACGTTGCGAATCGCGCCCAATCCGAAGCGCACCCGCTTGTCACCCACCACCGTGAAGCGCCACCCCGACTCGTTCACATCGGGCGCGAGCACCTCGATCTGCATCTCGCGCGCTTCGGCGATGTACTTGATGACCTCTTCAGTCTTCCCGATGTTCGACGACAGCAACGCGGCCATGAACTCAGCCGGGTAGTGTGCCTTCAGGAAAGCCGTGTGGTACGCGACGACGGAGTAGGCGACGCTGTGGCTGTTGTGAACGATGATGTCGTTCGCCACGAAGTTGTGCGTGTCGGCAATCTCGAGGTCGTATGTGCGCTGTTCGCCCGCCGGCTCGATCGATACGACCCGATCCCAGAGCACGTCGTTCGATCCGAGTCGCAGCAACGACGCATCACCGAAGTACGTCGCGAGGCCACCGACCAGATCC
Organism: Gemmatimonas sp.; assembly: GCF_041689975.1. GTDB lineage: Bacteria > Gemmatimonadota > Gemmatimonadetes > Gemmatimonadales > Gemmatimonadaceae > Gemmatimonas. Next base: position 3,945 of record NZ_JBDNFF010000050.1, read on the forward strand.
TTGGAGGCCGCGGCCTCGACCGGCACGGGCATCGCCGCCATCGCCGCTAGCTTAGCCGGAGCAACGAGGTAACGGCCCACACGTTCGGCGAAGGGGCGCAGATTCTCCACGCCCGTCACGAACACCTGATACCCGACGCGCGGTCCGCGCGCATACGCGAACGTGACCGAGCGAATCCGACCGAGTATTTCGAGCCGAAGCAGAAGGTGTTGCACCTGCTGAGCCAGCCGTTTCGACGACGTGGCGTAGTACGCCGACGAGTCGGTCGGGTTCACATGCCCGTCGCCGTCCCACATGCGTCCGAGCAACAGGCCGATCTGCTCGTCGCAGAGCGTGAAGGCGTCCGCTGGCACTTCCTTCGGATCGTCGTAGTACACGCCAGCGGGATGCCCCAGATGCCCTTCGGCGAGCAGGTGCCCAAGCGCAATCACCTCGTGAGCTGGCCACTCTGTTCTTGGTCCCGACGGCAATGAGCGGGGAACGGCGATGTGCTCACCCACGGTAACCGAGTCGAGATTGCGCCACCCGTCGATCAGCAGCAACGGGTGATTACCCGTTGCGATAATCTCACGGCCCGACTCCGTGCGCACACGGAACACCGCCTTGATGCCGTTGTCCATGACATCCAAAACGCGCCCGTGATCCAGGCGAAGCGTATCGACGTCACACGTCGCAACGCTGCCCAGCGTCGCGCGCCCTTCGTAAACGTCGGCGATACGCACGAGGCGACCGGTCGACGCGTCATAGATCTCTGTGTCGCCGACCAGGCACTTATTGAATCCGTAACGCCCGAACGTTTCGATCTGGCCCGAGAGCTCATCGATGATCTTCGGATCGTAGCCCTTGGCGACGGCCTTCGTCACGAACTTGCCGAGCTCCTTCTTGATCAGCTCAGAGTCTTTCTTGCCCACCGCCTTTCGCAACACGTCGGCTTCGGCCAGCGAGATGCCCGCGAGCACCTGCGCTAGACGCATCACCTGTTCCTGATAGGTGATCACGCCGTACGTATTCGAAAGAATCGGCTCCAGCTCGGGCAGCGCGTACACCGTGGGCTCTCGCCGCGCTTACGCTTGATGTACACGTTGTGCATGCCCGCGTCGAGCGGACCCGGGCGCAGCAGCGCGTTCGACGCGACCAAGTCGTCGAATCGGTCGCACCGCATGCGCTTGAGCACGTCGGTGGCGAGCGCCGACTCGAATTGGAACACGCCGCCGGTACGTCCCGCACGCAGCAGCTGATACGTCTTCTCGTCGGTAAAGCCGCGCTCTTCGAGTACGACCGTCACGCCACTCCGCTGCTTGATGCTGGCCAGCGTATCGCTGATCACCGTCAGCGTGGTGAGACCGAGGAAGTCCATCTTGAGCATGCCGGCCTTTTCCAGCGACGTCATGTCGTACTGCGTCACGATCACGCGTTCGTCATCGCTGCCGCCCGCACCCTTCGAGGCCTGCGTGCAGATCGGCACGAACTCGTCGAGCGGGCCCGGCGCGATCACGACGCCAGCCGC
>NZ_JBDNFF010000051.1:0-21287 GCF_041689975.1 Gemmatimonas sp.
AGGGGCGCCAGGAATTAGGGGCGCCAGGAATTAGGGGCGCTAGGAATTAGGGGCGCTAGGAATTACGGGCGTCATTTTTAACAATAGGGAAATAGAGTACGTCAAATGCGACGAAGGCCGCTCTCCACGCCATTTCGGGGTACCCATGTTCTTTCGCTATGCGCTGCCGCTCGCCTGTGTGCTGGCAGGGCTTTCGGCCTGTGCTTCCGATAATGCCGCCAGCGCCACGCAGCCCACGGGCACCACCGTTGATGGCGTGGCGTGCTCCATCAACAGTTCGACCGTGAACAGCTCACCCAAGGTCAATGCGACGAGCACAGTGAAGTGGACGTGTTCCTCCGCCACGCGCACGATGACGGGAAATGGGATTCCCGATCATCCGGTCACCATGGGAAACTTCGCGACCCCGATCCGTGCGCAGAATCTCACGATCAACTTCCGCTTCACGCCCACGCTTGGCGCGGCGGCGGTGACGACGATGAATCCGGCCTATGCGCTCAACAGCGTGAAGTTCGACCCGGGCACCGCCGGCACCTGCACGTCCAACGCCACCTCCGTCAATCCGGGCGGCGGCTGCGTGGCGGCCATGGGTACCGATCCTTGGCGCCTCGAGGCCATCGGCGGTGCGTTTCAGTTCGGCACCGACGAAAGCAACGCCCACGTGCAACCCAACGGGCAGTACCACTACCACGGATTGCCCGAGGCCTACCTCACGAAGCTCAACAAGGGACAGGCCATGACCCTCGTGGGCTTCGCGGTCGACGGCTTCCCGGTCTACGCGCGCTACGGCTACGTCGCCGCCACCAACGCGTCGTCGGGCATCAAATCCGTCACGTCGAGCTACCGCCTCAAGACCACGCCTGATACCGGACGTCCGTCGGTCACGATCTTTCCGATGGGCACCTTTACGCAGGACTACACGTACGCCGCCGGCAGTGGTGACCTCGATGAATGCAACGGCCGCACCGGTGTCACGCCGGAGTATCCCGCCGGCATTTATCACTACTACATCACGTCCACGTATCCGTACGTGCAGCGATGTGTAAAGGGTACGGTGTAGTCGCGTCCGTGCGCCGCACACTCGCTGCCGTCAGCATCGCGCTCACCGCGTCGGCCGCGCCGCTGCACGCGCATCTCATGCCCGCGCAGTCCGGTACGCTCAACGTGCGCGATCGTGCCGTGTTCGGCGCTCTGTCCATTCCCGTGTCCGCGCTCACGGGCTTTGACGACGATGGCAATGGGCGACTGTCCATGATCGAACTGCAGCGCCATCAGGCAGCGCTGCAGCAGCAGGTCTCCTCGCGGCTGCAGCTGCGCAACGGCACCGACCCCGGGACACGAGAGTTCCTACAACTGTCAGTGGAACTGGTCGAAAACGACCCCGACTCCATCGGCGGTGGAACGCACCTGTTGGTGCTCGTGAAGCAATCATTCGCCAACGTACCACTGCAGCTGAACATCCGCACCGACCTGTTCGGAGCGCACGGTGCCGAGCAACAACTGGCCATCAAAGCCATGCACGATAGCGCCACCGAGATGGCCGTGATCCGCGCGCGACACCCCGACCATCAGTTCTTTCAGAGTCCGATGCATGTCGCCGCGCAGTACACCGCCCTCGGCATGGAGCACATCCTCACCGGCTTCGATCATGTGCTGTTCGTGCTCACGATCATCGCCGCCGCCGCCGGCTGGCGTTACTGGCTCACCGTACTCACCAGTTTCACCGTCGCGCACAGCATCACCCTCACACTCGGCATGCTGAACGTGGTGCGCGTACCCTCCAGCATCGTCGAGCCACTGATCCTCGCCAGCATCGCCGTGATGTTCGCACTCAACATCATGCACAAAACCGCCAGCGTCCGCACTCGCGCCCCAATCGTGTTCGCCTGCGGCCTCCTGCACGGACTCGGCTTCGCATCATCCATCGCCGACGCAGGCCTCCACGGCGCCCACAAGCTGGCCAGCCTAGCCGGCTTCAACGCCGGCATCGAACTAGGCCAAGCCACAATCGTAGCCGCCTCCGTCCTAGCCCTCGCCGCAGCCCGCCAACTTAAACCAGTTCCGCCCCTTTTTCCTAGCGCCCCTTATTCCTAGCGCCGTTTATTCCTAGCGCCGTCAGCAGTCAAACCGCCGGCCAACTCGCACAGCTCTCCTGTATGACGCACCCTGTACAGTTTGGCTTCCGCGCGAAGCACGTTCTTCGTCCGTGCCAGATCAACAGGTGACTCAGCAGCGCCCAGTCGTCACGCGGAAACAGCGGCATCAATGCCAGCTCGATCCCGATCGGGTCCGCCTGCCGCGTGAGCCCAAGTCGCCGTACCAGCCGCTGCACGTGCGTGTCCACGACGATGCCTTCGTTGATGTCGAACGCATTACCCAGAATCACATTCGCCGTTTTGCGTCCAACCCCCGCGAGCGGTACCAGCTCGGCGATGGTACGGGGCACGTTGCCGTCGTACTTCGCCACCAGCATGCCCGCCATGCCAATCAGGCTCTTCGCCTTGGCGCGGAAGAAGCCCGTACTGCGCACGATCTCCTCCACGTCTTCCTGCGTCGCCGCGCGCAAGGCGTGCGCGTCCGGGTAGCGCGCGAACAGCGCCGGCGTGACCATGTTCACCCGCACATCGGTGCACTGCGCCGAGAGAATCGTGGCGCAGAGCAGCTCGAACGGATTGCGGTAGTCCAGTTCGCAGTGGGCGTCGGGATACTCCGCCTTGAGCCGCTCGAGCACCACCGAGCTGACGGCCAGCTTGTCGGCCTTGGTCTTCGGCGAGCGCGACACCAGCGCTGCGCGCTGCGACGGCTTCTGCCCATTCGTCTTCGTCATGCTGCGCGTCGCATTCTTCACCACAGGCTTCACATCAGCCCTGCATCACGCGCAGATGCGGCGGTGTCGCGACTTGTCCGTTGCGTCGCGCGCGCGCGAAGGCGAGGACCTCGTCGGCTGTGCGCGTGTTGAGCACGTTGGCGGGCGTGAGCCATCCTTTGCGTGCGTTCGCAATGCCGAGTTCGAGATGCTCGAAGCCTTGCGGTGAATGCGCGTCGGGGCCGATGCTGACCAGCGCGCCTTTCTCCTGGGCCACACGGCACGCGCGCCAGTCGATGTCGAGACGATGCGGGTCGGCGTTGAGCTCCATCGCTACACCCACCGCGCCGGCCTTCTCGATAATGGCCGCGATATCGATGGCGTATGGTTCGCGCGTAAGCAACAAGCGACCCGTGGGGTGCCCCAGAATCGTGAGATGTGGATCGTCGAGTGCTTTGAGCACGCGGTCCGTCATCTGCCGCTCGTTCATGCCATAGCGCGTGTGCACCGAACCGATCACGAAGTCGAAGCGATCGAGAAACGTCGCGTCGTAGTCCACGCGACCGCAGGGGAGAATGTCGGCTTCGATACCCTTGAGCACGCGGAACGCGATCCCGTTGGTCACGTACTGCGCATTCAACGCCTCGATCTCGTCATGCTGCCGCAGAATTGCGTCGCGTGACAAGCCGCCGGCGTACGTGTTCGATTGTGAGTGGTCGGAGACACCCAGATAGCGCAAGCCGCGCGCACGTGCCGCGCTGGCCATGTCGTGGATCGTGGCGCCGCCGTCGCTGTACTGCGAGTGGCAGTGCAGGGCACCGACCAGATCCGCTTCCGTGATCAGCGTCGGGAACGCGCCACGCGCTGCGGCGTCCACTTCGCCCATCGCTTCGCGCTGCTCGGGCACCACATACGCCAGTCCCAGTCGCGCGTACAGTGCCGGTTCATCGGGAATCGATACCATCGCCCCGTCGCGATCACGCAGTTCGTCACCCGCCAACACGAAGCCCATCGTGGCCGCGCGCTCCGTGATCTGCTTCACGTGCGCGCTGCTACCCGTGGCGCGCCAGAGCGCCAGCGCAAACTGCTCCGGACGCACGCAGGACACGTCCACGCGCACGCCGTCTTCGAGACGCAACGACAACGTGCGGCCGCCACCACCCAGCACTTCCTTCACACCACGCAGCTGTGCAAACGTGGCCGCCACCACACTGGGACTTCCGCGCACGGCGCACACCAGATCCACGTCGCGCACGATCTCCATGCGCCGACGGATCGAACCCGCGATCTCGAGCTCCAGCACATCCGGATGCGCACGCATCGCCTCGGCGATGCGCTCGGCCTCGGCACGACCATGCTGCCAGAGCACGTACGCCCCCGTGGCCCGCAAATCGGCGATGCCCTTGAGGATCTTCTCCGCCGTCTTGGCGCCGAACTTCGGCAGTTCGGCCAGACGTCCGTCGCGCGCCGCGAGCTCGAGCTCCAGCAGCGAGTCCACGTGGAGGCCATCGTGAATCGAGCGGATGCGCGACGGCCCCAGTCCGGGCACGCGCAGCATCTCGAGCAGTCCCTCCGGCGTCTCTTCCTGCAAACGCTCCAGCAGGGCCGACCCGTTGCTCACGGCAAGATCGCGCAGCACCTCGATCGCCGCCGGGGCGATGACATCTTCCGCCGCCAGGTCACGGGCGAGCGCCTGCCCCAGATCCGTCTCGCCATGCGTCGCCACCACCCGCGCCGCCGTCTGCATCGCGCGGACCGAAAACCGGTCCTCGTCATGCAGCTCGAGGAGCGTAGCGATCTGGGTCAGGGCGAAGGCAGCGGCGCGGCAATCCATACGTCAAATCTAGCGTGGTCCGCGGGGGGGGAACTGGCAACTGAGAGCTGGGGACCGTGAACTGGTAAGAAACTCCCCAGGGAGCAGGGGGGAGGGTCTCAGGAAGCAGGAGGCAGCAACAGCGCGTTTCCCCCTGCTTCCTGCCCCCTGAAACCCTCCTCCCTGCTCCCTAGGGAGTTTTCAGTTCGTAGTTGCAGTTGGCAGTTCACCCCTCAATCCCCGCCAAGTGCCTAACCTGCCGCACCAGCTCCTCCATCTGCGTCTCCGTCAAATCCAGCTCCTGGCCAGCGGCCTCACCGTCCAGTAGCCCCGTCCTTACGCTCACCGCGACTTGGTTCATGTACCGCACCTTCGACAGCAGCTCGAGCGTGAGCTGACGTAGACCGTGGAACCGTCGCTTCTCGGCGTTGGCGCGACGGTAGCGCTGCGCCAGCTCCTTTGGACGGAGATCACGGGCCAGCAGTTCCACGTCGTGCAACGTGCGGCCGGGAAGTACCCCGCGATCGGGGATGCCGCTGTTCGTCCACCCCTGTTCGGCGAAGAACAGGCGACCGACCAGTTCGATGCCGTCGTGCGCGCTGTGCAATGTCACGCGCACATAGCGGTCATCAACGTGAATCGTGGTGAGCGGCGTGTGGGTGACCGGACCGTAGGGAACCATGGCTCTCTGCAAGGAAACGACGGATGGCGGCGAACAAGAGTTCCGGCTGTTCGACGTACGGCACATGACCGCAATCGTCCAACGCGATGAACTCCGCGCTCAACGACTGCGCAGCGGCGGCAGCCGACTCGAGCGGTATAGGATCCTGCTTGCCGTGAATGACGAGCGTCGGGCAGTGGACGCCACGCAAATCGTCCCTGATATCGAATTCGCCCAAGCTGTTCCACACCGACTGCTGCACACGACCCGTGACGCGAAACGGCGTGAGCGCACGTGCGCGTGACGGATCGGCAAAATATCCGGCCACACTCAACTCGAACCCCCGCTGACGATACGCGGCGGGATCGCGCTCCCGCAATCCGGAGGCTGCGAGCTCCTCGCGCATTGCCAGTATCGTTGCACTTCGCCCACGCACTGAGAGCGACGATTCGAACTCGTCCCGCCACGCACGGGTGATCGGCGCCGGCGACACCAGCACGAGACGTGCCGGCGCGAGACGTGCATCGCCGTGCTGCGCGCACTCGATCGCGTACAGCATCGCCAGCAGCGCGCCCCACGAGTAGCCGATGATCGTGGGGGGAATCAAACCGAACTCCGTGACGATCCGGGCGAGATCACCGACCTGTGTCTGCCACGTGATCGGTGCCGGGTCATCGGTCTTCGAGCGGCCGCCGCCGCGCTGATCATAGGTGATCACGCGGTAGCTGTCGGACAGCGCCAGCATCTGCGGATACAGGTAGTCATGGTGCGCGCCGGGGCCCCCGTGCAGCACCAGCAGCGGCGGCGCGCCGGGTGGACCATCGGCCCGCCAATAGAGTGGCAAGTCGGTCGTCTGCGTCACGCCATCGGTCGTTGGCTCGCCTGGCGGCGTGGCGGAAAGGTCGCTGTGTCCCATGTTCAGAAGATAAGCGGCGGTCACTATCGCCATCGACATGCCCGCTTCGTAACTTCCCGCGCATGGCTCCCCTTGGCTACCGACGCAGCACTCCGAGTGCGAGCACGACCGACAGTGGCATGCAGCGGGTCGTGTCCGACGGCCGATCGTCCCGTGCCGTACTCAGGGCGCTGGCACTGCTCATCGATCGCGTGGTCACGGTGCAGGCCCTTCGTCCGCCCGAGAGGGCCGGCGAGATCGACGCCGAGCTCGTCATGCAGCCATTGGTGCGTGATGCCCTCCGCCAACTCACCGCGCGTTCACGCGACGGGGCGTTGCTGTGCCGGGTCATTGATGGCCAGCTCGTGCTCGAGGGTGTTCCCATCGAGCGACGTCTGGCGGCCGACGACCCGCTGCTTGGTGGACTGCTGCGGCGCGCGCTTACCCTCGGCATCGGCTCGATCACCGTGCGTCAGGGCGCCGCCCCCGGCGAATTGCTCACCCTCGCATCGCTCTTCGCGCAACCACTTCGAACCGGCGAAGACGCCCGTGCGTTGTCCGGGGACACGCCGACCACGATCAATCGCGCGGTCATGAGCGATGAACCGCCGCGCGAACTGCTGCGATCGTGGAGCGTGCTCGTCACGCCGCTGCAGCCCGGGGCCGATTCAACACCGCGCTTCACGCCCTCCAGTTCGGCGGTGATCGATGACAGCGGGGTCGGCAACAGCACTGCGGGCGGCAGCGCGGTCGCCAACGCGCTCACCCGCCTGGCCGCCGCACGCACCGATGACGCGGCACTGGCCGCCGGCGATCTGCTCATCGAACTCATCGACGGCGCGGAATTTCGCGGTGACGCCCTCACGATCGAATCGATCGCGCGCGCCACCATGCAGCATGTGCACGACGTTGGTGGCAGCGGTGCGCGACTCGGCGGCGAACGTATCATGCGACGTTTGCTGCACCGCCCGTCATTGCAACTGCTGGCTACGCGCGTGCCGTACACTCCCGAGCGCACCATTACGCTCGAACTCATGGCCCGCGCCGGCGACGCGGCGGTCGAAGTGCTGGTGCAAGAGCTCATGACGTCGCCGGAGAGTCAGGCCCGACGCGCGTACTTCGACAGCATCGTCGCGCTCGATCTCAACGCCACTTTGCTGTTCGAACTCGTGCGCGACAGCCGCTGGTTCGTGGTGCGCAACGCCGTCGCGCTGCTTGGCGAAATGGGCGTCGAACAAGCCGACGTGGCCATGCTGCCGCTGCTCACGCACGACGACGATCGCATTCGCATCGCCGCTGCCCGCGCCCTCATGCGACTCGGCACCGCCAAGGCCATGCACGGTCTGCACGGTGTCGTGGAAGACAAGCATCCGGAAGTGCGACGCATCTCCGCCGCCGCCTACGGTTTGCCCGGCAGCGGTGGCGGAGGCGTTCGCCCTCCCGCGGCACGGCTGGCCGCCGCGCTCGACAAGGAGCGCGATGAAGACGTAGCGCTCGAAATGCTCGCCTCACTCGGCAAACTCGGCAGCGCCGACGCGATCCAGCGGTTGCTGCGCATCGCGCAACCCGCCGCAGCGGCCGAGCCGGGCGAACGCCAAGTCAATCGCGACGCGTGGATTCGCATCGCCGCCCTCGAGGCCCTCGTTCGCGCACGCGGCTACGCTGTGCTATCGTCGATCGAGTCGCTCGTCGGTGACGCTGACCCCGAAGTGGCGGCGGCTGTCGTTCTGTTGCGGGCTAGCATTGCCTGAGTTTTTGACAGCGCTTTGATTATGCGCAGGCTTCGGGGAGGCTGAGTAGATCCCTGTCCGCCGAGCATTTCCTCTCGGCCGTCGCTTCGCGCCGGCCATCGAGGAAACGAGTCGGCTGCCAGGGACTCTCAGCCTCCCCTCGCAGCCGGCACCGGTGCCAGCGCTGTTTGCTGTTGCGCGATTACCGCCCCCAACGCGAACGACAGTCGCCCGGCGACCGTCTCACCGCGCCACCACCGATCGCCACGACCGAGTCTGCGCGCGTAACCCGCGGCCTCACTCCATCGTTGCGCGGGCAGCAAGCTGGGGTCGCGCGAGCCTAGTCCGCGCCACCGACCCCGCAGCCGAGAGAGTCCGAAAGCCGACTCGTTTCTTCGAGGCACGGCGCGTGAGCGCCGGACGAGAAGAAATGCTCGGCGACTCGGACTCTACTCGGCTAAGGGGGCGGTGGCGCGGACGGCCCCGCAAGCACACCCAACCACGAACTAGCGCGCGGTAAAATCTGTGTCCGCCGTAACCGCGCGACACGCTTCCGCGATCAGTTCTGCCGCACGATCCAGGTCGTCGAGCGACACGAGTTCGTTGGGCGAATGCATATAGCGGTTGGGAATCGACAACAGCGCCGTGGCGACGCCATCGCGTGTGAGATGAATGCCGTCGGCGTCCGTGCTCGTGAAGCGACCCGCGGCGTGTACCGAGTACGGGATCTCGAGCTTCCTGGCTGTATCGGCGAGCAAGCGGAACACCACTGGGTGCACGATCGAACCGCGCGTGAGGACCGGTCCACCGCCCACGTTGTGTTCGCCGAGTTCCTTCTTCTCCACGCCCGGGTGATCGGTGGCGAACGTGACATCCACCGCGATCGCCATCTTGGCATCGAGCTGCTGCGCGGCCACGCGTGCACCACCGCCGGCGTAGCCGATCTCTTCTTGCGTCGTCGCGGCCGCGATCACGCGGGCGGCGCCGGGCTTTTCGGCATAGCGACGCAGCGCTTCGAGCACGACAAAGGCACCGATGCGGTCGTCGATAGCGCGTGACACGATACGATTGTTCGGCATCTCCATCACGCGCGCGTCGATCACGCCGGCGTCGCCGATTTCCAGATGCTCCATCGCTTCGGCCTTGTTCTTCACACCGATGTCGACCCACAGGTCGGTGATCTTCGACGCCTTCTCGCGCTCTTCCGGCTTCATGAGATGAATCGGCTTCTTGCCGATCACGCCGAACACGTCACCGTGGCGACCGAGAAAGCGCATGCGCTGCCCCACCAGTACCTGCGGGTCCCAGCCGCCGATGGCCTCGAAGTACGTGTAGCCGTTCTCGTCGATATACGTCACGATCACGCCGATCTCGTCGATGTGACCGGCCAGCAGGATCGTGGGACCACCGCTGCCCTCGACCGTGGCGAGGCTGTTGCCGACGACGTCGGCCTTCACGGAGGAGAACGTGGCGGCTTCGGCACGCCAGACACGCGCTGGTGCACCTTCGAAACCCGACGGACCGGGCGTGTCGAGCAGGCGCTTGAGGAAGGCTACGGAGGATTCAGAAAGCATAGCCCAAATATAGGTGCTATTCTTTTCGCATGACTCTCCTCCTTCTCGCGATCGGACTCGGCGCCGGTGTGCTCTCCGGCATCTTCGGGATCGGCGGCGGCATCGTGGTCGTACCCGCGCTGATCTACCTGGCCAAGATGTCGCCCCAGCAGGCCGCCGGCACTTCGCTCGCCGCACTCGTGTTGCCACTCGGCGCCGCCATCGGCGCCGCGACGTATTACCGCGCCGGCCACCACCTCGAGATCAAGGACGCGCTGCTGATTTCGCTGGGCATGGCGGTCGGCGCGTACTTCGGCGCTCAGATCGCGACCCACGTCGATGCGGTGGTGCTGAAGCGCATGTTCGCGGTGCTGATGGTGGGGATGGCGGTGAAGTTGTGGGTGGGGTGACGAAGATCTGTTGCCTGCCCCCTGAAACCCTCCCTCCTCTTTCCTTGGGAGTTCGCTTTTGCCGTTCCCAGTCCCCCGTTACCGCACCCTCACCCCATGCCTCGCATCAATCCCCGTGAACAACCCCGGATTGAATACGCGAGCCATCGCCTCGATCCCATCCACAATGCGTGGTCCTGGGCGGCTCACCAAGCCGTTCGCGTCCAGCGCCCACACCTGACGCCCGGCCAGCCACGACCACTGCGGCAGCGCCAGGCAGCGCTTCGCTTCGGCCACTGACGCGGCAAGTGAATAGCCGCACGGCGCGAACAGCACGAACTGCGGATCGGCCGCCACCAGCTGCTCCATCGGCACCTTGGTCGAGTGCAGGCCGGCCGTGCCAAGGACGTCGAAGCCTCCGGCGCGTTTGATCTGTTCGGGGCCCCAGTGACCGGCGATGTACACCGGGTCGGTCCACTCCAGCAGCAGCACGCGCGGGCGCGGCGCTTTGGCGGCTTTCAGTATGTCGTGTACATGCTTCACGCGGTCGTGCAGTCCCGCCAGCAGTTCCTCGGCTTCGTCGCTGGCGGCCATCGCCTGCGCGACCGCCTGAATGTCGGCGTACACACCGTCCAACGTCGTGCCGCCCAAGGTCACGATGCGCGGAATGGGTGAAAGCTTTTGCGCCAGCGCACGCACGTCGGTTTCGCTGATCGCGCACACATCGCACAGCGTCTGCGTGAGCAGCACGTCGGGATGCAGCGCCCTGATGCGCGCCTCGTCCATCGAGAACAGCGCGTGCCCTGCGCCGTGCAGTTCACGCACCGCCGCGTCGACCTCCGCCGGGTCCGTAGTATGCGGAATGCTGCTGGTCGTCACCCGCGCACGCGACACAACGACGTCGGGATAATCGCACTCGTGCGTCACACCCACGAGGTGGTCGGTGGCACCGAGAAACGCCATGATTTCGGTGGCGGCGGGGAGCAGAGAAACAGTGCGCATTGCTGGATCGCTCGTGAGCTAAGCGTAGTGAGTAAAAGTCTCGCGTCATGCGTTCGCCGTGCGTTGTTTGCCCGTCACCCAAAACTCCAAACTTCAACCCACCACTCCAAACTCACACGATCTATCGGACCGCATCAAAAACCAGTTTCCCACCCACGTACGTCGACAACACCTTCGTCTTCATCACCAGCTCAACGGGCACCCGCATGATATCCGTGTCGAGAATCACGAAGTCCGCGAACTTCCCCGCTGTTAGCGAACCCATGTCCTTCTCCTGAAACCCCGCGTACGCCGGCCAGATCGTCATGCTGCGCAACGCGTCGTCACGCGACATCTTCTGCTCGGGGAACCACCCACCCGCCGGCCAATCGCGATCATCCTGACGCGCGATGGCGGCATGGAACGAGATCAGCGGATTCACCTGCTCCACCGGAAAGTCACTGCCGTTCGGAATCACCACGCCCGTCTGCAGCAGCGATTGCCACGCGTACGCGCCGTACAAGCGGGTAGGCCCCAGGCGCTTGCCGATCCAGTACATGTCGCTGGTTTGATGGCTGGCTTGCATGCTGGGAATCACGCCCAGCTGGGCAAAGCGCGGGATGTCGTCGTAGTGCAGAATCTGCGCGTGCTCCACACGAAACCGGTGATCCACACTCGGCACCGTCTCGAGCGCCTGCTCGTACGCGTCGAGCACCACGCGATTGCCACGATCGCCGATGGCGTGCGTGTTCACCTGGAAGCCCGCCTTCAGTCCACGCTCCGCCACTTCACGAATGTGCGCCTGCGTGCTCTTCAACAGGCCGCTGTTGTTCGGATCGTCACTGTACGGCTCCAGCAGTGCCGCGCCACGCGAACCCATCGCCCCATCGGCGTACAGCTTCACCGCGCGCACCCACAATTGGCCATTGTACATCGCCGACTGCGGTCCCTTCGCGAAGTAGTGATCGAGTGCCGCCTTGTCGTCGCCGATCATCACATACAGTCGAAGGTTGAGCTCCTGCAACTTTGCCAACTCCTCGTACGTGTCGATCGCCATGCGTGTGGCGCCGGCATCGTGCATGCCCGTGAGACCCCAACGGTGCATCAGCGCAATCGCGTCCTTGAGCGCGCTCTTGTACTCGGACGTCGTAGGAGCAGGCACCTGGGCCTCGAGCACGTCGCTCGCGTTGTCCACGAACACGCCCGTGGGATTGCCCTTGGCATCGGTGATGATCTGCCCGCCCACCGGCGCCTTCGACGCCGCCGTGACCCCCGCCGCCTTCATGGCCGCCACGTTGGCGTAGGTGGCGTGACCGTCCACGCGCTCCAGCAGCACCGGATGATCGGGCAGCGCCGCCGTGAGCGCGTCGTGCGTGGGAAAGTCGGTCACGCCCCAGTCGTTCTGGTCCCATCCACGGCCCGTGATCCACGTGCCCTTGGGCACCGACTTCGACTTGGCCACCACCCGCGCGATCACCTCGGCCAAACTGTTCGTGCCCGTGAGATCGACCGACCGTAGCGTCTGCGCGAGCCCGCTGAAATGCGCATGCCCGTCGACCATACCCGGGATCACCGTGCGACCGCCCGCGTCCACTACGCGCGTGTTGGGACCCTTCAGCACCGCCGCCTCGCGTTGCGACCCCACGAACGCAATGCGTCCATCGCGCACCGCGAATGCTTCGACCAGCGGACGTGCGTCGTCGGCCGTGTACACGCGCGCGTTGGTGACGATCAGGTCGGCGGGCGCCTTAGCGGAAACGGACTGCGCCGAGAGGCCGAGCGGCGTAGCCGCGAAGGCCACACCAAGGAGCATACGGAAAGCGATCATGAAGCCGGGGTAGGAGGGTCCGAAAAAGAGTAACGCGGGGCAACCGTGATGGTCAGCCCGCGTTACATAATCTGACCGCCGGGAGTCAAAGTAGTTATACTCATGGTATGAAGACTGCCATCTCACTCCCGGATGCCGTGTTTCAGGCGGCCGAACGCCACGCGCAGCGCACCCAGAAGTCGCGCAGCCAATTGTACGCGGAAGCGGTTGCCGAGTATCTGCACCGCCACGCTCCGGACGACGTCACCGAAGCGATGAATCAGGTGATAGACGAAATCGGCACCGCCCCCGACCCGTTCGTGCAGGCGGCCGCGCAGTAGTTGCTCGCCCGCGTCGAATGGTAGCCGTTGCCCAAGGCGACGTGTGGTGGGCGGAACTGCCGACGCCGGGCGGGTCGGCCGCCGGTTTTCGCCGCGCGGTCGTCGTGGTGCAAGGCGATGCACTCAATCGCAGCCGGTTGCCGACCGTGCTGTGTGTCCCGCTCACGAGCAACCTTGCGTGGGCCGAAGCGCCGGGAAACACTCTTTTGTCCGCCAAGGTGACGGGTCTAAAGAAGGACTCGGTCGCCAACGCCTCGCAGCTGTTTGCCCTGGACCGCACGTTTCTTGTCGAGCGGATGCGCTCGCTCGCTCCGAAGCGCCTCGCGGAAGTGTTGGTCAGCATTGACATCGGACTTGGCCGCTAAGGAACGAAAAACGCGGGGCAACCATGAAGGTCACCCCGCGTTCGTCGCACTCCCTACTCCCTACACCTTACTCCCAACTCCCTACTTCGCAGTCAGCGTATTACTTCGCCGGCGGCAGAAGGACCGCGTCGATCACGTGGATCACGCCGTTCTTCGCGATGATGTCCGTCGTCACGATGTGCGCCTGGTTGATCATCGGCACGCCACCCATCACGCTGATCTTCGCTTCCTGGCCTTCAACCGTCTTGGCACCCTTGCCCGCGAGCTTGAGCGCGTCGGCCGCCATCACCTTACCGGCGACGACATGATACAGGAGCACGTTCTTGAGCGCGGCCTTGTCCTTGCCCAGCGCGGCCAGCGTGGCGGCCGGCACCTTCGCGAAAGCTTCGTCCGTCGGCGCGAACACCGTGAACGGGCCCGGGCCCTTGAGCGTCTCGATCAGGCCGGCATCCGTGAGGAGCTTGGCCAGCGTCTTGAACGAACCAGCAGCCACCGCCGTCTCGACGATGTCCTTGTCCTGCGCCTGCACGATCGACGGAGCGGCTGCAGCGAACATCGCACCAGCAACGAGCATGGAAAGCTTACGCATCAGAAAAGCTCCGAGATTTCTATGTTTTGGTATAAGACCAACCGGTCCTAACACCACCTTGAACACGGCCAAGGTGGGTGCGGTTCCGCGCCATTTGCACTGTTACAAAGATGCCGATGGGTCCGAATGGCCAGTCCGACCACTGTGGCGAACGATGGATGCTGACGGGGAAGCCGGTTGGTAAGGAACGTGTGAGGGCTCACGGAAGTACCGCTCCGGATGGTGCAGCGAGGCGGCCACCACCGCTGCACCATCCGGAGCGGTACTTCCGGTGGCCCATACACGTTCCTTACCAAACAGCTTCCAGTGTGAAATCACCCGTTCGCCACAGTGGCCGGGGCAAGTGGGACATCACGTCAGGTGACGGTCTTGCTGACATCACGTGGCATCGCCCGCCGTTGCGTCAGGTGGCGGAACCCAAGGCGACCTATGAACTGCGGCCGACAAAGCAGCCGAAGTGAAGCGCTACGACGTCTGCCAGGCGCAGCTCGACCCCACGGTCGGCGCGGAAATCGCCAAAACCAGACCTGTCGTGATCGTCAGCCTCGACGTGTTCAGCGAGATGCTGGAGACCGTCACGGTATGTCCACTCACCAGTGTATAGCGCCCCACGTGGCGTGCCCGACTCGCCGTGCGCATTGCCCGGAAGCCAGCCGAGATCGCGGGACACTGTAGCGAACGGCGGATACTGACGGGGAAGCTGTTTGGCGGGCAACGCGTGGGGGCCACCGGAATCACCGCTCCGAATGGTGCAGCGAGGGTGGCCACCACTGCTTCCGGCATCGTAGCGGTGATTCCGGTGGCCCATACACGTTCCTCACCACATCGCTTCCCGCGTGAAAGCACACGTTCACAACAGTGCCGACGTGATCACACTCTCCAAAATCCCCAGCCCGAAGTACGCGATCAGTACCGTGATATCGATCATGCCGATGGTCGGGATCACCGAACGCATCGGCGCCAGGAACCATTCGGTGAGCACGTACGACCAGCGCCACCACTTGGAGTAGGGACTGCCGCCCACCCAGCTCGAGATCACGCGGGCGAACAGCGCCAAGCGTAGCACGCTGAAGGTCCAGCGCACCAGCAGCGCGGCCAGCGACGCGCCCGACGTGCTCATGTACGCCAGCATCATGATCTGGTCGCGCAGGAAGCCCACCGCCGACAGCAAAATCAGGCCACCCACCACGACGGCGGCCAAGGCCCACCAGGGCGCGGCATAGGGTGTGCCGCCGGCGCGCATGATCCGGCGCTCCATGGGCGCGATGAGCCAAGGGTCTACCCGGTCGCGGGTAAAGCGCGCGAAGGGGGAGAAAGGCGAGATCTTGCGGGTGCGCACGCTGTACGACACCACGGCCGCCACGGCGGCGACGGCGCCGGCCACGAAGACGGCGGGGCGCAGCACACCGAGGAGCAGGTCGAGAACACCGATGACGGATCCGAGCATATCCGAATGATACTCCCGAGCGGGGCGTATGGCCCAGTCGGGTGGAGATGGCATGGTTGACGAATGTCATCGAGCGTCACCGGGAACGGCTCTGGATTCTCCTCGATGGCGGCACACGTACGACCGACTGCGGTGTCATTCGCCGCGCTTGCTCAACTCCTGAATCGTCTCGCGCCATGGTGTGCCTGGGTCACCGTCGACCTCCAGCGCAGCACGCCGGGTTCGAAGCAGCGCGGCATCGGCCGCCGCCGGCCCAACGGCAGCGGGATCAAGACTTTCCCAAAGCTGCTCGGCGAGTTCGATGCGCTCGGCGGGCGTTAGGTGACTGAAGTCGACGAGCGGCCTGGCCATGCCAAAGTATCAGAGAAGTGAGTCTCCCGAGCAAGATTCCTTGAACTACGGCTTGACTATTCCAAAGGAGCAATCGCACTACTGGCCGCTCGCCCCGCCGCCGCCCCCACCGCGAGCAGGCCAATCATCAGCACCCAGTCCCGCCCGCCCACCGGCGCCACCCCAAAGACACGCGGCATGGCCGCGGCACTGACCGCGAGCCATAACAGGGCGATCGCCAGCACGCGCCAACGCCGCGTCAAGGCCTGAATTCCCCACCATCCAATTGGCACCATCAGCACAGCAATCCAGCATATATGCGCCAATAGCTCAAAATCCCCACCAATTGAAAAGACCGTCTGAATCAACGCCCACCCCAGCAGCGGCGTGAGCGCCATCGATCGCGTGCCACTGAACGCCGCCGATCGTGCCGACAGCCGCAGCGTATCCGGCGCGATCCACGCCTCCACCACCACCACGCTGGGGTCGATCACCGACCGCCCAGCAAACACGCTGTCCAACTGCAACGTGGGCATCGCCAGCCCCCAGTCCCACGCGCGGCGCGTCACGATCAGCGAGGCGGTCTCCCCCTCCTCACCCACGAACGCCACCGCCGACGAGTCGCCGACCACGTGCAAGTAGCCGATCGGCACCAGCGCGCCCCCGTCCTCACGACCGCGCACCACCACGCGCATGGCCACCCGTGCCGGCTCGCGCGAAACGACCGCCATGAGCGGCCCCGTCCCACGATGCGTAAAAGAAACCCCGTTCACCGTGAGCGTATCAGCCAGTCCGCCAAACCATCCATACCCCGGCGTGAACAGCAGCGTGCTCGATCCATACGTCGGAAGCCCCGCGACATCGGCCCAAACCCGCCCGCCCTCCCCCGACCGCGGCCCCAACGCCGCACTCGTGAGCCCAAACAGCAGCACCACACCAACCGCCCACCCCCAAGACAGTCCCGCCGCCACCCGCCACGACGTCGGGAATACCCACCCACGCCGCGCCCAAAGCCACGCCCCCAACAAACCACCCAACGCATTCGCCACCACATCCGCCCAAGCCGCCGATCGCCCCGGCGGCACGCCAATCGATTGCAGATACTCCACACCCAACGAAAACCCCGCCGACAGCACCAGCACCAGCCACCACCGCACCCCCAACATCGAAAGCGCCAACCCGAACGGCCCAAACAGCACGACATTGCTGATGCCATCGGTAGCCCACAACCCACCGCACACGAGACACCACCGCGGCGGCATCACCCCCGCCGCCATCGCCCCGTAAGGCGCCAACGTGGCCACGGCGATGAGCGCCACACTAGCCACCAGTACGACGCGCCCAACCCAAAACCCCAAACTTCGACTCAAACCCCCAAACTCATCCCGCACTTACCGAAGCACAGCCTTCGCTATGGTCTGCAACTGCATATTGCTCGTCCCCTCGTAAATCGTGCCGATCTTCGCGTCACGATAAAACTTCTCCACCGGATACTCGCGTGTATACCCGTATCCGCCGAACAGCTCCACGCACAGCGACGTCACGCGTTCGGCCATCTGCGACGAGTACAACTTCGCCATCGCGCCTTCGCGCGCGATATCCTGACCCGCGTCCTTCAAGCGCGCCGCGTTGTACACCATCAGACGCGCCGCTTCGAGTTCGGTAGCCGCCTGCGCCACCTGGAACTGAATGCCCTGAAATTCGGCCAGCGCCTTACCGAACTGCTTGCGCTCTTTCAGGTGAGCCACCGCGGCCGTGAGTGCGCCCTGCGCCACACCGATCATCTGCGCACCGATGCCGATGCGCCCTTCGTTCAGCGTCTCGATGGCAATCTTGTAACCCGTGCCCACGTCGCCCAACACGTTCGCATCACTCACGAACGTATTGTCGAAGTGCAGCGACGTCGTGCTCGAGGCGCAGATCCCCAGCTTGTGTTCCTTCTTGCCCACCGAGAAGCCGGCTGTGCCGCGCTCCACGATGAACGCCGTGATACCCTTGTAGCCCATATCGGGACGCGTGTTCGCGAACACCACGAACACATCGGCCTCACCGCCGTTCGTGATCCACGCCTTCGACCCGTTCAGCGTCCAGCCGCCTTCCGTTTGTTCGGCGCGCGTGGCCAAAGCGAACGCGTCCGAACCCGAGCCCGGCTCGGAAAGGGCATAGGCGCCGATCGTGCCCGACGTCATGCGCGGCAGAATACGCGCGCGCTGCTCGGCGGTGCCGTACCGGTACAACGGGTAATTCACGAGCGTGTTCTGCACGTCCACCTGAATCGCCGCCGACGCGTCTACCTTGCTGAGCTCTTCCACGGCGATCGCGACCATCATCAGCGATCCGCCGGCACCGCCGAACTCTTCCGGTAGCTCGATACCCATCAAACCGAGTTCCACGAACTTCGCGGTGAGTGCGGGGTCGATCTTTCCGGCGTCCTCCATCGCATGAACACGAGGCCGCACCTCCGATTCGGCCAGATCAGCCACGGCAGCGCGAAACAGCTCCTCCTCCTCAGAGAACATCGTGAGGGGAGCGCGGGAGAGGTCGGGAAGGGAAGAAGCAGTCATCGCCGTCGGGCTATGGGGAGAAGTACCCTTGGGATTTAAGGAGCAAGCGAGCGAATGAGAAGCGGCACAACGGGCACCGTGGTCACGGGAGTGGTCACCATTGCGGTCCTAGGTTATGCGCTCGCTATGGCGCTCGTGGCTATCGCCGTGGCCACCACGGGCGACAGCAATGCGCTCGGCATGCTGCTGCTGTTCGGACCACGGTGGCTGCTGGTGTTCCCGTGGCTGCTGCTGGTCCCGCTGGCCTTTCGCAAGTCATGGCGGCTGGTGCTCATCACCCTCGTAGGCGCCACGGTGACGCTGTTCTCCGTGAGCGGGTTCGAAGTACCCACGCTGAGGGCGCTGAGAAATGGAGCAGGGGGAGGGAAGACGTTGCGGGTAGTCACCTACAACACTGACCGGTCTGTCGCGCTGGCCTCGCGCATCGTGACCGACATGCTGGCGTGGGACGCCGACGTGATCGTGATGCAGGACTGTGCGCCAGAGGTGAGGGCCGCCATGCAGACGGTGGCATCGGTTGCCGATACGAAATACCAGCTGTACAGCGAATCGGAGTTCTGCGTCGCTACCAGACTGCCGTCGGCGTTGCTCGAGCGCTCGACCGGGTCGCGCAACGCAGGTCGGGCGTTTGCCATACAGGTCACGTGGGAGGGGACGACCGTCGACGTCTTCACCGTGCACCTGCCAAGTCCGCGAAACGCACTCTGGGCCGCGCGCAAGGGAAGTGCCGACCTGCTGGAGCAGAGTGTCGAGGTGCGGTCCACGGCTTCGGCGGCGATCGCGCAGTGGGCCCTGGCCAATCGTGGAGGTGGCGCCGTGATCGTGGCCGGTGACTTCAACCTGCCCGTGGAGTCGCGCGCGCTGGGGCGTGACTGGAGCTCGCTACGCAACGCCTTCAGTGAAGCCGGTTGGGGCTTTGGGCACACCATGTTCGCCGGGCGGCACAAGGTGCGAATCGATCACATTTTGGTATCGCGGGAGTTCACCGTGCGGCGGGCGCGGGTGCTGTCCGGGTACCCGTCAGAGCATCAGCCGGTGGTGGCGGAGCTGGCGATCATCACGAGATAGGTGATTTTCGCGATTCACGCAGGTGATATGCGTAAAAACTACGTAGTTTGTACGATGTACTTGCGTAATATGTCTGTAAGATGCGATACTTCGTAAGTCGAACCACCCGTTCAATCCGTCTTCGAGGAACCGCCCATGTCCAGTCCGATGTCGTCGATGACCCGCTTGGATACGAGCGTGACAGACGCGCCAACTATCCAGAAAGCACAGCGGCTCATGGCGCGACTCGATGTGGGGAACGCCGAACTCTATCGGTGTGCGCTGGATGCCCTCGACTGGTGTGTCCGGCAGCGACAGGAGGGACGCCAGATCGCGAGTCTGGGGCCGGCGAACTCGAATATCCGAGAACTGTCGGCAACCTACCTCGACGCGGCATCGCTCGACGAGCGGCTGGTTTATCTCGACGGCGCCGCTTTCGATCAAATCGTGTCGCTCGGCAGCACAGCCGCGACGCCTCCAGAAGCGCTGCGGACACTCATGAGCGAGGCGCGGGAGCGCGCCACCGCGTCCGCGCGCTAAATGACGGTCGATGTCTTGGGACAACTGCAGATCCGTCCGCTGGCGCGCAGCGATTGCAAGCGAGAGTTCTCGTGCGGTGTCCCCGCTCTCGACGACTATCTGCCGAAATTCGCGTGGCAACACGAGCAGCGAGGTATCGCGCGCGTCTACGTGCTTGACCACACGAGCGGACTGTCGGGGGTTCTGGGGTTCTACACGCTCTCGGCCAAAAGCGTGCGGAAGGCCGAGATACAAGAGGCGGTCACGCAGGCACTGCCGTCATTCGACATCCCTGTGTTCTACATCGGCAGCTTTGCTGTCGCGAGCGCCGCGCAACGCCTCGGGTACGGCCGCTACCTTCTCGCTGACGCGTTGTACCGTTGTGTTCAAGGTGCCGAGGCCGTTGGTGCACACGGTGTATACCTCGACTCGCTGTCGGAACGGAGTACGACGTTCTATGCCTCGCTGGGCTTCGTGGCCGTCGGCGACTCCAAGACACCGCAGCCGATGTATCTCCCAATGAGCATCTTGCGAATGGCGTGACGCTCAGCCGAGGAGTGCCTGCACTCAGGCTCGGCCGCGCGGGCTGGCGGCGGAGGGGGCGCCAATGTCGTCGGCAGCACTCCGCGATCCTCGAGGGGCAGATCCGGCAATTCCTTGGGTGGAATCCAGAGGACACCGTTCGGTCCCCACGTCGCCCACGGCACACCGAGTGCTTTGTGCACCGCCTTGGCTTGACGGATCGCACGATTCGCCAACACGATTTCGTCGAGAGGAGCATCATCGGAGCGTTCGGCGGTGGTGTCACTCATAGCGCACCTCGTCGAGGTGAACTGGACGACGCATCTTTCGGTGAGACGGTGTCCCATGAGCGTTGCACGAGCTGCCAGGTATCGACGTCATCGATCATTGTTTCCGTAGCACGCCTCCCCGGGCGACGCGGCCCAATCCCACGCCGACCTTCGCGTCATAGATGTGCCAAGTATGGACGTGAGGCACAAACACGCCGCGCAGATTCCGTAGACCGGAAACATACCGTCGGCGAATGTCCGCTCCTCAATGAAGACCCCACATCCGGCCATTGATGTACACCGCAAAACCGGCCACCACGACGAACAGCTGAGGCTGGTTAGCGGTGGTGGTGACCGCAATGTCGGTCGCCGCTTGGAGTTTCGTCCGCTCGCTTTGGGGCCCGCGGCTCCTGGCGTCGATCCTCCACCCATTTGCTATAGGCCCCTCAAAGGGGTACGATAAATGTCAAGGTATTATCGTGCCCCTTTGAGGGCCGGCCGTGCGAAACGCCGCGTACAGGGCCCCCTAGGGGTCAGTTAGACTTCCTGGCCTTTTGTGGCCCCTTTGGGGGTCTGAACCAATACCCAATGTCCCATGCGAACAGTCCTGCCAGAACCATTGCCGCCGCTTGACCCCGCGCCGCATGATGCCGCCGCGC
>NZ_JBDNFF010000052.1:0-16098 GCF_041689975.1 Gemmatimonas sp.
GACCGGGTCATCGAGAAGCATTTCGATCTCATTAAAGATGCCGAGTTTGCGCTGAATGAAGGCGGCCGCGTGCGAGTGGCCGATGGTCGCGTGATGTCGGTGAACATCCAGACCACCGAGAAGATTTCGTACAACGTTGTGACCACGGCGAACGGGCCTGGCGGACACGCCTCGGTCCCGCTGCCGCAGAACGCGTTGACGGCGCTCGCTCGTGCGGTGTCTCGCGTAGAGGAGTGGAAGTCGCCTGTGAAGCTCAACGAAACCACGCGACTGTACTTCGCACGACTGGCGCGCATCGAGCCGGATCCCGTGATGAAGGCGGCAATGCTGCGAGTGTCGTCCCCCATGGCGTCGAAATTGCAAATCGATGCAGCCGCGGCGATTCTTTCTCGCGAACCACTGCACAACGCGGTGTTGCGCACGGGCCAGTCGCTCACGCTGATGAACGGTGGTATCCGCTCCAATGTGATTCCGAGCGAAGGCACAGCGACCTTCAATGTACGCGTCCTGCCCAACGACGATGTGCGCGCGGTCGTGTCGGCGTTCAACACCGTGGCGAAGGAATCGCAGGTGACCTTCGTGCTTACTGGGGAGCAACGCGCGCCGCCACCGGTGTCTCCGGTCACGGCGGCACTGTATCAGGCGATGGAGCAGGCGGCGATGGCGATGGTACCGAACACCACTGTGATTCCGTTCATGAGCACCGGCGCCACCGATGGTGCCGCGCTTCGCGCCAGGGGCATCCCGACCTACGGCATTCTGCCAATGCCGTTGCCGATGGTGGACGAACTACGCATGCACGGCGACAACGAGCGGGTTCCCGTGCCGGCATTGGGATGGGCGACGGAGTTCTTGTATCGCACACTGCAGCTCGTGACGGCGAAGTGAGCGCATGAACTCAGTCGCGCTCCTTTTCCGGTGTCTCCCGTCCCTTTCCATCCGGTGAGTCGAACATTCGCTCGCCGTGTACCGCATCGTCACGCGTAACACCTGCCGCTCCCTTCAGCTCGTGGCCGATCGCCGCGTCCTCGAGTTCTTCGGCCGACCTCGGCTCCGCGCCGAGCCCCATATCGGCGTCGCCCATGTCAGTTCGATTTGATGTGGAGAGATCGATCTCGGCGATACCATCGACATCGTCGGCCACCTCGGCGAGGACATCTGTATCGTCGAGCTCACCAGGACGATCCAGTACATCCATGCCTTCGGCGCTGGTGATGGTATCGTCGGAGTACTCGTCGACCACCAACCCGTCGACGTCGCGCACCACATCCGCATCCTGCGCGGGCATAGCGCTTGGCACCGGCGGCTTGGCATGCGCGGGGTCTTCAGGAGACGTTTTCATACGATTAGCTCGGCCGTGGCGCGACGCTCCGCCATCTCCTTGAACCGTTCGAGGGCTTGACGTACCTGACGATTGGGTGCGCGACCAAACATTCGCGCCACCAGATCGCCGAACTTTCCTGCAGGCGGCTGCGCTTCGAGTGTGACGAACACATCGGTGCCACCATCGGACATCTCACAGAACATCACCGTCCCGTTATTCGGCACCTGCGCCGGCTCGACGGTACGCCACGCAATCCACTCGTTCTCGCGCTCGTCGACGATCTCGGCGTCCCACTCCACCGTAGAGCCGGCCGGTCCCGCGACCACCCAATGCGAATGCGTAGGCGACAGAACGTCGACACGCTCGAGATGCTCCATGAACTGCGGCAACCTGGAGAAGTCGCGCCACATAGCGAATAGTTCCTCTCGTGGCCGTTCTACATATACGCTCTGCCGAACACTGACGGAGCGCTCGTGATCGACTTCCGCCGGCACACCGGGTTCAACGTGCTCCTTCGTGGAAACCCCGAGCACCGAGTACGTCTTGCAATGCCCTGACGCACCGCGGTACAACATTTCGGCGCCCAGCAGCGCCATACCGTATCCCGCGGTGCCACGTCGACGCAGACCGAACATGGTGAGAAACCCACCCGCAACTGCGGAGGCGATGCGCTCGGTGGCACCGATATTCACGTAATCGGGCTTGCTCTGCCGCGTGGCCTGGTGCCGCAGGCGACGATCATCCGATCCGTAACGATCCATCGAATTCAGAATGTCATGTGCCATGGGTCGCAACCCTCCGACGTCCGGTTCGGTCTTCATCAGATCACGGAGCCTTTTTGAGCGAATCCATCATCATCATCTTCGCGTTGCTGATCGCCTCGTCGTCGATCACGATCGCTTCGATACGCTGACCAGCCGTCCCGGTGAGTACGACGCTGTAGGAGTGTCCGGCCTTGAAGTCCATTTCTCTCTTGAGGATCTGCTTCCCGTTGCTGTTCATGTTCACGCTGACGATCGTTTTCACGGGATCGATGTTCTTGTAGCCGGCTTCCGAGGTGAGATTCACGTTGTCGAAAAACGGTTCCGTCATGCCGGCCATCACTACATCGACCTCGCCGGCACCCTTCACGCCGTGGATCACGCGCAGGCGTGCCTTGGTGCTGTCGGTTGCCAGCTCATCCTTCAGCACGCGCAGACGGACATGGCCATCGCCGTCAGGCAGCGCCACGAGCGAGTAGCGCGAACCGTCCATCATGATCTCGTTGTTCGACGCGATCGTCGTGTCGCGGTCGCCAGCCTGCAGACGGAACTTCGTAACGTTGCCCTTGAGCTCCGTGTACGGCGTCACGGTCTTGAAGCCGATGCCGCTGAACATGGCAATGTCATCGGCACTGACCGATGCATCCTTCGCGCTCGGCAGCGCATTGATCATACGCACCATCGAGACGTCGCGGCGCTCCGCGACCTCGGCGGACGGCGACGCCAAGCTCCCGTCAGCCGTGGTCGTTTCTACCGCGTTCTTGTCGGCGTCACTGTCTCCCTTGCACGCGGTAAAACCGCTTGCGAGCGACAGGAGCAACAGCGTTTTAGCAGGTGTGCGCATTGAAGGCTCCGAAATGATGGGAATCGCAGACCGACGCGCGCTGCGACACAATCCGGCGCGACGTATTTCAGCACCCGGACACCCATCACCCTTGCATACGCCGTGCCGCTACTTTGCCCGGGACGAAATGACGGCGCGCAGGCCGTCCAACGAGCCCCCCACCGCACGCAGTGCTACCAACGCGTGATACAGCAGGTCAGCGGTCTCTTCGGTGGCCCGTTCGATATCGCCATCCACACACGCCGTTGCCAACTCGACGGCTTCTTCGCCGAGCTTCTTGAGTCGTAGGTTGCGGTCGCCAAGCAGACGCTGCGTGTAGCTGCCGGACATGTCGTCCGTGCTCTGCATGCGCGTGGTAATGGTCGCATCGAGAGTGGCGAACACGTCGGCCCGCAGGGCATCCTCGCGAAAGCACGAGGTCGTTCCATTGTGGCAGGCGGGACCGGCCGGTACCACACACGCGAGCACGGCGTCGGCGTCGCAGTCAGCGGTGAGTGATACGACCCGCTGTACATTGCCGCTGGTGCCACCCTTGTGCCACAAACCCCGCGAGCGCGACCGATAGTGCATCTCACCGGTTCGCAGCGTGTGCTCCAGGGCTTCGCGATCGGCGTGCGCGACCATCAGCACGGCTCCGGTCGCGATATCCTGCGTGACGACGGTCACCAGACCACCGCTCTTTGCAAAGTCGAGCTGTTCGATGTCGAAGGCCAAAGCGCGTGCGGGGTCACTCATACCGATACTCCAGCAGCAGGATCAAAAGGCTCGACCAGATACGGCCGGACGATGTCGCCGAGTGCGGCGTTGGTGGCGATCACGTCGCCGCCGAAGGCGGTATCGTGACCCCGCCAGTCGGTGAAGCGGCCACCGGCTTCGGTAATAAGCGGATACATCGCGGCCGCATCCCACGGATTGACGATATCGTCAATCATCACCTCGGCGCGGCCCGTCGCCACCAGCAGATAGCCGTAACAGTCGCCCCAGGTGCGGGACACGGCCGCCTCCGACGAAAGGGCGTGCCACTTCGCGCGCCGGTGCGGCCGCTCGAGGAACTGGTCGTCGGTGATCAAGGTGGTGGCTTCGCGCAACTGCGTCACTCGCGAGACCGACGCGCGTGATCCGTTCCACCAGCAGCCTTCACCGAGCGCGGCCGCAACCGTTTCGTGCACGGCCGGATAACAGGCGGCGCCGGCAATCACGGTGTCGCCCTCGCAGCAAGCCACGAGTGTGCCCCACAGCGGCACGCCGCGCACGAAGGCCTTCGTGCCATCGATGGGATCCAGTATCCAGCGCCGCGGGGCGTCGCCGCGCTCAGCATCGAACTCCTCACCGAAGACACCGTCGTTCGGAAAGCGCTCAGCCAGCCACGCACGCGCTGCGCGCTCCGCTTCGCGGTCGGCAATCGTGACCGGTGATCCATCTCCTTTGATCTCCACGTTCACATCGGTGCGATACCACTGCATAGCGATAGAGGCCGCATATTGAGCCACCTCAGCCGCCGCTTGCAGCAGGACTGCCGCGCTTTCAGGTCGCGTCATGCCGCTGCGCTGACCGTCGTAAGGCGTACGGGGAGCCCTGCATCGTGCATCACTTGCTTGAGCACCTGTACCGTCGTCACACCATCGTGCAGGATGCCGGCCACCAGCACCGCATCGGCGCGGCCCTGCACAATGCCGTCGACCAGGTGTTGGGCAACGCCCGCGCCGCCCGATGCGATCACCGGTACGTGTACCGCGTTGGCGACGGCGCGTGTGATGGACAGATCGTATCCCGTCCGCGCGCCGTCGCGGTCGATGGAGGTGAGCAGAATCTCGCCGGCACCGCGCGCCACGCATTCCTGCGCCCACGCCACGGCTTCGAGCGGCGTTTCCTCGCGGCCGCCCTTCACCCACACCTTATAGACGCCGTTCGCGTCGCGCCTGGCGTCGATACTTGCCACCACGCACTGCGCGCCGAAGCGATCGGCGGCTTCGGTCAGTAGCTCTGGCCGCGTCACAATCGCCGAGTTCACCGACACCTTGTCGGCGCCGGCGCGCAGCGCGCGCGTCACATCGTCCGACGTGCGCACTCCACCGCCGATAGTGAGCGGAATGAACAGCCGCTCGGCAGTACGACGCGCCACATCGAGCAGCGTGGCGCGCTCCTCGGCACTGGCCGAAATGTCGAGGAACGTGATTTCATCAGCGCCTTCGCGCTCGTAGCGCTCTGAGAGAGCGACGGGATCGCCGACGTCGCGCAGTCCTTCGAACTGCACGCCCTTCACCACGCGTGCGCCTTTCACATCAAGACACACGATCACCCGTCGAGTCAGCATGCGATCACGAATCCGTGATTTCGAGACGTACGCTGCCCTTGGTGCTGAATACCGCACCCGTTTCCACGAGCGCCTCGCGCAGCGCAAAACCCAGCCCCTTGATGGCCGCCTCAATGATGTGGTGCTTGTCGAAACCGCGGATCACGCGAACGTGGAGCGTCGCCTTCGCGTTGTCGGCGAACGAGCGCAGGAAGTGTTCGTACAGATTCGACGGCAGCTTGCCCTCATAATACGGACGTCCGCCGATATCGAGCACCACCTGCACCAAGGCGTCATCCATCGGCACCGTGCGCTCGCCATAGCGCGCGCATCCGGCCGGTGCGAAAGCGGCGACCGCCTGACCGAGCGTGATGGCCACGTCTTCTATAAGGTGATGGCGCATGTCACCGGTGGCCTGGACGTCGAGCTCCACGCCGGCGTAGCGCGCAAAGGCGACCAACATGTGGTCGAGAAAGGCGTCACCGGTCGACACCGTAGCTTCACCCGAACCGGCGGTGATCGCCACACGGATCCGGGTTTCCTTCGATTCGCGAATCACGACGGTCATGCGCCGAACTCCTCTGCGAGACGACGCACATCGAGCGCGCCCGTGTACAGCGCCATCCCGAGCACCGCGCCGGACAGACCACGGTGTTCGAGGGCGCGCATGTCATCCAACGACGTCACACCACCCGACGCGAACACGGGCCACGCGCTCGCCACGGCCACATCTTCCATGAGCGGGAGATCGGTCCCGGCCATCTTGCCTTCGAGATGCACCGCTGTGACGAGCACACCGGCCAACGGAAGTTGCGCGAGGTCGGACACGAAATCGATCACATCGATCTCCGATGTTTCGGCCCAGCCTCGCGTGACCACTTTGCGCTCACGCACATCGGCCGCGATGATCAGGCGACCGGGAAACTTGTCCGCCATCTCGCGACGCCAATCTTCGTCTTCGATGGCGCGCGTACCGACGACCACCCATGAGGCGCCTTCGTCGAGCAGGCGCTCGATGCGTGATTCCTCGCGCACGCCGCCACCGACCTGAACGGGTACGGTGGCGTCGCGCAGGATCTCGCGAATCACCTCGTGATTGTGTCCGCGTCCGGTAGCGGCATCGAGATCGACGACATGTAACCGCGTAAAGCCGATGCGCTCCCACTCGGCGGCCACGGCACCGGGATCATCGAGACGCACTCGTTCGTCGTCGTAGTCTCCACCGACGAGCTGGACGCACTTGCCACCACGCAGATCCACCGCGGGTACAGCGATCATGTCGCACTCCTGAGGGAAGCAGCGAACTGCAAGAACTCACGCACGAAGGCCACGCCGGGGGCGCTGGACTTCTCCGGATGGAACTGCGTGCCGATGATGTTGCCGCGTCGAACCGACGCGGGGAAGCGGTCGCCGTCATGTTCGCTCCACGCACTCACGAACGGTACATGCGCCGCCGTGGGGCGACAGACAAAGCTGTTGGCGTAGTACGCGACGTCGAGTCCCGACGCCAGCAGCATCGGATCGGTGACGTCTTCGAGGCGGTTCCAGCCGATCTGCGGAATTTGGGTGGCATGGAGCTTGGTCACCTGTCCTTCCACGACGCCCAGTCCACGACCCGGCCCTTCGTCGCTGGTGTCGAACAGCAGCTGCATACCGAGACAGATGCCGAGCGCCGGAAGCCCGGCCAGTAGCGCCTCGCGCATCACTTCACGCCCGGGCTCGAGCCGTTCGGCCGCCGGCGCGAACGCACCAACCCCCGGAAGGATCACGGCGTCGGTGTCGCGCACCGCGAGCGCCGGGTCGGTTTCTACGTGTACCACCGCTCCGCCCGCTTCGATCGCTTTCACCAGCGAGTGCAGATTGCCGGCGCCGTAGTCGAATACTGTGACCCGTAGCGGCGTGCCCTGTGCGGCGACGTTCGTCCGGCCGGTGCCCGTCATGCGGACCTCCGCGTGGCCATCACCTCATCAAACGCGGCGAGAAAGCGCTCGAGAAGCGGCCATGGTCCGACGCTGATGCGCAGTGTATCGCCAATATGCGGCAGTGCCGGAAACGGCCGCACCGCCACGCCACGTTCGCGCAGAGCGAGGCCCACGTTGACGCAGTCTGCCACCGGCACGCACACGAAGTTCGCATGGGACTCCAGCGGCGCGAATCCACGAGTGCGGAGAGCGTCGGCCAACCGCTCACGCAGCGCGACGGCGAGCGCGATGTGTTCATGCACCCACGGCATGTCGTGTTGCAGTGCGGCGAGCGCGGTCTGTTCCGCCATCGCATTCAGCTTGTAGGGTCCGCGCGACTTCTCCACTTCCATGACCAGCGACGGCTGTCCGATCGCGTAGCCGATGCGAAGCCCCGCGAGTCCGAACGCCTTCGACATCGTGCGAATCACCAGTAGTCGGTCCGATTGCTTCAATAGATCGACCGCCGAAACACCCGCGAATTCGGCGTACGCTTCGTCGAGGAACACCACACCGGGCGCCTCGCGCAGCACACGCTCGATGGTGTCGCGGGCCATCAGCGTACCAGTAGGATTGTTCGGCGAACAGAGGTACAACAGCTTCGGCCGTGTGGCGAGTAAGGCATCGATGTCCGGTTGATGCGATGGCAGTTCCACGCATCCGATATACTTGAGCGCATTCATTCGCGCGAAGATCGGGATCATGGCGAACGACGGTTCCGGCGCCGCCACGAGGTCGCCCGGTTCACCAAAGGCACGCATGGCGCTATCGAGCACATCATCGGAACCGCAGCCGGTGACGATCATGTCCGGCGTCACGCCCACGAACTCCGCGAGCGCCTGTTTGAGTTCCGCCGCGTACAGCGTGGGATAGCGCGTAATGCGCGCCACTGGCAGCTCGCGCAGCGTGCGCTCGGCCACCGGCGGTATCCCCCACAGATTCGTGTTGTCGGTGAGATCGAGCTCTACGGGCGCACGCTTGGGATCGTACAACGGCACGGCGTCGTACGCCGCCCGCGCCACGGCCAGCCGTTCGGTGTGGTCGGTCATGCGTTCGCGCTCCCGGCGTTCACGCGCCATGCGTTCACGCGCCATGCGTTCACGCTCCATGCGCGCGCGGCGGCGGCGTGGGCGGGCAGTCCTTCTGCGTCGGCGAAGATGCCCACGTCGTGCGACAGGTTGTTTGCCGCGCTGGGTGACACTTCCTGCCAGGTGGTCCATCGCACGAAGTCGAGCGTGGACAGGCCCGAGTAGCTGCGTCCCGCACCCGCCGTGGGAAGCACGTGGTTCGCGCCGGTCATGTAATCACCAAACGCCACGGAGCTCGATTCGCCTACGAAGATCGTGCCGGCGCTGCGTAGAGCCGCAAGTGTGGATGCGCGCACCGGTTCCGCCACCACCAGCAGCAAGTGTTCGGCGGCCCATTCGTTGGCGAAGGTGACACCGTCGGCGATCGTTCCGACCGATACGATCGCGCCGCGCGCCGCGAGGGCGTCGCGCACGATCTGGGCGCGCGGTGCCTGCGCGATCTGCGCGAGCACTTCGATTTCGAGCGCCCCGGCCAATGCTGCTACCTGGTCGAGCGGACCTACCAGCACAGCGACGACGGCCGCATCGGGGTCATGCTCGGCCTGCGCCATCAGTTCGCGCGCGAGGGCCGCCGGGTTGGCGGTATGGTCGGCCAGTATCAGCAATTCGCTCGGGCCGGCCGGAGAGTCGATGGCCACATCGGCCACCAGTTGCAATTTCGCTTCGGCCACGAACGCATTGCCCGGTCCCATAATACGGTCCACGCGCGGCACCGTGGCCGTGCCGATCGCCATCGCCGCAATCGCTCCCGCGCCGCCCAAGGCAAATACCCGATCGGCGCCGGCCAAGGCGGCCGCGGCGAGTACCACGGGTGACGGCAGGCCATCAGGTCCGGGGGGCGAACAGACAATCACTTCACCCACTCCCGCGACCCGCGCCGGTATGACACCCATGAGCAGCGAGCTCGGGTAGGAAGCTCGTCCACCCGGCGCGTAAATCCCCACGCGGGCAAGGGGGTCGGGGCGTCGCCCCACCAGAATGCCCGGCTCTGGCGAGTACTCCGTGGCAACGGGACGGAAAGCCTCGTGGACGGCAGCGATGTTGCGGGCCGACCGTTCCAGCGCCCGACGTAGTTCCGGATCGAGCGATGCCAGCGCGGCATCCCAAGCGGCACGCGGTACTTCGATCGCGGGCAGCTCGACCCGATCAAAATCCCGGGCGAAGGCGACCAACGCGGCATCGCCCTCCGTGCGGACGCGGGCGATAATGTCTGTAGTTCGGCTACGAACTGTTGAGTCGGTGGTTGACGAACGATCGACAATCGCTCGGCGGGCCGAGGCATCGAGGGCGACCAGCGGTCCTCGGGCGCGCAGCGTCAGAGTCGACAAAAGCGGAACGCTCACGGTACGAGCCTTTCGATGCGGGTCACCAGGATGCCTTCGCCACCGAGGGCCCGCAGCTGCGAGATCGTGCGGTAAATCGTGGCGGCGCTCACCACGGCGTGAACGGCCACGTACTTCCCATGATCGGCGATCTCGATGACGGTCGGCCCATTGAGGCCGGGAAGCACGGCGCGCACCTCGTTGAGGGCGGCGCGCGGCACGTTGGCCATGAGATAGCGCTGGCCGCGGGCCCGGATGACCGAGCCGAGCGCGGTGACCAGATCGTTGAGCTCCTGCACGCGCGACGGGTCGCCGTTGCGGGGGCCGCTGGCGGCGGTCACGAGGTGGGCACTCGAATGCATGACCGTCTCGATCTCGCGCAGGCCATTCATCTTGAGCGTGGAGCCGGTGGACGTGAGATCGACCACGATGTCGGCAATCCCGAGGTGGGGAGCGATCTCCGCTGCACCCGACACGGGGACGACTTCTACCGGGCGTCCGCGCGACTCGAAGAAATTGCGCGTAATGCGGGGAAAGACCGTGGCCACGCGGGCCGGCTTTCCGTCGGCGCCAATGTCCTCGACCGACCGAACCTTGGAGTCGTCCTTGGCGGCCACGACCAAGCGGCAACGGCCGAAGCCCAAGTCGAGGTGGGAGAGCAGCTCGCGTCCCGACTCATTCACGAGGTCCATGCCAGTCACGCCCACGTCGGCGGCGCCGTCGGCCACGAATTCCGGGATGTCCTGAGCGCGGACGAAGATGGCTTCGAACTCTCCCCCAAGGGAGGCCGTGAGGGCACGCTCTCCCGACGAGCGGACCTCGAGCCCGGCGTCGTTGAACAGCTCACGGGTGTCTTGACTCAGGCGCCCTTTGTTGGGCAGCGCGATTCGTAGCATGACGTTCCAGAAAAAGAGAGAGCCGTACTGAAAAAAGAAACGGCCCGTCCGAGAGGGACGGGCCGAGGATCGCTTGGGTGCTGCGGGATCAGCGAACTGTGCTGGTCACCGTGGCATGCACGAAGCGCCCCGACCCGAACGGTCGTGGCTGCGATGCGCATGATGGTGGCGGAAACTTTGCATGATGCTGTTGAGCGTAGTGGGAGTCCAGAC
This sequence comes from Gemmatimonas sp., assembly GCF_041689975.1. Classification (GTDB taxonomy): domain Bacteria; phylum Gemmatimonadota; class Gemmatimonadetes; order Gemmatimonadales; family Gemmatimonadaceae; genus Gemmatimonas. Next base: position 10,703 of record NZ_JBDNFF010000052.1, read on the forward strand.
GCTCGTCAAGGAGCAAAACCCCTCCGGCCCTTGGCGCGGAGAGAGCTTGTGAATAACTTCACAATGCTCGTAGGGCCCTACGTGCACAGGATTCGTCCTGTAGAAAGGTAAAATTTTCGATATGGCTTTTAGGAGGCCTCTCGACATGCGGTTTCTCGGATTTGCGGTAGTAACTGGCGCGGCTCTCATGCTCGGCGCTTGCGGTGGAGACAAGGCGGCCACGACGGATACGGCGATGGCGCCGGCTGCCGACTCGACGGCCATGGCGCCGGCGGCTCCGGCGGCGGGCGCGATGGCCCCGATCACGGGCACGACGCACGAAGTGAAGATGATCGGTGACGGCACGGGCTACCGTTTCGAGCCAGCCAACATCACGATTGCTGCTGGCGACGGCATCAAGTTCCTCATGATCAGCGGTGGCCCGCACAACGTCGCCTTCGATCCGGCCGTCGTTCCGGCCGCAGCGAAGACGGCGCTCATGGCCAACATGCCGGAGCAGTCGGGTGAGCTTTCGAGCAAGATGATGCTGAACGCCGATGAGTCGTACACGATCTCGTTCGCCGGCGTCCCGGCTGGCGAGTATGCGTACCACTGCACGCCGCACCTTGCCATGAACATGAAGGGCGTGATCACGGTCAAGTAAACCGAACGGTCTCCGTTCAGTAGGAAACCGCGGGGGTTGGCGCATATCGCCAGCCCCCGCGTTCGTTTGCCACGCGCCGGACAACGCGCGCGATGGCTCGCGGCCCGCACGCGAAACGCGGCACGACACGGCTTGCTGATCGCCTCGGTCGGCGCGCTCGTCGTGATCGCCGCGCTGCTGCTGTTCGTGCTGGTGCCCCGACAGGTCGATCGTGCACTCGCGGCGCAGATCGCCGCCCTTCCCCCCGAACGCGATACGCTGCCGCTGCACGTCCAACGGCTCGCGGCTCGCAGTGAGTTGACGCGACTCGAAACATCGATCGCGACCGCGGCCATTGCCTCGCGTGCCGACGTTACCGTGCCGCGGGCCGCCGCCCCCGACTCGGCCGTGGTCTCGCCCATTCCGCTGGCGCGTGACAGTGTAACGAACGATTTGCAGCGACAGCTTCTGCGCGTTCGTCAGGCCCCGCTGGTGGAGAGCTATCGCGCGCTCGCCGATACCAAACTGCTGCGCGATGAGGTGCAGGTTCGCGTTCTCATTGATTCCATCGAAGCGCTGCAGACCGTGCGTGAAGCCTATGCGGCGTTGAGCGGACCCGATGCGCGTTACGCGTCGATGACGGCGCGTCTCACACAGCTGGGACAACGGCTCACCCGATTCGCCGAACTGACGTACGACAACGCGCTCGCGAACGCCGTCGAGAACGCGCTGTCAGGTGCAGCCGGGAACCGGGCAGGAGCCGTGGCCGACAGCACGACCGCCGCACCGCTGCTGGTGGTGCAGCCGCCGTTGGCCGATAGCGCGCTCGAGCACTCGCGCGACGCGGCGGCCGCCACGGTGGCCCGTACCGAGCGTGCGCTGCAGGAGGCCGCGGCGCTCAATACCGACCTTCGCCGCAACCGGGAGGCCCTGCGGGCGCGTATGCCGCTCGACATTCCACCCATGGCGATGCTGCTGGCCTCGCTGGTGCTCGGGTTGGTGCTGGGGTTCGTGTTCGTCCTGTGGCGCGAGTTGCGTCGCCCCACCGTGGGTGATGAACAGGAGCTCGAGGCCCTCACGCGCACCCGTGTGATCGTGCATCGCGCCGCGACGGCCTCGATTCGCGCGACACGCGCGCGTCGGCGCGCCGACGAGCAGATGCCGACGATCATGCGGCCCACGGATGCCGCGTGGCCGTTGTTGCATCTCACACTCAGTCGCATCGGCGATGTCTCGCGATACGTGGAAGTCGTGGCTGACCAACCGGTGCTGGCGGGAGCCGTCGCGCTCAATTTGTCGGCCGTGGCGGCGCACGAGTCGCGTGCCACGGTGCTCGTGGATGCGGTAGAGCGCAGCGGTGCGCTGCTGTCGCTGTTGCCCACATCGGTGCTCACGACCGCGTCTACCACGGATACCGCAAGCGACGCGACGGTCCGCTCACGATGGGATGCGTCGCGGTCGCTGGCGATCGGTCGCGATACCTTCATCGACATCGTGCTGCCGCGCCGCGTCCGTTCACGGCAAACGGGCGCGGATCTCGGTGTGACGCACGAGGCGGCATCGATGGTGGATGAACTGCAGCGATTGGCGGCGCACCACGATCTCGCGATCTACGTCACGGACCACGATCTCGACCAGTATCTGCCGTTGGAGACCGATGTCGTGTTGTGCGCGCGTGTCGGCGTGACGACGCTGGCCTGGTTGTCCCGCACTATGCAGCAGCTCGAAGATCGCGGACGCCGGGTGCGCGCCGTCGTGCTCTGGTCGGCCGACCTCCCGCTCACTGGCTGAACACGAGGGCACCCGTCGTCTCGCGCTCTGTGGCGCGCCACGTCGTCGGCGGCTAGTCTCCGTGGCATGTGGGCCGATACGCTGTTGTCATTCGAACGTGGGCACCTGATTCGCCTCGCGCTGTGGGCCGGCGCCTGTGTGTTGAGCGGGACGTCGCTGCTGACCTGGCTGATGGTGCGTCGCACGACGGCGCCGCTGTTGCGCCATTTTGCGATACAGACCGCGGCCTGGGGGGCGGTCAACCTCGCGATCGTCGCATGGGGCTGGCGCGGTCTCGCGTTCCGCGATTTTGCCGGAACGCAGCGTCTTTTGAACGTGCTTTGGCTGAACACCGGTCTCGACGTGGGGTACGCGGCGGTCGGTGTCACGCTGGCGCTGACGGCATGGCGCTGGGGACAGCGCCCGGGTGGCATCGGTGCCGGTTTGGCGGTCGTGGTGCAAGGCGTGGCGCTCGCGTTACTTGATCTGCGGCTCATCTTGGCCATTGGCCCACTGCAGTAGGGAGTCGGGGGTATGGGGTATGGAACTGTACTCCCTGTTCCCTGCTCCCCTGCTCCCTGCTCCCTGCTCCCTGCTCCGTACCCCTTACTCCTTACTCTCCCATGGAGCCCTCCATTCCCGACCTTCGCGCCGAGCCGCGTGAGCGTGCGTACGCGCAGCTGCTCGAGATGCAGTCGTTGTTGCTCGAGGGTAGCGACGACGCGATCGCCGGTATGGCGACGGTGAGCGCGCTGTTGCACCACGCCTTCAGCCATCTGTGGACGGGATTCTACCGCGTAGTGGAGCCGGGCGTGCTGCTGCGCGTGGGCCCGTATCAGGGGTCACTGGGCTGTCAGGAGATCACCTTCGGGCGCGGCGTATGCGGCACGGCGGCGGCCGAACGCCGCACGGTGGTGGTGGCCAACGTGCACGATTTCCCGGGACACATCACCTGCGATCCCCGGTCGCAGAGCGAGATCGTGGTGCCGGTGTTCGATGCCTCGGGCGCCTTGATTGCCGTGTTCGACATCGATTCGTCGGTCCCGAATGCCTTTGGCGACGCCGATCGCGACGGGCTCGAGAAGCTGGTGGCTTGGTTCGCCCGCGCGACGTATCTTCCCGTCCTTGCCTGACTCCTCAGTCGCCCCGTCGATGACCGGCTACTCCGATCGGATCAACCACGCGTTCGCCTTCGCGGCGAAGCACCACGATCAGCAGGTCCGCAAAGGCACGCGGCTTCCGTATCTCACGCATCCCGCGAATGTGGCGGTGATTCTCACCCGCTACGGGTGCGGTGAGGACACGGTGGTGGCTGGCATCCTGCACGATGTCGTGGCCGACTGTGTGCGCGACGGATGGACGCGCGAGACGCTCGACGATCGCATCGGCACCAAGTTCGGCAACAGTATGCTGGACATGCTGTTGTCCGTGACCGAGCGTCGCATCGACGACGACGACGTCGAACTGTCCACGGACGAACGCAAGGATGACTATCTGGAGCGCCTGCAGTTGGCCAGCGAAGACGCACTCTGGGTGTGCGCCGCCGACAAAGTCCACAACGCGAACGCGATCCTTTCCGACCTGCGCCGTACCTCGTTCCCGGAAACCGTGTGGGGGCGGTTCTCCGCCGGACGCGAAGGCACGGTGCGACTATACGTGCGGGTGAGCGAGCGACTGCGCGCGATCGGATTCAACGCCCCTATTGTGGACGAACTCGCGCATGCCGCCGCGGAGTTGGGTCGAATTTGATCACCGGCCCGCTTCGGTCTAATTACACCGACGCGCCGTAGCTCGTCTCGACGTAGTTCTCGAGAATCACGAGGAACTCCTCGACGATCTTGTCTCCCTTGAGCGTCGTGAAGAGTTTGCCGTCCACGTATACCGGTGCCTTCGGCTCTTCGAACGTGCCCGGCAACGAGATACCGATGTTCGCGTGCTTGGATTCGCCCGGTCCGTTCACGACGCATCCCATCACCGCGACCTTCATCTCCACTACACCCGGGCGCGACTCGCGCCACACCGGCATCTGTTCCTTCAGATAGCTCTGAATATCCTGGGCCATGTGCTGGAAAAAGGTGCTCGTGGTGCGACCGCAGCCCGGACACGCGGTCACCTGCGGTGCGAACGAGCGTAGTCCCAGTGACTGCAGAATTTGTTGCGCCACGTACACTTCTTCGCGACGATCGCCGTTCGGCTTCGGGGTGAGTGACACGCGAATCGTGTCGCCGATGCCTTCGCTGAGCAGAATGCCGAGGGCGGCCGCCGAGGCCACGACCCCCTTGGTGCCCATGCCCGCTTCGGTCAGTCCGAGGTGCAGGGGATAGTCGCAACGCTTGGCGAGACGGCGGTAGCACTCCACCAGATCGGGCACGACCGAAATCTTCGCGCTCACGATGATCTTGTCGTGACCGAGTCCGACTTCTTCGGCCAATGCCGCCGAACGCAGCGCGCTCTCCAGCATCGCGTCCATGTAGACATCCTTCGCGTCGCGCGGCTCAGCCGCCTTCGCGTTGCTGTCCATCATGTCGGTGAGCAGGTTCTGATCGAGTGAGCCCCAGTTCACGCCGATGCGCACGGGCTTGTCATGATCGATCGCCACCTGCACGATGGTCGTGAAATTCGTGTCGCGATGCTTGGTGCCGACGTTACCCGGATTGATACGATATTTGTCGAGCGCAGCGGCGCATTCCGGATACTTCGTGAGCAGCAAGTGCCCGTTGTAGTGGAAGTCGCCGATGAGCGGCACGTCCAGGCCGCGGTCCGTGAGCCGCTGCCGGATCTCGGGGACCGCCTTCGCGGCCTCGTCGTTGTTGACTGTGATTCGCACTTTCTGCGAACCGGCCTCGAAGAGCTCGGCGACCTGATCGGCGGTGCCGGCGGCGTCAGCCGTATCGGTGTTGGTCATCGACTGCACCACGATCGGTGCCGAGGAGCCGACAGAGACACCGCGCACCTTGGTGGTGACAGTGGGACGACGAACGCCGAAGCTGTGAACGGAAGACAC
>NZ_JBDNFF010000053.1:0-5483 GCF_041689975.1 Gemmatimonas sp.
AGTGGTGTACCGAGCCACTTGTGCAGACTGGCGCCGTAGTAGTCGCAATCAAGGTCGGGAATGCGAAAGTCGAGCTGCGCGAAGGCATGCGCGCCGTCCACCATGACCGGGACACCGCGCGCGTGCGCCATGTCGCAGATCTTCTTCACCGGCAGCACGTGGCCGGTGATATTGATCATGTGACAGACCATCAGCAGGCGCGTACGGGGCGTGATGGCCGCGGCGTACACCTTCACGATCTCGTCGTCGCTCTGCGGATCGAGCGGCACGGTGACGGTGCGGTTTACGACGCCCCAGCGACGGCCCATCAGCGCGAACTGATCGAGCATCGCGCCGTAGTCATGCACCGCCATCACCGCCTCGTCGCCCGCCTTCCAGTCGAAGCCCGAGATCACCGTGTCCAGCGACTCGGTGGTGTTGCGGGTGATGATCAGCTCCTCTGGCGCGCATCCCGCCAAGGCGGCCAGGCGGGCCTGCACCCGCGCCTTGTTGGTGCCCTGCACCGTCCGCATGTAGCGCGAGCTCTGGGCATTCACGGCCCGCACATGGCCGATGAAGCGCTCCAGTACCGGCTCCGACTGCATGGAGTAGTAGCCGTGCTCCAGATGGATGTAATCGGCAGGGACACGGTACTTGGCCCGCAACGCGTCCCAGAAGTCGGCCCGGGCGGCCAGCTCAGCGACGGGTAGGCGGGAAAACGCCTGAAGCTGGGCCGGCGTGAACAGGAGGCCCAACGAGGCGCCGCCCAATGCGCCGCTTACGGTACGGAGAAAGTCGCGCTTGTCCATGCGTGGGGGAGAAGAGGGGCCCAGACCGAGCGGGAAGCAGTTGTGCCCCCCGTCGCTGTCTGCGAACTTACCTGATTGTGTGAGCTCCGGCCGCCCCCGGTCCGGTGCTGCCCCACCTTCCGTCCAGTCCATGACCGTCGCAGCCACCGCTTCCGCGACTGCCGCTTCTCGGCCAGCCGCCGCCATGAGTGCCGGCGCGACCGAGCTCGATTACCGCCCGTCGTACCTGGCCGCCGCGATCGCTGGCCTCGTCGTGTTTCTGCTGTACCTCGTCACGCTGGCACCGACGACGTCCATGTGGGACACCAGCGAGTACATCGCGGCCGCGTACGTCCTCGGTATTCCGCACCCGCCAGGCAATCCGTTCTTCGTCCTGCTCGGACGCGTCTTCGCGATCCTGCCCATCGCACCGACGGTCGCCATGCGCATCAATGTGCTGGCGGCGCTGTCCAGCGCGGTCTCGGCCGCTGTGTGGTTCCTGATCACCGAGCGGGTGCTCGTGCAATGGATGCCACGTCGTTGGCAGCGCATTGCTGGCGGCGCGCTCGCGGCGTTGATCGGTGCTACGGCGTTCACCGTGTGGAACCAGTCGGTGGTCAACGAAAAGGTGTATACGGTGTCGCTGGTTGGACTCGCGATCATCTGCTGGCTCACCGTGCGGTGGTGCGACGATCCGGAAGGCCCCGTGGCCGACCGCCTGCTCGTACTGGTCGCCTACCTGCTGGGCCTCGGCTACGCCAACCACATGGCCGGTATGCTGGCGGCACCCGCGGTCGGACTCGCGGTGCTGGTGCGCCGCCCGTCGTCGATTCTGCGCTGGAAGTTGCTGATCGCGTGCGCCGCCGCGCTGGTGTTCGGCATGACGCCCTTTCTCACCCAGCCCATTCGCGCCGCGCACTTCCCCGCCATCAACGAAGGCGAGCCGACCGGCTGCGTGACCGAACTCAAGATGGATTGCACGTTCTCCGCGCTCACGTACGACCGCTTCATGTACAACTTCAACCGCGGCCAGTACGGCAAGCCGGAGCTCGGCGAGCGCCAGGCGCCGCTGACGGCGCAGGTCGGCATGTACTGGCTGTACTTCAAGTGGCAATGGCTGCGCGACGCGTACCAGGAGAATCCGGGGCTGCAGAACGGGCTCGCCGTGTTCTACTTCATTTTGTGCATCCTCGGTGGCTGGATGCATTTCAAGAAGGACCGACGCAGCTTCTGGTTCTTCGGACCGCTCATCGGCACGATGACCTTCGGGCTGATTTTCTACCTCAATTTCAAGTACGGCCATAGTCAGGCGCTGGAGCTCGGCGACTCGGTTCCACGCGAAGTGCGCGATCGAGACTACTTCTACCTGTGGAGCTTCTCGGCGCTCAGCGTGTGGGCTGCGCTCGGACTCATGTATCTGTGGGAGACGGTCGCGAGTTTGTTCGGCGCCGATGAAGTGAAGCTGGGTCGCACGACCGTGGTGGAGCCGCGCACGCGCAGCTTCCTCTTCGCGTCGCCGTTGTTGGCCGTGGCGTTCATCCCACTCGTGGGTAACTGGCAGCAAGCGTCTCGCTCGAACCAGACCGACACCACCGACTTTGCGCGCGACCTGCTCAACTCGGTGGAGCCCTACGGTATTCTGATCACCGTTGGCGACAACGACACCTTCCCGCTGTGGTATGCGCAGGAAGTCGAGGGCATCCGCAAGGACGTCATCGTGGCGAATACGTCGTTGATGAACACCGACTGGTATACGCGGCAGATGATCCGCCGGCCGGTGTACGAGTACGATGCCGCCAAGGGTCCGGAGATCTATCGCAGCCAGCAGTGGAAGAAGCCGGTCGGTCCGCCGGTGAAGATGACCTTCGACGAAGCCGATGCGCTGCCGCTCGCCATTCAGACGCCGCCGAACGCCGCGTTCCAGAAGGGCGACATCATTGCCGTGCCGCGTTCGCCTCAGCTCATGCGCGCCGACCAGCTCGTGTATTTCATGATCCGCGACACGTACCCTGATCGGCCGATCTACTTCAGCCGCACGGCCGGTGGATACCCCTACGAACTCGGTCTCGAGCGCTACGTCCTCACGCAGGGCATGGCCAAGAAGCTGGTGGGTCAGCAGATCATTCCGGGGCGCGACACCGTGCTCATTCAGGGCGAGGGCATGGTCGACGTGAAGCGTTCGTACGAATTGTGGTCGCAGGTGTTCACGGCCACGAAGTCGCTGGCGGCCCGGAAGGGATGGGTCGACGACGCATCGGTCGGCATCCCCGACCTGTACGTGATCAGCGGCGTCACGCTGGCGGAAGCGCTGGCGCAGACGGGCCAGACCGCGCGCTCCGACTCGGTGTATCAGCAGGCGAAGGGCATCGCGACGGCCATGCGCCGCGCGCAGGTGTTCGGGTTCGATCGTCAGCCGGCACTCCCGACCACGCCGGGCGCCGACGTCGGTCCGCAGCAACAGCTGTTGGTGCCGCAGCCCGACTCGAAGTAAGACCGAACTCTCGCATCACTCTGTCGAAGGCCGGGGATCAACGACATGTTGATCCCCGTCTCGTTTCCCACCTCAGGAGTCTGCCCGTGCTTCGCACTCGTTTCGTGGCTGCGCTGTCCCTTGGCCTTTCGCTCGCGACCGCCGCTTCGGCCCAGCAGCCGCCGGCTGCGCAACCGCCGCGTCCGCCTGCGGGCTTCCGCGGAGGCACGCAGATCAAGCCGGGCGAGGAGTGCCCCGCCGGTACCACGGAAATCCGTCCGAACAATTGCTTGGCACCGTCCTCACCGCCGCCGAGCATCGTGGACTATCGGCCCAAGTCCACGCTGATCGTGCCGTCGGCGGGCATGAAGTGGAAGGCGAAGTACCCAGTCGTTGACTTCCACGGACACCCCTCCGGACTCCTCGGTAACGCCGACGGACTGGCGCGTCTCGGGGCGTCGATGGATTCGATCAACGTGCGCCTCATGATCGCCGCCGACAACGTGAGCGGTGACCGATTACAGCGCACGATGGAGTTGGTGAACGGCTCGCCCGCGATGAAGGATCGCGTGCGTCTGCTCACCGGCATCAACCTGAACGGCGTGGGTCCGGGTTGGGCCGCAAAGGCCGTCGCGCAACTCGAAGCCGACGTGAAGGGCGGCGCGGTCGGCATCGGTGAAATCGGCAAGGGCTTTGGATTGAGCACGAAGAAGGCCGACGGCACGCGCTTGCGGTTGAACGATCCCGACCTGGATCCGATCTGGGAAGCCGCCGCGCGCTATAAGATGCCGGTGTTCATCCACACCGCCGATCCGCAGGAGTTCTTCCGCGCAGTCGACAACACCAACGAACGGTGGCTCGAGCTGAATCTTTTTCCAGAGCGGCTCTATCCGCAGGACAAGTATCCGAGCTTTAACCAGCTCATGGCGGAGCGCGACAGTCTGTTCCTGCGTCATCCGAAAACCACGTTCGTGGCCGCGCACCTCGGCTGGCACGCCAACGATCTTGGCCGACTGGGACGCATGTTCGACAAGATGCCGAACGTGCTCGCCGAAGTGGGCGCGGTGCTGTATGACATTGCGCGTCAGCCGAGAAACGCGCACGACTTCTTCATCAAGTATCAGGACCGCCTGCTCTTCGGCAAGGATTCCTTCCAGCCGGAAGAGTATCCGTACTACTGGCGCGTGTTCGAAACACGTGACGACTACTTTGACTACTACCGCAACTATCACGCGTTCTGGAAGTTGTACGGTATCGATCTACCGGATGTCGTGCTGAAGAAGGTGTACTACCAGAACGCGCTACGGATCATGCCGGCGATTCAGATTCCGGGGTGGCCGAAATAGGACCGTGTGTGTCACAGGGGTTGGGAACTGATTTCGCAGAGTCGCAGAGAGCGCAGAGGCGCAGGGAACTCGTCAATGAGGTTCTCTGCGCCTCTGCGCTCTCTGCATCTCTGCGTGAGCTGTTCAGCTGCGCCACGGATCAGTCTGCCGCATACAAGCCCGAACTCGGCATGTAACTTGCTCAGCTATGTGGGTACATGGCGCGCGTCAGGTTCCGGTGCGCATAGCAGCCTAAACTGATCCACGAGGACATCCATGCCCGGAGCCACGGCAATCGCGACGACCGCTGCGCGTGCCGAACTCCGCAACGAGCGCGGCGGCCTCCTCATTGTACTAGCCGGTGACTGGTCGATCGAGCAGCGGCAGCTGCAGTTCCAGGAGTTTATCAATGGTGCGACGGTAATAAAAAGTACGTCGCGAACAGTCACATTTGACGCAACTGATCTCGGTGCGTGGGACAGCACGCTTTTGATTTTTGTGGCACGGTGTCAGGAGTTCTGTGACGCGCAGAAGCTCGAACTCGACCTCTCGGCACTCCCTGAACAGGTGCGGCGGCTGCACGCGCTCGCGCAGGCGGTGCCCGAACGCGTTCAAGTCGCGGCTGCCGGGCGTCCGTGGTTCGTGAGTCGCATGGGCACCTCGCTGAACAACGCGTGGAGCGACCTCAAAGCTGCTGTAAAGTACGTTGGCGAGATCGCCATTGCGCTGAGCGGCATCGTCACGCGGCGCGTACATATGCGCTGGCGGGAGTTCTTTGTGGTCGTGCAGACCAACAGCTCAGGCGCGCTTCCCATCGTCACGCTCATCGCGTTGCTGATGGGCATCATCATCGCGTTCCTTGGCGTCGTGGTGTTGAAGCGCTTCGGCGCCGGGTACTACGTGTCGTACCTCGTAGGCTTC
>NZ_JBDNFF010000054.1:0-4100 GCF_041689975.1 Gemmatimonas sp.
CTGTCCGCTCAACGGTCGCGCTGAGCGGCTCCGACCGGTCGGAGCCACCGTGCGGAGCGTAGCGATCGTCATCCGCGTGGACCTGACGACGACGGCCACACCGTCCGCGCTCGATGCGCTGGTGGCCCACGAGATGGGACACGCGGTGGGGATCGGCGGACACAGCCCGCAGACCACCGATGTGATGTACACGCGTCCCACGGTGAGCACACCGACGGAACGGGATCGCAGCACACTGCGCAATCTTCTGGGGCGAGCGGCCGATATTACGCTCTGATGTCGGCGTTCCGCACGCCTGCGTACCGGGAATTCACGCAGGAAAAGAGGGAACTCCGCTTGAGCGAAGGGGCCCGGTCCGTCATGTTTCACTTTCGGTGCACTACCACACCGAATGAAAACCGAAATTCGAACACACTTTCTGCAGGACAGGCCAAGCGCTGCACCGTGCGCGCTCGATTACGCCTGTCCCGCCGTACGTTTTCCGTGAGGGTCGCACCATGGCGACACAGGTCACTCCGTCCGCTGGCGTTCGTCGCGAGAGCCTCGAAGGCCTTGCTCCCCAAGGCCTGAAACCGAGCGGAGAGGTTCACTGGAACTTTGTCGCTTCCGAACTCGTCGAAGCGGCTATCCGCCGCGGCGAAGGTCGGTTGGCTGAAATGGGGCCGTTCGTCGCGGTGACGTCGCCGCACACGGGCCGCTCGCCGAACGACAAGTTCGTGGTGCAGGAGTCGTCGAGCGAGGCTGATGTGGACTGGGGTAAGGTCAACCAGCCGATGGCTCAGGCGCACTACGAAGCGCTCGAGAAAGACGTGAAGCAGTATCTGAACACGCTCTCCGAGCTGTTCGTGCAGGATCTGTACTGCGGCGCCGATCCCTCCACGCGACTGAGCGTGCGCTACGTGATGCCGAATGCGTGGCACGCGTCGTTCGTGCGCAACATGTTCATCCGGCCGGCCGTGGAAGATCTGGCCACCTTCGCGCCGAATTTCACGGTGTACCATGCACCGGAGTATCAGGCCGATCCGGCGAAGCATGGCACGCGCACCGGCACGTTCATCGTGCTGAACATCGCGGAACGCACGATCCTGATTGGCGGCACGCGCTACGCCGGTGAACTCAAGAAGGCGATGTTCACGGTGATGAATTACCTGCTGCCGAAGCAGGGTGTGCTCTCGATGCACTGCTCCGCCAACATCGGCCCCGCCGGCGATACCGCGCTGTTCTTCGGTCTCTCCGGCACGGGCAAGACTACACTCTCGGCCGACCCGACGCGCGGGCTCATCGGCGACGATGAGCATGGCTGGTCGCCTGAAGGCACGTTCAACTTCGAGGGCGGCTGCTACGCGAAGGTCATCAACTTGTCGTCCGAGAACGAGCCCGACATTCATCGGACCACGCAGATGTTCGGCACGGTGCTCGAAAACGTCGTGCTCAATGAGCCGTCGCGGTCGGTCGATTTTGCGAATCAGTCGATCACCGAAAATACGCGCGCCTCGTATCCGCTGCATTACATCAAGAACCACGTACCAAGCGGCCGCGGTGGACATCCGAAGAACGTGGTGTTCCTCACGGCTGACGCCTTCGGCGTGCTGCCGCCGATCGCCAGACTCACAGCCGAACAGGCGATGTATTATTTCCTGTCCGGCTATACCGCCAAGGTCGCCGGCACCGAGCGCGGCGTCACCGAGCCGCAGGCCACCTTCTCGGCCTGCTTCGGCGCGGTGTTCCTGGTGTGGCACCCCACGAAGTACGCCGAGATGCTTGGCGAGCTACTCCGAACACACGGTTCGCAAGTGTGGCTGGTGAACACCGGCTGGAGCGGCGGCGCGTACGGCGTGGGGCAGCGCATGAAGCTGAGCTACACGCGCACGATGGTGCGTGCGGCACTCGACGGCTCGCTGGCCACCGCGACGTTCGACACCGATCCGATTTTCGGTCTGCATCTCCCGCATGCGATCGAAGGCGTGCCGAGCGAAGTGCTCGACCCGCGTCGCACGTGGGCCGACGGCAGTGCGTACGATGCGCAGGCGAGCAAGCTGGCCGGCATGTTCCGCGAGAACATCACGAAGTTCGGCGCGGCGGTTTCACCGGCAATTCTCGGTGCCGGCCCGAAGGGCTGAGATTCTCGCTCCCTGTTTCATACAGCCGCTGAAACAAACAAACCGCCCCTGAGCGCGCAGCTCCGGGGCGGTTTGTTTGTTTCCTGCCGTCGAACGGCGCGAAGCTTACTCCTTCCGCGTCACCTTCTCGACGATGATCTGACGGCCGTCGCGCGCGCCGAGGAAGATCGCGCCGTTCGGGCCGAAGCCGATGAGCTGACGGCCGGCGGGCAGCTTCACGCGCTCGATCATCGTGCCTGCGGGGCTGATGATGTCGTACACGAGCGGCGGCTGGTTCATCATCGCGGCCATCATCCCCATGGCGGCAGCAGGCATGCCGCCGCGAGTGGTGTCGCCAGCAGCACGAGGCGCGCCGGAGGCATTAGCCGCAGCCCCAGCCGCACCACCAGCGGCCCTCGGAGCGCCGGGAGCACCGCCGGGACCGCCGAAGCCGCCAGGGCCACCGCGTCCGCCCATACCACCCATGAACTGCGCCGCGATCTGCGCCGACAGGTTCGACGTGGCCGGGAGCACCCACAAGTTGCCGTCAAAGTCGGCGAGCGTGGTGCCGGCCCGGATGGGCGGGTAGTAGTCGGGCAGCTTCTCCGCGGCTACGGGCTCGAAGGACATGCGGAAACCACCGCCGCCACCGTTGGCACCTGCCCGATCGTTGGCAGCCTTGGCGAGCCCCTGCAGCGAATCCACCAGCTTCGTTCGGTCGTCGTCGGTGATACGCTTCCAGTCGAACGGCAGTCTATCCGACGCCACATGCGATCCATCGGGACGGTAGTAGTCCACATGGAAGTCGAGTACGCGCATCACGGCGACCGTGCCGTCGTTCAACAATGCCCAGTCATCGGCCTGCGGCAGCGGATTGATCTTGATCGTGATCTTGGTGCTGCCGTCTTCGCCCCGCGTCATTTGCGTTTCGTTCTTGGGCACTTTCACGTACGTCACCGTGTCCGCCTTCCGCGTATCGAAGTCCACGCGCACGATGGGCACCGAATCCGGCTGGTTCTGCGGGTTGAAGCCGCGACCGCCGGGGCCGCCGAACGGCTGACCGCCGCCACGATTGTTCAACGCGGGATCGTCACCAGCCGGACGAGCGGCCTGTGCACCGCCGCGTGCCTGCTGGTTGTTGCCACCCTGCCCGCCGCCCTGCCCCCCACGACCACCGCCACCACGGTCGTTGCCGCTGCCGAACATCATCGCCATACCACCGCCGCCCGGAGCGCCGCCAGCACTCCCCTGCCGATAGTACAGTCGACCCTTCTGATCGAAAGCGTGCGAGCCGAGGTTCATGTTGGACAGGGTGTTCACGTCGTTCGTGCGCGGCGACGCCATCACACGCACGGTCTTGCCGTCCTTGTTGAGCACCACCAGCGACATCGTGGCCGGATCGACCACGATCGTGGAGTCACCGAGGTACGGCAACAATCCGATTGGACGCTGGCCATACGGCATGAGCGCGCCAGGCGCCGTGTCGGCCACAACCACGACGTTCTGCAAGGTGGGGTCGAAACGCAGCAGCTGACGCCGCTGTACGTCGTTCACAAAAATCGAACCATCGGGCAGCGCACGCAGCATGTTCGCGCCACCGATCGCGCGCGTGGCCTTCGCCAGCGGCGCGGTGACTTCACGAACCGGTACCGTGGACGTGGACGGCGCTTCCGGCGCTACCTGGGCCGACGCGGTCGAGGTGGTGGCGGCCAGGATCGACACGCCAGCGATCGTCCACGCGGCGGACTTCGTGCGGGACATGCTCATGCTGATCTTCATGCGAGTAGTGCTCTGTAGTCGAGAGAAATTTCGATGCGTCAGGTCAGCCATGATCAGTTGCCTCCTCGGCCGCCGCCACCACCACCACCACCACCAAAGCCACCACGCATACCGCCGCCGCCGAACTGGTTCCCACCGGCGGTACCCGAGCGCAAACCCTGTAACGTGCGCTTATCCAGGAAGCTCACCAACGACGTAGGCAGCACGCGGATCTGGACCGGC
>NZ_JBDNFF010000055.1:0-8113 GCF_041689975.1 Gemmatimonas sp.
AGTCAGCACGGGCTTGGAGCGCACCATCACCAGCGGCATCGACGCGAGTGAACGCCGGGCCTTTATCGCCCCCTTCGTGATCGACCCCCAGCGATCCACCCGCCTCTACTTCGGCGGCTCGCGCGTGTTTCGCACCAGCAATGAGGGAACCGCCTGGACGGCCATCTCTTCTGACCTCACACGCGGCACAGGTGTCATTGCCGCGCTGGCGGTGGCGCCGAGTGATTCAGCTGTGATCTTCGCGGGCACCAACGACGGCAACGTACGCTACACCCGCGACTATGGTGTCACGTGGCTGTCGCCATCCACCACGCTGCCGGCGCGCGCCGTGACGGACTTCGCGATCGATCCCGCCGATGCCGATCGTGTCGTGGTGACCTACGGAAGTTCGGGGACCTCGCACGTATTCCGGTCCGACGATGGCGGGGTCACGTGGACCGACATCAACGGCACGCTCCCCGACGTGACCACGCAGGCCGCGGTGTGGGGTCCCGGTGGCCGACTATTCGTCGGCAACATGCTGGGCGCCTACGAGAGCCGCGACCGCGGCGCCACCTGGACGCGCAACGAGGGACTGCCGACCATCCGCATCACGGACCTCGTGTACAATCCGCGCACCAATCGCTTGGTGGCGGCCACGTACGGACGCGGCATCTGGGCCTTCGACTTCACGACCGCTGCGGCGGTGCTGCGCGGCGACGTGAATAGCGACAATCGCGTGGACGCCGCCGACGCGCTGCTCATCCAGCAAGGGCTCATCGGCGTGCAGGTATCGGCCGCCGTGTCGCTGTTCCCCGCGGGCGATGCGGACTGCAACGGCAAGCT
Organism: Gemmatimonas sp.; assembly: GCF_041689975.1. GTDB lineage: Bacteria > Gemmatimonadota > Gemmatimonadetes > Gemmatimonadales > Gemmatimonadaceae > Gemmatimonas. The sequence goes on from NZ_JBDNFF010000055.1 coordinate 826, forward strand.
CGAAGTGCGCGACGCGCTGGTCGTGGTGAAGTTCGCCGTGGGCGACGTGGTCGCGGGCAGCTGCGTGGGCACGCGGCGGTGAGGGTTCGGTAATTTTTTATTCTATCCGCCCGCTCAAGAGTGCCGAGTGCTGCGCTGATTTTTGCGCGATGAAGCCACGCGGAACATCGCGAAGGTGTTCAGGTCCTGTCGTTCGACGATGCATTTTACGAAGGAATTGATTTCGCGCGTATTCACGAGAAAGTCCGGCAGGGTTTGGCGGAGCGCCTCGGCGTGCTCTGCGCCTCCGCGTCCTCCGCGTGATCAGTTCCACTCCCCCGTGCGCACCGTACGCCGCCCACGACTCCTCGGGGGCGGCGACGAACAGGCCGTTGAACCGATCACGCAGAGGACGCGGAGGCGCAGAGAACGCAGAGCAGCACGCGAAGAACAGGAATCGGCACCCATCTGACCGCATGGCTCGAAATGGAAGTCGTTCCGCCGAACTCCTCTCCGCAATGCTCGACGCACTCGATCAACTCACCGGTCGGTGGAGCGATGCGCACGAACGGCAGGGTGATGTCGCAATAACGCGGGCGAGAATTCGGCACTCTCGAGCGCCCGAATAGGTCGATTTTAACCACATTCAGGTATTTCCCTCTGTCGCGAAATGTCAAAATAAGTCGTGAAACAACTTTGATTAGACGCGAAATACACTTCACGACCACTAATTCGCCTCCAAAGGAAAGTCGATGGCCCGCATCAGCGAAAAAGTCATCGCTCGTGAACTGAAGGACATCCTCGAGATCGTGCAACGTGGCGAAGATGGGGCGAGTAGAGATGGAATCGCTGGAAGATTTGCGGCGATTCATGGCACAAGATTGCCAACCCGAACCATCCAGCATCGACTGGAACGGCTCGTCAACACGCCTGCCGGCACGAACGCAAGATCGCTCGGCACGACGAAGACGCTGTCGAGCAGCGGGATTTCCTGTCGCACATTGTGCATGATGGCGCGTGTTGTTCCGACAACCAGCGCGCAAGTCATCTGAGGGAACGCGCAAGGTATGGTCCGACTCGGAACACGAGGAACCCCGCACGGGGCCGGTTGTCACCTCATGCGGTAAGCGTCCAGAGCCCGCGCGTCAATTTCATTGGCCGGTTCCGGCCGCACCAGCGCTCCGTTCGAAGCGGCATCGCCCTCGCCGATCTCGTTGACGTGGCCTGCACCGGCTAGTCGGCCGCCGCGTTTCGCCATCGCGAGATAGGCCGCGCCGCTCAGCGCGCCAACGATGGCAGCCGGACCGGCCATGACCAACGGCATGTCCAGGAGCATCACGGAAACGGCGCCCGTGGTCGCGCCGCCCAACGCGGCGAAGCGCCATAAGGAGATCCGTTCGAGATTCGCGCCGCGTCGATAGGCGATCAAAATGACAGCGGCGAGTAGCACACCGTTGATCACGCCCACCAGCGCTCCACGACTGGCCAGGAAACCGGCGCTTCCGCCAGCCCAAGCCGGCCAGTCGATCAACATCAGATACTCCTCCATTCGCCGCTGCTGGTATCCACCACGCGCACGCACGGCGAACGCGAGCCCGATCCCGGCGATGGCCCAGGGTACGGCCCACAGCAGCGACATCCCCACGACCCCCCTGAGTCGGCGCAGCATTCCCCACCTCTGTCGCGTGTGTGTCGGCACTGATGGCGGCGCACCTTGGTGCGCCGAATGCTCGCTTCTGCGGCACGGCCCTTGGATACGATGCGGCCAACGAGCAATTCCGCAATCCCTGCAGTCCCTATTTTCGATCCTTCGGTGCGCATTTATGGTCGCGAACAGCCTCATGCTCATCGATTAATTGCGAACAGTGATGTCCCAACGTTTTTCAAGGGAGAACGAGTGGAATGGGCTCGAAATCAGCGTCTGGATAACCAGGTAGTGGCGTAAGGAGTTGATGGAGCGGGACTTGCTCGAAAAGGTCCACAATCAGGATCTGTAGCATTTCCTGCACGCGTTGCCGATCAAGCTGGAGACCTTGCTTCGCGATCCAGATGTGCGCCTTCACCGCGTGCCCTCGCAATCTTCGCGGACTTCGCGCGAACGGCGGGGCTTGCGGCTGCTGCGGAGCGATCGGAGAGCCAGCTGGTTCGCGCGAAGCACGCGGAGCACGCGGAGAGACGCGGAGAACAGCAAAATGATGGAAATGGGCATCGGGCCGACGGACGGGGCGCGGCAAACCACCACTCCTGTTGTGGCGGTTCTTCGGTGTACGACGGTCCCGCGCGCCTCCGCGCAAAAGACCGACATGCAGCGCCTCTTCGTTCACGTCGAGACCAGACAACACGACTCCGTTCCCCAGGCAAATCAACCACTTGCACCGTTCCAATCCCAAAACGTTAGGACGCTACTGGTGTTAGGCATCGAGCGAAAGGTCGCTCACCAGGCTGTTCCGAACGACGCGCGCGAAGTGTTCGAGCGCGCGAAGATTGATGCCGTCGGCGAAAAACGGCGTGGCCAACCACCACAACGTCGCGTCCATCGAGTCCCGTACTGCGCACGGTAGCTGGCGATATGCTGTCGCGTCCGACAGGGGAAGTAGATGCACGGCCGAACGCATGAAACACCGAGTGTCGGGATCGAGGCGCGACATGACCGACCGGTACGCGCTGTCCGCCACTTCCCACTGCCCTGCTACGGACTGCACGTATACGTCGAGCACGGCGCACCACGTCACCGTTTGCGGGCGGCATCGATGCACAGTCGCCGCCGCCAGTGGCAGCTCGCCGTTCTCCGTGCAGTTGACGCGTGAACCACGGGTCGTGCTGCGGCATCTGCAGCATGTCGTCGTCCGCATCCATCACCAGCCGGTTTGGACACATAGCGGTCTTGAACGCGCGGCTCTCGATCACCACGGGCAACGGATACGGATGGCCAGTCACGATGGGCTCCGGCGGCGCGGCCACACCACCGCGCGCCGTGGATCTTGACGAGGCGACGGGTGCGCGGGGTGGCGACGGGTTATACAGCCGGTCTGGGTGGCAGTGCAGCATCGACAACCGCTGCATACCGGGCTCCATGTACTGCGGATGGCGCAACACGCCGTGGACGCGATCTTCCTCGGCCTGCCAGCTGTCACGCTGCGCGAGGAGCTCGCGGCGAAGGATCCAATCGAGAACGACGCGCTGCCGGGTGGCCGGCGATTGCACCACCGGCGCCGAATCGAGCGGCGTTGCTCCACGCACCTGCGCGCCTAAGGCCAGCGGCGGCACAAGCGATACCAGTATCACGAGTAGCAACGGCACGCGGACAGCGCTCAGCGACAAATCTCCCCGTTCAGTATCCGACTCAGTCAATCGTTCTCGAATCAGTCCGGAATTCGCGGCACTGCGGGAGCCGTGGCGTCTCCGACTACGCCGTGATTGCTGCCTCGACCGGCACCGCAGGCACACGCGGGGAACGTGCGGCCGTGGTCTCAGGAAATGCAGCCTCCAACGTGCGCGTCGCGATGGCGCGCTGGGTCGCAATCAGTGCCGCCGTCAGTGCCAGCACGCCGGTGAACTGGTGCAGCACCCCCAATGGAACGGGCACGGCAAGTAACAGGGTGGTGATACCGAGCGCGAGCTGTACCGTCACCACCGCGCCGAACGCGAACACCGCACGTTGCACGCGGCGCGGCAGCAGCGCTGTCCGCGCACGCCATGCGAGAGTGAGCACGAGGCCAGTCACCGTGAGCGCAAGTAACCGATGGTGGAACTGCGCCGCCGCCGGGTTCTCGAAGGCGTTCGTCCACCATGGCGTGAGCGCCGCATAGCCAAGCGGCACCACGCGACCACCCATGAGCGGGAACTCGTTGAAGATCGTGCCGGCGCGGAGTCCGGCCACGAAGCCGCCGGAGAGTACCGTCACACCCAAGAGCACCGTCGCGCCCAGCAATGCCAGACGCCAACGGTCAGACGTGTACAGCGATTCACTACGCTCTTCCGCCGTGCGCTCACGCAATTCGCTGTACGTCCACACACACACCGCCAGGATGCCAAGCGCGAGCCCGAGATGCGCCGTGAGCCGATACGCGCTCACGCTGATGCGCTCCACGAGGCCGCTCTTCACCATGTACCAGCCGAGCGCGCCCTGTGCGAGCGTGAGTAGCGGCAATGCGGTGAGACGCAGTTGCAACGGGCGCGGAATGCGCCGTTGCGCCATGAACACCAGCCACGGGATCGCGAACACCAGCCCCACCGTGCGCGCCACGTTCCGGTGGAACCACTCCCACCAGTAGATCCACTTGAACTGCGCGAGCTCGATGCCCGCGTGCGTGGCGCTGGCTTGGGGAATCTGCCGGAACTTCTCGAATTCCACCGCCCACGCCGCGCTGCTCGACGGCGGCAAGGCGCCCGATACCGGCTTCCATTCGGTAATGGAGAGCCCGCTTTCGGTGAGCCGCGTGATGCCACCCACCGCGACGGCCAGGAAGACGGCCACGATCGACGCCAGCAGCCACCGGCGGAGTGCAACGCGGTCGCGGGTAGGAAGCGCGCCGGGGAGGCCGAGGTTGGGCAAGTGAGTCACCACTGAAGCCTGACCGGCGGGCCGGGGAAGGTCAAGGGACGGCGGTGGTCGGCGGACTCACATAGGCGCGGAACCAAGACCCCACGGCCACCCTCGCGTAATGACCATCGTCACTCGTAAACTCAATGGACCCCTTCCCGAGGTCGCATTGCCGAAACGTCGCAACTCGCCGGATACTCCCGTGCCGTTCTCGCCACTGTCCATCCGCGACGACATGATGCGCGATCTCTCGCGTCTACTGGAGCAGCAGGAGTTCGGCAGTCTCGACGAAGTGAATGCGTTCATGGGAAAGGAGGTCAAGGGCAAACCGTTGCGCCACGTGCAGCCCACGACCGACCGCGAGCGCGCCGAGGATCTTGTCGTGACGGCCCGTCTGGAACGCACGACCTCTAAGCTCCGGGCGCAGGTGGCCAAGGCACTGAAGCTCGATGCCGACTGCGTATCGGCGCACCTGCTGCTGGCCGAAGTCGCGGAAAGTTCGGCCAAGTCCCTCGCTCATTGCCGCGACAGCATCGCCGCCGGAGATCGCGTACTGGCAGAACAGCTCGGTAACGAAGGCGCGTCGATCTGGCACCACCCCGTCGGGCGCCAGTACCTGTCGGCCCGGCGTGTATTCGCCGAGCTGCTCTGGCAGACCGGTGACCGGCAACTCGCACTCGACGAAGCCCGCACGATCTTGCGTCTCAATGCCGGCGACAATCAGGGTGTGCGCTATGTGTTGCTCGAGTGGCTGATGCGTGCCGGCTCGGTGGCCGAGATCGATGCGCTGCTGGCCGCGTACGACGACGGCACCGCGGCTTGGATGTTCACCACGGCGCTGCATCGATACCGTACGCTGGGCCCGGTGACGGCGGCGGCGAAGGCGCTCCGCACTGCCATGCGGGAAAACCCATATGTCGTGCCGATGCTGATCGGCGAGACACCGCTGGCCGACGAGCTGCCCGACACGTTCGGTATGGGCGATCCCGACGAGGCGACTCTGTACTTACACGAGTCGATCTCATCATGGTACGATGCCGCTGGCTCCATGGAGTGGCTCGAACAAGTCTTCCACGCGACGCCCGCCGGGCCGATCGGCCGCCGCAAACACTCCGGAAACCACACATGATTTCATACTTCGCGCGCCGTTGCAAACCGTTCTCGTTCGTTGCGGCTGCGGTATTGCTGCTGTCGAACACAACCGTCCTACTCGCTCAATCCACCGGTGATCAGGCCGCCGAGCGCCGAGCGCGCACCGGGGCGTTGCTGGCGCGTGGCTGGCATCCGTATGCGGCCATTGCGCCGGTGTCGCCCCTTGGCCGTCTCGGTGAACTCACCACATTTGGTGTGAGCGGACATCTCGGCGCTTGGTACGTGCCGCCCGAAGGGTCGTGGCCCGGTATCGGGGTCGAAGCGTCATATGCAACGCTGGCGAAGGACACGGACGAACAGTTGCCCGGCGCCTATCAGAAAGCCGGCCTGTCGGTGCGGCTGACATCGAAAGGAAAACGCCGCGTCTTGTTCGACTGGCTGGGCGCGTACGGTGCGGTGGGCGCGGGCGTGTTCCGGCACGGCGCGTCGCAAAGCACGATGCAGACGTCACCAAGCGCCTCGGCGAGTGTCGGCATGCTCGTACCAGTTTTGGGTCTCGAAGGGTTCGTTGAAGCACGCTTCGAGCATCTGTTCAGCGGCCAGACGCTGGGGCGTGGTAACGGCATCACGATGGCGCCACTCATGCTCGGCCTGCGGTTCTGATCGCATGCGCGCGCGACCGGCGTAGGCGCCTACGCCGGGAACGCCTCTCCGTTTACCGACCCGAACTGTCGATTCACCGATTGGCTGACACCGTGCGCGTACCCATGCCCGTACGCTCCCGTGTATGCACAACACGCTCACGAGGTTTGCCGGCTTCAGTCCCGTAACACGGCGCCGCACGGTCGTTGCCCTGCTCGTAGTGGCGAGCGCCAGCCTGGCCACCACGATGCGCGCGCAGGGCACGCCAAGCGTGATCGTTCGCGGGCAGGTGCGGCTGCCTAATGGCAACCCGGCGCCGCCCACGACGATCTACTTGCTCGAAACACAGGACCAGACCGCATCGGATAGTCTCGGACGGTTCGCGCTGCAGTCGTCGTATCGCGGCGTAGCCACCTTGGTGGCGCGGCGCGTCGGCTTCGCACCGGCTACGGTGGATATCACGCTGCCGATGGATACTGCGGTGACGCTGACGATCGTGCCGATGCCGCCCTCGCTCTCCACACTGACCGTGGTCGCAGCGGGTGAGTACACCTTGGGCACCGGTCGTACCGCCTCACTCACACCGTTGGAGGTGGCGCAGACGCCGGGTGCTGCCGCCAACGTCGCCAAGGCGCTGCAAACGCTACCGGGACCGCAGAATGTCGACGAGGGCAGCGGCCTCTTCGTGCGCGGCGGCGACGTGACCGAGACGCGGGTCTTGCTGGACGATGCCTGGTTGCTCTCACCGGCGCGCTTCGATAATCCCGTTGGCCACGTCACGGCCACCGTGAACCCGTTCCTGCTCGATCGCACGATCTTTTCAGCCGGCGGGTTCGGCGCGCAGTACGGCAACGCTCTCTCAGGACTTGTGCGCCTGGAAACCGCCGGACGACCGCTGACGTCGAACGGCAATGCCACGGCCTCGATAGGCGGCGCCGGACTCTCCGCCGCACTCGCGCCTCATCGGCGTGTGGGCGTGCGGGCCAATGCCAACATCCGAGCCCTTGCTCCAGTCATCGCCGTCTTCGGCGA
>NZ_JBDNFF010000056.1:0-23846 GCF_041689975.1 Gemmatimonas sp.
CGCAGAGAACGCCGAGGACCGGTGCTCAGGCGTGTCGGCCGAGATTCACCCACGCGAAACCCTGAAGAGCCCGTTTTCTACCGCTGCTCACGTGGTATGCGCACGATGCTGCCATCGGCGCGGCGCTGCTTGATCTCGATGTCGGGTACGACATCGCGGTACGGTATCCCCGATGTCGCGTCGAATCCGAAGCCGCTGCGCAGTGCCGCGGTGAGGGAAAAAGCATCGGCGGCGGCGAGGTTCACGGTGTAGCCCAAATCCTGCAGAGAACCCACCGTGATCCGGCTGAGTGGTTGTAGCTGATTCACGGCAAACCCCTGCATCAATTCGCGTTGCATGACCGAGGTGCGCCAGTGCGAGTTCGCCGTACCGGTGCCGCCGGTGTTTTCCACGGGCACCGGATTACCGGAATACGTCGCCGTATTGATGTCGGCGAACTGCGCGCGTGCGGCGCTCCCGACGTAGAAGGGATCATCCGGAATCGACCGGTCGAGGAGCGAGCGCCGAAAATTCCAGAGAGTACCGATGCCGAGCACGTGCCCAATTTCATGGAGTACGACTTTCTCGAACTGCCCGCGCGCGACGAGCAGATCGACGTCGTACTTGTCGAACTCCATGAAGCCGACAAACGGGATCGCGTTGGCGTTTACAACGCACGGGCTGGCCTGACCGAGGATGTTGCCCGCGCCCGGTGAGCCCGGCCCGTCGATGGAGTCGATGCGCGCGAAGATCACGGTGTTCTGCACCGTGCCGGTGAGTGCCGGCGTCCAATCGAAGCAGGATCCGGATGCGGGTCCGGCGGGGATGTTCACGTTGGCGATGATGCCGATGCTGCCCACGATCACCTGCCGCCACTTGGCGACCGCGTTGGCGAAGGCCGTGCGCACCGGCAGCGAGGCCTCACCGACGAAACGAATGTCCACGTTGAAGGCCGATAGCGACACCGTGGTCGTGAACGTGGCCGACTTGTCGGGGAGGACTGAGCTGGTGGCAACGAGCGTCTGCGTGCTTGCGGTGCTAGGACGCCAGCTGCCCACGAAGGCCGTGCCGGTGGCTGGATCGGTGATGACCGTGCTGCCGGTCACCGTGCCGGAGTTCGGGCCCGGCGTAAACACCACGGGCACATTGCCCACGGGATTGCCGAAGGCGTCGCGCACGCGCACGCCGGGGGGCGTGGTGAGGTTGACGTTGGCGACGCCTGGTTGATTGTCTCCGACAACCTTCACCAAGTCGGTGGCCGGTCCGGCCACGGCGCTGACGTTGAACACCGCCGGCTGTGCGCCGGTGGCCGTAGCAGTCACGATCTGCTGACCGATGGCGGTGCCGATCGTCCAGCCACCGACCGCGGCGATACCCAATTCGTTACTCGACTGCTGTGCCCCGAGAATCACCCCGTTGCCCTGTACAATGGTGAAGACGACGGCGGCGCCCGCAACCGGGTTGCCGAACTGGTCTTCGGCACGCACTGCGGGCAGCAACGGCACGGGTGTATTGACGGTGGCCTGCTGGTCCCCGAGGCTGACCGGGGTGAGCCGTGCAAGCGGACCGGCGGTGGCGGTGGCGGTAAAGGTGACGGTGGCAATGCCGTCCGCGGTGGCCTGCAGTGTTTGCTGCCCAGCGGTCGTGCCAAGCGTCCAACCACCCGAGGTGGCGTCGCCGCTGCCGGACGTGCGGACGGAATCGTTCACGACTTTGCCGCTGCCGCTCGCAATGCGCCAGCGTACCATGACGTTCTTGATCCCTTTGCCCTTGGCGTCGGTGATCCGCACGGTGGGTACGGCCGCGACCGCCGCTGCGACTGCCGCCGCCACGGTGGTGCTGGCCGTCGCCGCTGCGGCACTCGGCACCTGTGGGTCACCGCCGCAAGCGGCGAGCAGTGCGAGTGCTCCGAGTGCGCCCGACAGCAGGACGGTTCGGCGATGGGAAGACGTCATGTCGGAAATTGGGGGGAGAAATGTGGTACCGCAAACGACGCGGGTTCAGGCGCGTGGGGTTCCGAGTTTCGTGACCTACCCCCCAATATTGAATCATGCGCATTCCAGTCGAGAGTTATCACCTCCCGAACGGCCTGCATGTGGTGCTCTCCGAGGATCACACTGCGCCGATCGTCGCGGTCAATTTGTGGTATCACGTGGGTTCGGCCAATGAACGGCTCGAGCGCACGGGTTTCGCTCACCTGTTCGAGCATATGCTCTTTCAAGGGTCGGCCAACGTCGAAGCCAACGAACACTTCGAACTCGTCCAGCGCGCTGGCGGGACTTTGAACGGGTCTACGTGGCTCGATCGGACCAACTACTACGAAACGGTCCCGTCGCATCAGATCGCCCTTGCCCTCTGGCTCGAAGCGGATCGCATGGGGCGGATGCTGCCGGGCCTCACGCAGCAGAAGCTCGACACGCAGCGCGACGTCGTGAAGAACGAACGACGCTGGTCGGTCGACAATCAGCCGTATGGCACATGGTGGGAGCGTCTGCCAGCGCTCTGTTTCCCGGAGCAACATCCGTTTCATCACTCGTTGATCGGGTCCATGGAGCATCTGACCGACGCGTCGCTCGACGACGTCGCGGATTTCTTCCGAACGTATTACACGCCGGACAACGCCGTGATCACGGTGGCTGGTGATTTTGATCGCACTGAGATTATACGGCTGATCGAGGAGTACTACGGCCCGATCCCCCGCGGCGCGCCCCGCCCCCCGCTTCGCGATATGACGGTGCCGCCCACCTTCGGAGACACCCGTCGTACGGTGGTACCCGATGCCGTCGCTTTGCCGCGTCTGTTTGTGATCTGCCGCACACCGGTGTTCGGCAGTAATGGCTACTACGCCGCGTCGCTCGCCGCCGCCGTACTCGGCTTGCGTACCGGGTGTCGGCTGGAGCAGTCGCTGGTGCGGAAGCAACGCATCGCCTCACAAGCGAGCGCCTTCACCTACGACTTGGCGAAGGGCAGTGACCTACTCGTGGTGGACGCCACGGCGCACGTGGACGTCACGCCGGAACAGCTGGAAGGCGCGGTGCTGGCGGAGCTCGACCTCATGCACGAGCATGGCGTCACCGATGCCGAAGTGCAGCGCGCCCGCGCACTGATCGAGACAAGTTTTGTGACCAGCATGCAGTCGGCCGCCGAGCGCGCCGACCAGCTGTCGCGCTTTGCGACGTACTTCGGTGATGCGACCTTGATCAACGAGCAGGTGGCGCGCTACGGCGCGACGACAACGGCGGCGGTCTCCGCGCTGGCGCGCGAGCGGCTTGGTCCTGACAATCGCGCGTTGCTGATGTTCGTGCCGACCGACGAACATCCCAGTGCGGAGCATGCCGAGATGGCGGAGGCCGGCGTATGACGGATACGCTCGCGAGCAACACACCCGACGCGGTGCAGGATGCGATGCCGGCCGCTCCACCACGGCCCGGCGCCGGCACGCCCAGCGACTATCGGTTTCCGCACTTCTCCACACGCATTCTGGCCAACGGTCTGCGTCTGATCGTGGCGAATGTGCCGGCGTATCCCATCGTGACCACCTTGGCGGTGATCGAAGCGGGCGCCACGCGCGACCCGCGCGACTACGAAGGCCTCGCGCAGCTCACCACGCGTGCGCTGGCCGAAGGCACACGCGACATGAACGCGCTCGAGCTCACCTCACGACTGGAGATGCTCGGTACGACGCTCGACACCGGTGCCGACTGGGATTCGGCGATCGTGCAGATCACTGCGCTGTCGTCGCGCATCGATGACGCCGTCGCGGTGTTGTCGGAAGTGCTTCGCTACCCCGCGTTTCCCGAGTCGGAGCTCGAGCGTATGCGCGGCGAGCGGCTGGCCGATCTGGCTCAGCTGCGCGCGGAACCACGCGGCTTGTCCGACGTGTTCTTCTCGCGACTGTTGTACAAGCCGGAGTCGCGTTTCGCACGACTGGCCGGTGGCGACGAACAGAGCATCATGCGTCTCACGCGCGAGCACGTGCAGGCGTATCACGCCGAGTTCTATCGTCCCGACGCCACGGCGTTGATGATGGTGGGCGATATCGATGTGGAGCACGCCGTGAAGCTGGCCAGCGCGCACTTCGGCGATTGGACCGGCAAGGCGCCTCCGGTGACGGAGCCGGTGGACACGCAGCGCTTCCCCGAGCCTCGTGTGCACCTGGTGCACAAGCCGGACGCGCCGCAGTCGGAGGTGCGCGTGGGGCACGTCGCGATTCCGCGTCTGCACGAGGACTACTTCCCCGTGGTGGTGATGAACGCGATCCTCGGCGGCCTCTTCTCGTCGCGGCTCAATCTGAATCTGCGCGAAGTGCACGCGTACACGTACGGCGCGCACTCGGCGTTCGATTGGCGTCGCGCCGCCAGCCCGTTCGAAATTTCGACCGCGGTGGAAACGGCGGTCACGGCCGATGCGTTGCGTGAGATCGCGCTCGAATTCGTGCGCATTCGTGAGGCACCGGTGAGCGAGGCGGAACTGTCGCTGGCCACGAGCTACCTGGTGGGCGTCTTCCCGATTCGATTCGAGACCACCGCCGAGGTCGCGGGCGGATTGGCGAACGTGGAAATCTTCCGACTGCCGACCAACTACTTCGATACGTATCGTGACCGGGTGAAGGCCGTCACCGCGCAGGATGTACTGCGTGTGGCGCAAACACACCTCGATCCGAGTCGCTTGCAGGTGATCGTAGTGGGCGATGCCACGGCGATCCGTCCGACCGTCGAAGCGCTGTCCCTGGGACCGGTCACCGTGTACGACCCGGCAGATGATGATGTCGCTGCCGCGCCTGTGTCTTCCTCCTCAGCCTCCTGAAACGACGTGTCGCCAGCGAAGAAGTCCGTGAAGAAGTCCGTGAAGAAGTCCGTGAGTAAATCCGTTGCGAAGCGTGTGAAGCCGCCCAAGTCGCCGTACTACGAAGTACGTCGCTCCAGGATCCAGGGACGCGGCGCGATCGCGATCCTGCCGATTCGCAAGGGCAAGAAGATCGATGAGTACTGGGGTCAGCCGATCACGCATGAGGAAGCCGACCGGCGGTACGACGACAACGAAGGCCGTCATCACACGTTCCTGTTCGTGCTCGACGATGACACGGTGCTCGACGCGCGTTACGGCGGCAACGATGCCCGGTTCATCAACCACTCGTGCGATCCGAACTGCGAGACGGTAATCGACGATGGACACATCTGGATCACGGCGATCAAGCCGATCAAACCGGAAACGGAGCTGGTGTACGACTACCGCTTCGAGTGGCAGGATGAGTACGAGCCGGAAGACGTGCGCTACTACGCCTGCCGCTGCGGCACCACGAAGTGCCGCGGGACGATTCTGCGCATCCCGGTGTATCTGCGTCCGACGATCAAGAAGTGGTTGGCCGGCGACGATGTGCCGCTGCCGAAAAAGCCCCCCAAGGGCGCGAAGAAGGCTGTGAAGAAGGCCGTCAGGAAATCGGCCCGCTGATGGCGATCGAACGACAGGGACCGGGCAAGATCATCGGAACACGCGGTTACACGGGCAAGGTGATCTCGATCGACATCGACACGGTGCGCTTTCCGGACGGTTCGACCGGTCAGCTGGAAATGGTGCGGCATCCTGGGGCCAGCGCGGTCGTGCCGCTGCTTGGCGACCTCGACGATGATCCTGAGGTGCTGTTGATCTGCCAGTATCGATATGCAGCCGACGGATATCTGTATGAGATCCCTGCCGGACGCCTTGATGACGGGGAAGAACCGCTCGCCTGTGCACATCGCGAGCTGAAGGAGGAAACCGGATACACCGCGTCGCGTGTCGAACATCTGTTCACGATGTTCACGACGCCCGGCTTCACCGACGAGAAGATCCATCTCTTCATGGCGACGGGGCTCGAGGCCGGCGAGTGGAAGAGGGAAGCGGACGAGTTCATGGAGCTGGCGCCAACCAAGTTGTCGCGGGCGCTGTCCATGATCGAGCAGGGCGAGATTCAGGATGCCAAGACGGCGCTCGCTCTGCTTTACACGGCGGGCTTCCTTCTAAACTGACAGGATCTGTCCTCTTTCCGCGTCCTCTTTTAGAGACATTCGGGGAGAGGAAACAGAATCCGCCGACATCGTGACATAGGACACAGCTGCCTAAGTCGTTTCTAAATAACGACTTAGGTCGGAAGGTTCCACAAAGTTCCTTCCGGCACGCCCTGTGCACTAGGTCCATTGTGTGCGACGACATGGTCTGCCGGATCGTCCGGTCATCTGGTCGAAGCACCGTGAGTCTTCGGGCTCGCGTCACTGTAGGCGGAGGACTCGATCCATGGCCGAACTGGCTCGCACGAAACTGACTTCACAAAACACCCCCGCGGTTCCGGTGCGCGAGCATCTGCGCAGCCTCGAGGATGGAGATGTGGTGTCGGCGTTCCTCGGAGGCGAGGAACGCGCCTTCGAAGAGCTCGTCGACCGGTACCAGGGTCGACTGTTGAACTTCGTCTACCGCACGATTGGTGATCGCGACCGCGCCGAAGATCTGGTGCAGGAAGTGTTCATCCGCGTGTACCGTCACATTGGACGCTTCGACCGCTCGAAGAAGTTCTCGACGTGGATTTATACGATTGCGTCGAATCTGGCGAAGAACGAGTTGCGCAACCGCTCGCGCAATCCGCTGGTGCTTTTCCAGACGATCAAGGCCAAGTTCGAGGACGAGGATCGCCCTCTCCAGTTCGAGGACGTCCATACGCGCCCCGACGACCTGTTCCGGAAACGTCACCTGAAGGAGATGGTAGAACAGTCCGTGGGGCAGCTGCCGGCGCATCACCGTGAGGTATTCGTGCTGCGCGAACTGGAAGGGAAGTCGTACGAGGAGATCGCCGAGATTACCGGCGTGAACCTTGGCACGGTGAAGTCACGGCTGAATCGCGCGCGCACCGCGTTTGCCGACATCATCGCTCCGCTGGTCCGCTAGCTGGTGCGTACAACGCGTCGGCACCATTTATGAGCTATTCGGCCCAGTAATTCGGGTTTTGTAAACGAATCGTAGATCAACCCCCCGCCCAGGATTGCCTTGGCGGGGGGTTGTGCGTTTGCATAGAGTCTGCCGGCGTTTCTGCCAAGCGGAACCGCTCCCCCCGCCACGGGTATGCTGCCGTGCGATCGTCAAACCGGCGGCTGCCACGTCAGCGACGCCTTCTACACGGATCGAAACCGTACCGATGGACTGCAAAAGCTTCCGACAGCAGCATCTGGCTTATCTCGATGACACGATGCCTGGCGATGAGATGGCCACCGCGCAGCATCATGTGATGGTGTGCGACGGTTGCGCGGCGCACGATACGCTGGTGCGTCGTTCGCTGATGGTGGCGCGCAGTATGCCCACGCTCGAACCGAGCGCCGACTTTCAGGCGCGACTTCGCGCCCGCCTGGCTGAATGCCGGGATGAGTGCCGCGACGAGCGGAGCGCGATGGCCGCCCGTATTGCCGTGGCTCACTCGCCACGATCCGCGTCGTCGCCGAGTGCCCGTCTGCGGGACACTCGTGTGGTGGTGGCGGTAGCCGCCAGTGCGATGCTCGGGGCCTTCGTGTGGCAGGGTTGGACCGGCCCCTCGGCGCCGGAGCTGTCGATGCAGCCGGTGATCGCGTCGCAGCCGGCGATGCCGACCCCGGGTTCGTACATCACGCCCGAGTTGATGCAGGCGATGGCCACTGGCAATCCGGTCTGGCCGGCGGCGATGATCATCGATGACGCGCCGACACGCTTCGTGAACAACGGCTTCACGCCGGCGACCTTCTCTGAATTGCGCTGAAGTTCGACCGGCAGTTCGGTAGGCGGTCCCTTATCTTGCCACCATGGCCAAGGAATCGTCGCCCCTCCGTGTCGTGCAAGCCGCGATTCAGTCTCGGAGCTTTTCGCCCGTGTATTACCTGCACGGCGACGACGATTACCTGAAAGATGGTGCCGTGCGCGATCTGCTCGAGGCGTCGATCGACCCGAGCACGCGCGACTTCAATTGCGAAATACGTCGCGCCAGTGAGCTCGACGCCGAAGCGGTGAGTAGTTTGCTCGCGACGCCGCCGATGCTCGCCGAGAAACGCGCCGTGGTGCTGCGTGACGTCACCGCGCTCAAGAAGGCGGCGCGACAGCAGCTCGACCAATACCTGAAGCGACCGGCTGCCGACACCCTGCTGCTGCTGGTGAGTCCCGCCGGAACGAAAGTCGATGCGGCGATCGCGGCAGCCTCCGAGTCACTCGAGTTCGCACCGCTCACGCCGGAGCGCGTGCGCCGTTGGATTGCGCATCACGCCACGACGGTGTTGGCCGTCAACATCGCCGATGACGCCGCGCAGTTGTTGCAGCAGGCGGTCGGCAACGATCTGCATCAACTGGCTTCAGAGCTCGACAAGTGCGCGAGCTACGCGCACGGCGCGTACCTCATCGATGTGGACACCGTATCGGCCGTGGTCGGTATCCGTCGCGGTGAAACGGTGACCGATCTGCTCGATGCCGTGGCCCGACAGGATGCGGCCGCTGCGGTGACGTTGGTGGCGCATGTGCTCGGTCAGCCGAAAGTCACCGCAGTGCAAGTCGTGATGATGCTGAGCACGCAGGCGTTTGCGCTAGCCTACGGTCGCGCGCGCCGCGATGCCGGGATTCCCACCAATCGGTTGCCGCAGGAATTCTTCGCGTTCCTCAAGGAGACCGGCGGCTATCCCGGTCGCCCGTGGGGCGAAGCGGCATCCGCGTGGACGAAAGTGACGGAGCAGTGGAGCGCGGTCGCGTGCGAGAAGGCGCTCGCGCTGTTGCTGGAAGCCGACATCGCGCTCAAGGAAACGACGGTCTCGAATGCGGAGCAGATCCTGATGTCGCTCGTGCTTGCTCTCTGTGCCACACGTCGCCGGCCGGCCGCGTGATACGGCGTACACGTGTCCGTTCTCGTGTCCGTGTGCGGGCCATGGCGGCGCTATGTGGCGCCGTGCTGTCGTCGATCGCGTCGACGGTGTCGGCGCAGATCACGCCGACGGTGGAGCGTACCACGGCGCGGGCTCGCGCGATGGTCGATGGCGGCGACGGTGCGATGGCGCGCACGCTGCTGGATTCCCTGGTGAGTGCGGTGCCGATCGGCACGATCGATCTCGCCGAGGCGCTGTACTGGCGTGCGGTGCTCGCGGAACGCATCGGTGACTCGGAGCGCGACTGGAAGCGGCTGGTGATCGATGTGCCGCTTTCGCCACGCGTGTCCGACGCGCTGGCGCGGCTGGGGGAACTCGAGATGTTGCGCGGCCACCCGGCCGATGCGCGTGTGTACTTCGCGCGATTGCTGCGTGATTTTCCGAGCGGCGCTACGCGCGCGAAAGGATTGCTGTGGCTGACGCGCACCTACTTCGAGGAGCGCAACATGGCGGGCGGTTGCAGTGCCCTCGATTCCTTGCGCGGTGTCGAGATCCCCGACGGTGAATTGCGCTTGCAGTCGGATGACTTGCAACGTCGGTGCCCGGGAGCCCTTGCCAATCCGTCATCGAACACGGCGGGAAAGTCTGTGCCGGTGTCGGCGGGGCCGGGCAAGAACAGCGCGAAGCCTGCGGCGGTGGCCGACGAGAAGCCCGCCGCCGGCGTGGGACGCTACTCGGTGCAGCTGGCGGCGTACGACACGCGCGCCGAAGCGGCCGACGCCGTGAAGCGTCTTACGAAGCGTGATATCGACGCGCGTGTCGATGGTGAGCAAAGGCCGTTCCGGGTGCGCGTGGGCTACCACGCCACGCGCGCCGAAGCGAGCAACGCGCTGAGCAGACTGAAGAAGCTCGGGTTCGACGGCTTTGTCGCGGAGCGCGCACCGTGAGTGGTGCGGCTACGCCGTTGATGCAGCAATACCGGGAGATCAAGTCGCGTCATCAGGATGCGATTCTGTTTTTCCGCATGGGCGATTTTTACGAGATGTTCTACGACGACGCCGAAACGGCGTCGCGTGCGATCGGCCTCACGCTCACGTCGCGCAACAACGGCGGAGCGGCGGAGGTACCACTGGCGGGCATCCCGGTGAAAGCGGCCGCCGAGTATCTGCGTCGGCTGGTGGGGCAGGGATTCCGCGTCGCCATCTGCGAGCAGGTGGAGGATCCCAAGCTCGCGAAGGGACTCGTGAAGCGCGAAGTGGTGGAGACGATCACTCCCGGTGCGGTATTTGCCGACGATCTGCTCGACGGTGCGCGCGCGAATTACGTGTGCGCGATCGCCACCGGTCGCGACACGTCGCGCGACGGATCGCGCGAACAGATCGGCATCGCGGCGGCGGATTTGTCTACCGGTGAGTGGCGCCTGTTTCTGGTCACCCCGATGGATGCGCCGGCGGTGCTCGCGCGGTTGGCGCCGCGCGAACTGCTGGTCGTACGCGGCACGTCGCATCCCGAGCTGGCGGCGGCGATGCATGCGGTGGACAACGTGCTCGTGACCGAGCGCGAAGGATGGGAGTTCGATGCGCAGCTGGCCGGCGACGAACTGGCACGCCAATTCGATGTACGCTCACTGGAAGGTTTCAGCCTGGGTAGCGATGACGCCGGCGCGATCGGTGCGGCCGGTGCGTTGCTGCGATACCTGCGGGAATTGCAGCCGGGCGGCCTGCCGCACCTCGCACGACCAGTGGTGGAGCGTCCCGGTGGTGTGATGCCGCTCGATGAGATGACGCGTCGCAATCTCGAGTTGGTGGAGTCGTTGCGCGGTGGCGAGCTGGCCGGCACGCTGTTGTCCGTGCTCGATCGCACGACCACGCCGATGGGCCAGCGTCTGCTGCGCCAGTGGCTGCTGGCCCCGTTGCTCGAGCGTGGCGCCATCGAGTTGCGTCTCGATGCCGTGACGGTGCTGGTGCGTGATCCCGTGGGACGCGCCGGCGTACGCGATGCGCTCGATGGTGTGCGCGACGTGGAACGACTGGCCAGCAAGGCGGCCGCCGGTCGGGCGACGCCACGCGAACTTCGCGCGCTCGGTGACTCGTTGGCCCGACTGCCGCAGGTGGCACATGCCGTGCGCGCCGTGCTGTCGCATACGACGCAGGGCAATTCGAGTGGCGGTCTGCTGACCGCGATGCTCGACGATTGGGATGACGGTCGCGACTGCGCCGAACGACTCACGACCATGCTCGTGGAGCGTCCGCCGCTGATGATCGGTGAAGAGGACACGATCGCGCCCGGCATGGATGTCGATCTCGACGAACTGCGCGCGTTGCGTGACGGCGGCAAGGACGCGATCGCGACGATCCAGTCGGACGAGCGCGCACGCACCGGCATCAGTTCGCTCAAAGTGGGTTACAACCGCGTGTTCGGGTATTTTCTGGAGATCTCGAACGCGAACAAGCATCTCGTACCCGACGACTATCAGCGCCGGCAGACGTTGACCGGGGCCGAACGGTACGTGACGCCGGCGCTCAAGGAGTACGAGGAGAAGGTATTGAGCGCCGCCGACCGCATCGAGACGCGCGAACGCGAGCTGTTCGACGTGTTGCGCCGTGATGCGGGCGCCGCGATCCGGCGGTGGCAGCAAGTGGCGCGGCGCGTAGCCACGATCGACGTTCTCACTGCGTTCGCGGAAGTGGCCGAGCGCGAGCAGTACGCGCGTCCGGAGCTGCACGATGGCTTCGATATGGAGATCGTGGCGGGACGCCATCCGGTCGTGGAGCGGATGATGGCGCGTGAGAAGTTCATCCCGAACGATCTGGTGCTCACCGACGACGGACAGATGATCGTGCTCACCGGCCCGAACATGGCGGGGAAGAGCACGATTTTGCGGCAGGTCGGGCTGATTCAGCTCATGGCGCAGGTCGGTGCGTATGTGCCGGCTCGACGGGCGAAGTTGCCGATCGTGGACCGTTTGTTCACGCGTGTGGGTGCGAGCGACAATCTGGTGCGTGGTCAGTCGACGTTCATGGTGGAGATGAGCGAGACGAGTGCGATTCTGCACACCGCCACCAGACATTCACTGGTGTTGCTCGATGAAATCGGACGTGGCACGAGCACGTACGACGGCGTGTCGATCGCCTGGAGCGTGAGCGAGCATCTGCACGACGCGATCGGCTGCAAGACGGTGTTTGCGACGCATTATCATGAGCTCACGCAGTTGGCGAACGAGCTGAGTGGCGTGCGCAACTTCACCGTGGCGGTGCGGGAAGTGGGTGATCAGGTGCTGTTTTTGCACAAGCTGATTCCGGGCGGTGCCGATCGTTCGTACGGCATCGAGGTGGGACGACTGGCGGGGTTGCCGGCCGCGGTGATCGCGCGCGCCAAGGAAGTGCTGGCACTGCTCGAGGGTGAAGGGGAGCAGATGGCGGCACGACTGACGGCCGATGGCCTGTCGGCACCGAAGAGTGTATCGCGGAGGGGCCCGCGGATGAAGCATGCCGTAGCGCCCACACCGCAGCTCGGGTTCTTCGGCGAGGCGGTGATGTCGGCGTCACCCGATCCGGCGTTGACTCGATTGGCCGACGCGGTCGGCGCATTGGATCCCGATCAGATGACTCCGCTGCAGGCGCTGACGGCGCTCGCCTCGCTCAAGCAGTCGCTGAGTGACTGACAGGTCGGACGCATTGCGGCCGCCAAAGCCGATCAAGAAGCCGTCGATGAAGCCGACGAAGGCCGAGCTGGCTGCCGCGGTCGATCTGAACGTGCCGGACCTGATCGCGCCGGGGCTGCGGGTGTTGTTCTGCGGGATCAATCCGGGGCTGTACACAGCGGCGATCGGTCATCACTTCGGCCGGCCGGGCAACCGCTTCTGGCCGGCACTGCACGGCGCTGGCTTCACGCCGCGGCTGTTCGCCCCTTGGGAGGAGCAGGAGCTGTTGCCGCTGGGCATCGGTATCACCAACATGGTGGCGCGCACGACGGCCACGGCGGCGGAGCTCAGACCCGAGGAGTACGTGGCGGGTGGCCAGCGGTTGCGTAGCTTGGTGGAGGCACAGCGACCGCGCGTGGTCGCGTTTCTCGGCATCGGCGCCTATCGCACGGCGTTCGGGCGCCCCAAGGCGCCGCTGGCTTTGCAGGACGAGCGGCTCGCCGATGCGGCGTTGTGGGTATTGCCGAGTCCGAGCGGATTGAACGCGAATCACCAGCTGGCTGATCTCGTGACACTGTTGCGCGACTTGCTCACGTGGGTGGATGGTTGAGCGGTTGTTGTCTGTGGTTGTCTGTGGTTGTCTGTGGGTGCGGTCTCCGTCGTGGTCCCGCGTTGTTCTCCTTCTGCTGCAATCCGATCGATGGCCATACTCTCCAGCATGCGACGTTCCCGCACGGCATCGGCCGTCATTCTGTTCGGCACGGTGGCATTCGTTTCGACCGCTGGCGCCTTCGGTGCGTGTGGCGGGGATCGGGGCGAGGCCAGTGCAGCGAGCGGTGACACGACGGGCACGGTGGCCTCACGCACGCCGACCTACAGCTTCGAGGTGGTGCAGAGCTATCCGCACGATCCGAACGCGTTCACGCAGGGGCTGGTGTGGCATGACGACCGGCTGTTCGAGAGCACCGGTCAGGTCGGTCAGTCGGACATTCGCGAAGTCGAGCTCAACACCGGTCGCGTGATCCGTCAGCAGGATCTCGAAGCGCCGCACTTCGGTGAAGGCATCGCGCTGCTGGGTGACAAGCTGTTCGAGATCACGTGGACGACCGGCAAGGCGTTCGTTTACGACTGGAGAACATTCAAGCGCACGGGCCAGTTCACGTACGAAGGCGAGGGGTGGGGACTGACCACCGACGGTTCGGCCATCATCATGAGCAACGGCACGTCATCGCTGGTGTGGCGTGATCCGGCCACCTTCGCCGTGCAGAAAACGATCACGGTGTCCGATCATGGCACACCCGTCTCGCAGCTCAATGAGCTGGAGTGGGTGAAGGGCGAAATCTGGGCGAACATCTGGCAGAGCGAGCAGATCGCCCGCATCGATCCGGCCACCGGCAACGTGATGGGATGGATCGATCTGGCCGGTATCCTGCCGTCGATCGATCGTACCGGGAAAGAAGATGTGATGAACGGCATCGCGTACGACGCTGCCCGCGATCGCCTGTTCGTGACCGGCAAGCTGTGGTCGAAGCTGTACGAGATCAAACTGAAGCAGCGTTCCTAGCGCGTTCGGAGTGATTTCCCGAATAGCCGGAACACGGATGCCACGGATTGCACCGAACCGACACGGATAAGTCCAGAGGCGCTGTGTCGCTTATCCCTGTCGGTTCGGTGTAGTCGGTGCTATCCGTGTTCTGGCTGTTGCTGTTCTTCGCGTCAGCGCAGTCGTACCAGCGCGTACTTGAGAGTGCTGGACGGTAGCGCACCGTTCGACGACAGAGTGATAACGGCGCTGCGTCCGGCGGGGATGCCGAAGCGCACGAATGAGCTCGTGCCGCCAGCCAGCAGTACGCGCTGCGGCGACCCGGAAAGCAGCGTACGGGTGGCGATCGGATACACGCCTAGTACCGGGCCGCCCGAGAAGCGAAGACCGGGGAAGATGCTGCGAAAATTCCACGACGGCGTGATGTAGTTCGCGGACAGCGCGGCGGTCGTGGCGGCAGAGAAGTCGTCGGCAATGAGCGAAACGGACCAGTCACGCAGGTAGTCGGCGAACTGACCGCCCGAGAGCACGTTCTGCAAGTTGGCGACGCCCGCCGTGTTCGAATTTACGAGCGCACGCAGGAACGGCGCTTCCCCTGCTTCGCCCTGACGGCCGGCCGCGTAGCGCAGGAAATTCCAGATCGCGCCGCGTGTGGCCAACGAGTCGTTCGGCGCGTACGGCGAGTTCACTTCCGGTGCGATGAGGTAACTGTAGAAGCGCGCGAAGTTCTGCGATGCGTAGTTGCGGAATTGATCGGAACGCGTGGTGCTCCCGGCGATGTCGGTGAGGGTGAGATTCTGCCGTGACGTGACGGCGGCAATGCGGAAGAACAGCAGCTCTTCAGCCAGATGCGCCAAACCTTCGTCCAGCCATGTCTCCTCGTTGGGCCGCGCACCGGTGTTCACATACAATCGACGCGACGAGTTGATGAGGTGCTGAAACTCGTGCGCGATGGTGGTCAGGTTGAGCAGCGTCACTTCAACTTTCGTGCGCTTGTTCGTATTCACGGTGCCGTTCGGATCGGGTACCAGCAGATAGAACATCTCCGCTTCGTTCGACGCGGCGCAGGCGGCCAGTCCGTTCCTGGCCGTCTTGGGATACAGGTCGCGCGCGAAGAAGAAGCCCCCGATCGTGAACCCGGCACCCGACGGCGTGAGCGCGTTCACGGCGCGGGTATAAAACAGGATGATCCTGCCGTAGCCACTGATGTTCGTCGGCGCACCGAACGCCGAGGTGTCCATCGGATACACGAGTGTGTCGAACGTGGCCGCGACCGCCGCGTACTCGGCGTCGGTGTAGCCGCCGGTGGGATTCTCCGTGTCGTTGAGAATGATCGACTTGGATCCCACGGCAGCCACGCGTCCCGACCTCAGGTCAGCGCTGGAGCACGCCACATTCGCATTCACGTTCAGACGCAGCACGTCGCCCACTTTTACGTCGGCGGCCGTCACTGCGTACGTAGCGCCTGACACGGCGTTGGGCGACGCAGCGGTGCGCGACGCCATCCAGTCACGCGCGTCGCTCACGAGTGGCGTGAGCTCACGCCGTTCGATCTCGCGGCGCGCCAGTTCGGCGGCGCGCACGGGCGACAGCGCAGCGGTCGCGGCATCGAGCGCATCGATCGACATCGAGAGGGCGAGCGCGTTTGCGTTTGCCGTCGAGTTCGCGTAGGTCGGCGCGAAGGGATTCGCGGCCTCGGCCGTAATCGCCGCTACGGTGGGGCCTGTGGTGCCGATGGCGATCAGGTCTACGGGCGACGCTGTCCCGAAGGTCGCGGTCGTCGAGACCAGCGTGAGCGCATACTCCCCGTTGATCAGCGATGGCGATGTGACACAGGCGGTGATGCTCGAGCTGCCGGTGGGCGGGATGTAAACTTCACCCAGCGCCATCGTGCGCGCCGTGACCGGTCCGCACACGCTGGATCCCGCGGGAGCGATCGTCACCGGCACGGTGTCGGCCCGTCCGGACGCTTCGGCGACAACGCGCGCCGTGCCGACGGCCACCGCGGTCACGAGTCCCGATGCGTTCACCGCTGCCAGTGACGGGTCGAGCGTACTGTAGCTGATCGCCTGACCGCCGATCGTGTTGCCGAACTGATCGCGCAGGGACCCGCGCACGCGCACCGTGTCGCCCACGTTGAGATAGGCCGCTTCCGGTGACGCCACCAGCAACGCCACTGGGCCGACGACCACCGTGGCGATGAAGCTGACCGGCGTCACGCCGTTGACCTGGGCTGATACGCGCGCGGTGCCGGCGGTCGTGCCCAGCGTCCACACGGTCGTGGCCACCCCGCGCGCGTCGGCGGCGGAGCGTGTTGGCGACACCGTACCCGATCCGGGGCCTACGTCCCAGTCCACACGAGCCCCCGAAATCGTCTTGCCGTCCTTGTCGGTCACTACGACCGCGAGTGGCACACCCAGCGCGGCGCCAACCACGCCGGTCTGCGCGTTCCCCGCCTGGGTTTTGATCGCCGTAGCGACGGGTCCCGGGCCGGTACTCTTCTCGCCCGAGCACGCACTCAAGAGCAACAACGCGCCGCCCACGAGCGAAAGCCGCGGGCCGACAGGCGTGGTGCGAGCTGAAGCAGGACGGTCAAAGAAGACGCGAAACGAGAGCATGTTCACTGCGGATTGATGGAGGAGGGGCGATTCCGCCGAGTGCGCGAAGCGAGTGTACATTCCAGCATGCGATCGGGTGGGATTCGACCAGTGCTTCTCCCTGTCCTGTTCACCCTCGGCCTGCACGCCTGTTCCGAGCCGGGGCGTTCGGCACGACAGCGAAGTGCGGACTGGTTTCGCGCGATGCCGGATGAGCGTCCACAGATGTTGAATGTCGACGTCCCGTTCCGGTATCCGTTGTCACTGTATCAGCGGAGAACACAAGGCAACGTGCTGCTTCGGCTGTTTGTGACCTCGGATGGGCGCGTAGTGCCTGATAGTACGCGGATCGTCGAACCGTCAGGTCACTCCGAGCTGGATGCGGCGGCTTTGGCCGGTGCCTCCCGGCTCCAATTCCGCGCTGCCCGCCTGCGTGGTGCTTCAATTCCTGTGTCGTTGCTCTTCCCCGTGCATTTCCGACATCCCGAGGGGCCAACGCTCCCCGGGGATTCCCTGTGACAAATCCTGCCATGTCCACCACCCTGGCGACCTCCCTCATGTCCGACGCGGCTTTCACCGATTCGGCCGTGCAAGAAGAACACATCCGGCATCGCCGCCCCTACGGCAGCATCCTGGAAACCATCGGCTGGACGCCGATGATCCGGCTGGCCCGCGTGGCGCGCGGCATCCGGACGCCCCTGTACGGCAAGGCCGACTTCTTCAATCCGGGCGGCAGCGTCAAGGACCGGGTCGGCATGCCGATGATCGAGTCGCATGAACGGGCTGGCACTCTCAAGGCGGGCGGTACGATCGTGGAAGCGACGAGCGGCAACACTGGCGTCGGTCTCGCGATCGCGGCGGCGCTCAAGGGATATCGTTGCATTTTCACGATGCCCGACAAGATGTCGCAGGAGAAGGTCCGTTTGCTCAAAGCGTTCGGTGCCGAAGTGATCATCACGCCGACTGCGGTACCGCACGATCATCCGCAGAACTACGTGATGATGGCGAAGCGGATCGTCAGCGAAACGCCGGGCGCCGTGCTCGCCGGCCAATTCGAGAATCCGGCCAATCCGGCGGCGCATTTCGCGACGACGGGTCCGGAGATCTGGGAGCAGACCGACGGTCGTATCACGCACTTCGTGGCCGGCGCCGGTACGGGCGGCACGATCACCGGCGTGGGGCGCTATCTCAAGAGCAAGAACCCGAACGTCAAGATCGTCGCGGCCGACCCTATGGGATCGGTGCTCGCCGAACTGTGGCGGAGCAAGGGTGAGGGACATCCCACTGGCGCGCCATACAAGGTGGAAGGCGTGGGTCAGGACTGCATACCGCTCACGCTCGACATGAGTGTGATCGATGAATTCATCTCGGTGAGCGACAAGGATGCCTTCGGCATGGCGCGTCGTCTCACGCGAGAGGAAGGCATCTTCGTGGGTGGTTCCGCCGGTATGATCGCGCACGCGGCGATGAACGTGGCGCGACGTCTCGATGATCCGGAGGCGTGCGTGGTCACGTTCCTCTGCGACACCGGCGAGCGTTATCTCAGCAAGGTGTTCAACGACGAATGGATGCGCGAGAACCAGATGCTCGACGTGTCCCCCACGACCATCGCGGCGGTGCTCGGCAACAAGGACGCGAGCGCGCCGGCGATCGTGAGCGTGACCCCGGGTACCTCGGTGCGCCAGGCGATCCGTCTGATGGCGCTGCACAACGTCTCGCAGGTGCCGGTGATGGATGGCGCCGTGTGCATCGGCAGCGTAGCGGAATCGCAGCTCACGTCGAAGTCACTGGCTGATCCGAAGGTGCTCGATCAGTCGGTGAGCGACGTGATGGATCAGCCGTTCCCGGTCGTCGAAAGCGATCAACCGGTGGAGAGCGTGGCGAAGCTGTTGTCGAAGAGCAATCGCGCGGTGTTGATGAAGAAGGACGGCGTGGTGCAGGGTATCGTGACGCGCTTCGATGTGCTCGAACATCTGATGCATCGATAGTCGTCGCCCTTCGTGAGTGAGTGCAGGTGGCAGCTGGGCCGTTACTTCGTCCTGGTTGCCACGTCTCCCTTCGTGATCAACGTACTCGACCAGTTCACGGACGCGCTTGGTGCCCCGTTGCGCGACTTCAGTCGTGGCCGCCTGGCGGTCTTGTTCGCCGATCCGCGTCCTTCGACGTGGGAAGATGCCCATGGCGTCGTCATCAATGCCCAGGGGCTCACGCTCTGGCAGGCGTGGATCGCCGTGGACCCGATCGCGCCGCGCACTGGCCGACATGTGACGCTCGACCCATGCGATCACGTGATCGTGCTGCGGGAATGGGATCGCATCCCCGACGAAGCGATGCTGGCCCGCGCGATCGCATTCGCGCTACACCGCAACGACGCAGGCTGACGACGCGGATGGATTCGGATGTAGCTTTGATGCATGCGAATCACCGTGTTGCTGGGCGGCGTCTCCGCCGAACGTGAGGTCTCTCTATCGTCGGGGCTACGCATCGCGGTTGCGCTCCGCGAGAAGGGTCACGAGGTCATCTGTCTCGACCCTGCCGAGGGCGTGCTGACCCGTGAGACCGAGCGTGCGTTGTTGGCCGCGGGTGTGGGCAGTGCACCGCCTTCACTCGAGGCGCTGGCGGGACTGAGTTCGCAGTCGCTGTCTCCGGCGCTCGGTACCATGACGGAGATCACCGACGCCGAGTGCGTTTTTCTGGCGCTGCACGGCGGTCAGGGCGAAGACGGCACGGTGCAGGCCGTGCTGGACCTGGTGGGCGTGCCGTACACCGGCAGCGGTCACCTGGCGAGCGCCCTGGCCATGGACAAGCACCTCACGAAGGTCGTGCTCCGTGCTGCCGGCGTGACTACCGCCAACTGGATGATGGCGCCGGCCATCGGGGAGATGGACGCCGAAGAAGTGGGGCGCCATCTGGACTGGCCGGTCGTGGTGAAGCCATCCAAGCAGGGGAGCACGGTCGGACTCTCGATCGTGCGTGAGCCTGGCGAACTGGCGGCGGCCGTGACTGAGGCCTTCAAGTACGATGACGAGGTCATGGTCGAGCGGTTCGTTCCGGGGCAGGAGCTCACGGTCGGTATTCTCGGCGACGTGGTGCTGCCGACGATCGAAATCGTGCCGGTGAAGGAGCTATACGACTACGAATGCAAGTACACACCGGGGATGGCGAAAGAGTTCGTAGCCGAACTATCGCCGGACATCATGGCAAAGCTGGCCGACCAGGCGCGAAAGGCGTTCGTGGCGCTGAAGCTGGGTGGATATGCCCGAATCGACTTCCGCCTGGACCCCCACGGGCAGCCGTGGTGTCTTGAGGCCAACACGTTGCCCGGGATGACACCGACCAGTCTCATCCCACAGGCGGCGGCCGCCGCTGGTGTCTTGTTTCCCGATCTCTGTGAGCGCATCGTGCATCTTGCGCTCACGAACCGGGATCGGCTACGGAGCTGAGTCCGTTGTTTCCGTAGCTCTTCTCGCGTCTTTTTGTCCTGCCATGGCCTACGACTCGTACGACGATTTCGATCAGCCGCGCAACCCGACCGCCGTCTTCTGGCTGATCGGGTTGTGCGTCGGCGTGTACTTCGTGCAAGCGACGTTGGTCGGCGACGCGAACATGGCGAAGTGGTTCGGGTATTCAGCCGGCGACATCGCGTCGCGGTCGTTGTGGACGATCGGCACGTACATGTTCGTGCACGGCGGCATCATGCATCTGCTGCTGAACATGTGGACGCTGTGGTTGTTCGGCCCGCGCGTGGAGCGTGCCTGGGGCAGTAGCACCTTTGTATGGTATTACCTCTGGTGCGGCATTGGCGGCTGGGCGTTTCACTACATGTTCCAGCGCAACGGTGGCACGCTGGTCGGAGCATCGGCGGCGATCCTCGGTATCGCCGTGGCGTACGCGTCACGCTGGCCCGACGATGAGGTGTTGTTCTTCGGTGTCGTGCCGATGAAGGTGAAGTGGCTGGTGGTCTTCATGGCGCTCATCAACATCACGATGGCGGTGGTCGATTCGGGCAGTCTTGGCGGCACGGCGTATGCAGCGCACATCGGGGGCATGTTGGCGGGATGGGTGTATCTCCGCGCGCCGGGCGCTGGAAGTCTGGGTCGTTTCCGCAGTCGTATTGCGTCGGCGCCGGATTACGGCGACGACACACCGCGCGCCGTGCCCAAGTCGTCGCGTCCGCGCGAACGGGAAGTCGACGACATCGTGGCGCAGAGCAAGGCGGCGGTGTCGCGTGTCCGTCCCGAACCGCGTCCTACGCCGCGTCCCTCACCGCGTGTCGGACAGACGGCCGTGGCTCCGCAGCCGAGCACGGCGTTGGACGCCGTGCTGGACAAGATCGCGTCGGACGGCATGTCGAGTCTGACGCCGGCCGAGCGGCTGCTGCTGGACGAATGGTCGCAGCGTCTGCGCGATCTCACCTGACCGGTCACTGTTCTCGCATTAGATTCAGGTATGCCCAAGCCTGAACTGCTCGAGACGTTTCCGAATCCCTACGGGGATCGCAAGTATGAAGTTTACATGGAGACGACGGAGTTCACGTCGCTTTGTCCGCTGGGCGGCATCGAGACCGACGCCGCAGAGTTGAAGTTGCTGGAAGGCGGAGCGCCCGACTTCGCGACGATCCGCATCACATATCAGCCGGCCGAGGTGTGTCTCGAGCTGAAGACCCTGAAGATGTATCTTTGGAGTTTCCGTAACGACGGCATCTTTTATGAGCGCGCGGTGAATCGGATTCTCGACGATCTGGTGGCGGCGTGCCATCCGCATTCGATGACGGTGGTGGGCGATTTCAATGTGCGCGGTGGGTTGAAGAGCATCATCACGGCGACGGCGGGAGTAGGGAGTAGGGAGTAGGGAGTACTTGGTTGGGTGCGCGCGGGCGGGGCATCTGCCGCCATATCGGCGCTTGCGGAATGCCCCCCGGGTTGGTTAGCCTGAGAGTCTGTGGTTGGTAAGGCTAGGTAGCTCAGTTGGTAGAGCAGCGGACTGAAAATCCGCGTGTCGGGGGTTCGATTCCCTCCCTAGCCACTCATGATTTACAAGGACTTACGCGCACGGCGCCCCGCTCACCCGGGGCGCCGTTTTGCGTTGGGCCGTAACTCGGGTCCAGTTCCTCAGGACATGCGTCGGCGCGCGATGGCGCGCTCGTCATGCTCGAACGCATCGGCGAAGCTCTCGATCTCCTCGTTAGTCATGCCGAGTCCCGTGGCCACGTCGCGCCACCCGGCCACGGCGCGTTCGACGTCACCGAGCACGGTCGCCGCGTGGTGGGGCGGCAAGCCGAAGTAACGTGCGACGCTTAGGAGCGCGTCGATGGACGCCTCCGGGCCTGCCTCCTCACTGATCCAGGTCTTGAGTTCGCGCGCGCGATCCGGGAACGGATTCAGGTCGAAGGCTGGTGACAGGCGCCATAGATCGCCCTCCACGTGCAGGAATCCGTGGTTGTGCAGGTGATCGTCGACGTTGGTGATGAGGATCGAAAACGCGACGCGTCGCCAGAGCTGCGCGAGGTCGGCTGCTGAATCGGCGCTCCGTTGCCGAATGACGTCGGCGATCTCGGTGTAGGCGTACTCGCCGCTATCCCCGGGTGCGACGGTCATCAGGGTCGCGGCCGATACATAGAGGAGTCGTCGTTCGGCTCCTGTCACCGCGTCTCGAACACGGTCGAACCGGCGCACCAAGGCGATCGGCACGCCATCGCTGTCCACCAGGCGCGCGGCCGCCACGTCGATCCCTGCGTGACGCGCGAGGTGCAGCGCCAAGACTTCGCCCTTGGTATAGGCGCGCGTATCCGTCACGCTCGGAAATTTGCCGAGGCACAACCCCCATTCGTCGTCGCGGACGCTGCACTTCGGCCGCATGCCCCCGAGCGAGGTGCCCCGACCGCGCAGATAGTCCAGGTCGGCCAGTGTCTCCGTCTGGCGTTCGACCGCCCGCGTCGCGCGGAAAAGATCAGGCAGTTCGAGGAGTGGCGGCGCGGTGCGCCGGCCGGGCTCCTGCGCTCGTTGGCACGCGCCCGTGTCGTCACGAAAGCGCAGTGCCCCGACGCGCGAGGCGTCATCGACCGCGAGGAGGAAATCCAGCGCCGTGACGAGCACGTCCATGTCCTCGCCGCGTGCCCTTGCTGCTTGGCGCCGCTTCGCGTGGTCACGTCGAATCACGCGCCGCGCCCATCCGTCGGGTTCAGTGTCGGCGATGACGCCGTGGAATCGCGAGGCATCCAGATCCGTGACGCGCGGGGCGAACTGCGGGCCACTCACCAGCGGGAGCGTGGGGTCAATCGCGTATCGGGTGGGTGTGCCAAGCCACGCTTCGGCGTACTCGAACGACGCGTGCTCCCGCCGACCCTCTTGGGTGTAGCGCAAGTGGCCGACGAGGGTGTCACCGACGAGTACGTCGAGCCGTCGTTGGATTGATGGGGACGCCACGTGCTACTTCGGCTGCGGGGTCCGCTTGGGGCGGACCTTCTTTGGTAGATCGGCGATCTCCAGTGCGGTGCCCGTGTCATCGGCCTGCGGGTCGGCGCTGAGCTCAAGGCCGCCCCAGTCGAGGCCGACGACGAACAACGCCATCAGGTAGGTGCCCATCGCCACCGTGGGATCGCCCTGTTCGACGCGGCGGAAGGTCTGACGGGTCACGCCAATGCGCTCGGCCATCATCGCGGCCGTCAGTTTTCGCCGACGTCTTGCGATGTTGACGCCGCGACCCACGGCCACCAGTGAGCGCCGGACGCGCGATGGGAGGATGTCTATATTCGTCATAAGGATGATTTATCCTCCGTACAAAGTGTTTATGAATGATAAATCATCCATTGGGCCCCGTCAACGTATCACGGTCCGTACCCACGCATCCGGGCGCTGGTCGTCAATCACGCCCACCTTCAAGGCCATGGATCAGCTGTCCAGAAAAAGCACACAGGGTGAGACGACAGACGGATGCGCGGGATCGCGACCGACCAGCGTTCATGACTGAGGGACTCTACATGCCCAAACTGAGGGACGCTGCACCGCCATGCACGACTTTCCCCGCTGAAGCACGACCGAGATCCGCCGAGTGGCATGGGAACTGAAAATCCGCGTGTCGGGGGTTCGATTCCCTCCCTAGCCACTGTGATGTCAAATCAGTAGCGTCCCAACGTTTTTGGATTAGAACGGTGTAAGTGGTTGATTTACTTGGGGAACGGAGTCGTTTTGTCTGGTCTCGACGTGAACGACGAGGCGCTGCATGTCGGTCTTTTGCGCGGAGGC
>NZ_JBDNFF010000057.1:0-12011 GCF_041689975.1 Gemmatimonas sp.
GCCGCGAAGACGCAACAGCGCCACGAGCGGCCCACGCGCGACGCTGAGCACCTGCGCGAGTGGCTCGCCACGCATCCGGAGGATCGACGGGGCGCGACGGGCGCCGTGCGCAAGAGTAACCGCACCGACAACGACAGCGCCAAGATGGCCACGAGCAAAGGCGTCATCCAAGGGTACACGGGGGTGGCGGCCGTCGATGCGGCGCATCAGATCATCGTCGTCGCGCAGGCGCACGGCACCGGCACGGCACAGGAGCTGCTGGTGCCCATCGTCGATGGCGCTGCAGCCGCTGCGCGGTGCCACCACGCTGATCACCGCCGATGCGGGTTACCATAGCGAAGCGAATCTCCGCGCGCTGGATACGATGTCGGTCGAGGCGCTGATCGCTGATCGCGACCTGCGCCAACGCGACGAACGCTTCGCGACGCAAGCGCGCCATCAACAGGGGCCGCATCCGCTGCACGACAAGAGTGCGACACCCACGACGTCGACACCGACGGTGTTCACCACCGCCGATTTCACGACCGATGCCGAGGCGCGCACCGGCGTGTGTCCCGCGGGAAAGTCGTTGTACCGTAGCGGGGGAAACCGGAAGACAAACCACCACGTCGGTGCACACGTTCGCGGCGCCAAGCGGGACGGCGGGCCGTGCCCGCTGCGCGCGCAGTGCTTGCGCACGCCAGACACCACCCCGATGCGCAACGTGGCGTTCTTCCATGGACGCATCGACACCGACGGGCCCACGTACACCGCGCGCATGCGAGCGCGCCTCGACGCACCAGAGGGACGCGAAGCGTATGGGCGACGCTTCGCCACGGTGGAGCCGGTGTTCGGCAATCTGCGGGCGAACAAGCGGCTCGATCGTTTCACGCTGCGCGGCCGCGAGAAAGTAAACGGGCAATGGACGCTGTATTGTCTCGTCCACAACATCGAGAAACTCGCCCACGCGGGCTACGCCGCGTAGAGAGCACCGCGGAACGCGCAGCAATACGCGTAATTCCACGCGAAACCGTCGATAAACGCGCGCTTTTTCCGAGTTCGGCGCATCGAGGCGATCACGAGAATCATAGACGACGTCCTGCGGCCGCGAAATCGCCTTATTCTACAGCCTCAACGCTCGCGTTCTGCTGCAACGGCCTTCAATAGGTTGCGGCCAGCGACCGAAGGGAGCAAGGCCGCAATCCTTGAAGCCGTTGTCAACAGCAACGCACCGTTCGGCAGCGCCGGCGCGCGCCGACCCCCCGCATGCGCTCAGTCGTCGCCTGCGTACGCGCTCGCCAATAGCCGGGGCGTCGCCGATGATGCGCGACGGCGAGGACGCGAATGCTGCCATCCGGCGCCACGCGATAGACCGCGGCGTAGGGAAACCGTTCACAGCGCCACCGCCGTCGCCCACGGGCCATGGGCTCACCCGCGTGGGGACGGAGCACCACGAGCGCCGTGACCCGGCGCACCTCGGCGACGAAGTCCGCGCCCAGCTGCGGGAGCCGCGCGCCGTAGTACCGCACCGCGTCCCGGAGCTCCACCAGCGCCTCTTGATGGAACGTGAGCGGCGGTGCCTCCAGGCTCAGCGGACGGTCTCGCCCCGGGCGGCGCGCTGCCCGGCCAGGTCCGCCTCGAGCATGCGGAAGACCTCCGCCGCGGGAATCCCGCTCCGCGGATCCGTGGTCAATTCTGCGTCACGCCGCTCGAGCTCGGCGTCCCACGCGGTGGCGATCGCGGCGGCGGAGTCGCCGGGCAGCTCCGGCTCGAGGCTGGCCAACAGGCGGGTCGCCAAGTCAGCCCGCGCCGCGTCAGGCAAGCGGAACACGGCCGCCGCCAACTGCTCCAAGTCGAGATCCATACCACGCTCCACAGGAGGGGACGGCGGAATCTAACCGCCCTCGGCGCCGCGGCGCCCGCGCGGGACGCCAACGCTGGCGCCTCAGCTACGCCGTGCGCGGGACATGCCGCCGTTCGATCTGCACGTGCGAGCATCGACCAGCGGGGCGACTGCCGAACCGCTGTCTGCAGCAGCGTCAGGTTAGGTAGCGCGCCCACCGATCTCGACCAGCGGTTCACCCGCCGCGAGCAACGTCTCGATGTGCGGCCACGCGTCGCGGAGACTCCCACGGAGAAACGCATTGCTCGTATTCCCGCACGTGAGCCAACTGATCTGCGGCGGCGGACCCCATCGCGCGACGAGCTCCACAAAGTCGCTG
This sequence comes from Gemmatimonas sp., assembly GCF_041689975.1. GTDB lineage: Bacteria > Gemmatimonadota > Gemmatimonadetes > Gemmatimonadales > Gemmatimonadaceae > Gemmatimonas. The sequence continues at coordinate 2,202 of NZ_JBDNFF010000057.1, forward strand.
TCCTTCGTGAGCACGACCGCGCCTTCGGTGCGTGCCCCCGCGAAGATGACCGGATCTTCGGCGCTGCGGAGACCGAGTGCGCGGACCGCGACAGCATCCACCCCGACGTCGTCGCACAACCACTGGGCGAGCGCGGGGGACAACTGCGCATCGATCCAGACTCGCACCGGTTACGCCGCGAGGACGGGGTGTCCCACGCGACGACTGGCAAAGCGCAGGCACGCCGCGACATCATCGCGCTCCAAGTCGGGCAGCTCCTCAACCACTTGGTCCGCCGTCAGCCCCCCCCGCCAACAAGTCCAGCACATCGCTCACCCGAATGCGCATCCCCCGGATACACGGACGCCCCCCGCATTGATCGGGGTTCACGGTGATACGGTCCATTAACTCCACGGTCTGGCCCATCGGCGGCGCTCGGGGCGGAAGGCACCGGAAAGATACCGGAGCCGCGGCCCCGAGGATAGCCGTGAGGACAGCAGCGAGCGCCACCGACACGCCCCTCCAGTGGTGCGAATTGGCGAATCGCAACCCACGAACGGCGCGGGACTCGCCTCCACACAGAGGCAAGCGCCTCGGAGCCATCAATGTCAGTTGCGCTACTTAACGCCGGCGTTCAGCAGCGAGCAAATGAGATAGAGCGAGCGAAGCGAGCGCACCCGCGTTTGCTCGTCGGCTGCAACGCGAGATTATGCCGCAGGGGCGCGAACGGATCGGCCGCGTGCGTCGTGAACGGCACGCAAGAGGACGTTGGGGGCATGCTCGACGACTTCGAGTAACCGCCGCGACGGCCCATCCGGAACGCGGGCCCCCTGCTCCCACCCGCGGACGGTGCCCACACTCACGTTGAGCGCCTGGGCGAACAGGGGTTGCGAGAGGCCGAGGCGGTCCCGCAGAGCGCGGACCTGCGAGGCCCCGTACGCCGGCGGCGGACTCACGGTGACGTCCGTGATCGTCCGGCGATGGCGTCGTGCTGGACGGAGGGCACCCGCCTCGATCCGGACGGCTTCGCGCATGCTCCTCACCAGCAACGACCCTAGGTTCGTTCGGCGCGCGGTCATTCGTGTACCTCCAACTCGTGGACGAGGCCGCGGAGGGCCTTCTTGTCGGCCGGGCTCAGATCGAGCTGCTCCGCCTTGGCATAGGCCAAGAGGAAGTACACACGGCCGCGGATCTCGACGTACAAATAGGCCACGCGCGCGCTACCGCGCTTGCCTCGACCGGGGAAGGCGACGCGGAGCTTCCGAATCCCGCCGGTGCCCGCCACCATCGCCCCAGCGAGTGGATCGGCGAGCAGCTCCAGCTCGGCGTGTCGCATGCATTCGCCATCGAAGAGGCCGCGTGCGCTGCGTTCGAAGAGCGGCGTGTAGATGAACTCTAGGTCGCGTCGCTCTTCGGCCATAGATGGAACCTACTACTGAGTAGCATGGATTGGCAAGATCAGGCGGTTGGACCTTGCTTGGCGGCATAACACGCTGCGTTCTGCAGCAACGCACAGTTAGACCTCACGGCCACGCGACGTCCAAGGCCTTGCTAATCTTTCGGGCGAGGAAGTCCTTGATCTCCCGGTGTCGTGGCACGGTCGAGACCTTCGAGGCGTCCGCATTGACGAACACCGAATGACTCCCGCCTTCGCGGAGCAAGCGACGCACGTGTGCTGCCAAGGGCCGGACCAAAACGATGCGTTTCACCCGCGCCCCACTACGCGATCAGGCGTTCGCGAATGACGTCGGCGCCCACCAGCGATTGCTCCGCCAGCGCGCGATTGGACTCCAGTACCAGCGCGACGGCCTCGCGCAGATTCTCGCGGGCTTCCTCCAACGTCTCTCCCTGGGTGTTGGCCCCCGGGAGCTCCTCCACAAAGGCGACAAACCCGCCTGCTGGGTCCTTGCGAACGATGGCTGTCAGTTCGAGCGACATCTGAACTCCGTGCAAAAGTGTCCCGAAAGCTACGTCAGGCGTCGGGGCCCGCACCCGAGCAGAGCGGCGGTCGCGTGTTCGGTCGATACGACGCGCACGACTGGAAAGTCGAGGGCTGGGCACGGCTGCTCGGACGACCGGCGCGCGCGCAGATTCCCCTGTCGCGGTGATCATCGACAACCCGATCCGTCCCCGCGGGGGTGTCTGCCAACAGTTGATGATGCGCCTGCGCGTGAGGTGCGTGTGACGGCGTGCGCGGCAGCGCGGAGCGTTTCATCGGCGACGCTCATGCCTTGCGCGCAGCCTGACAAGTGATGTCTAACGCCGCGGTTCAGCTGCAGCGGAACGAAATAGAGCGAGCGAAGCGAGCATACAATAGCTCCGCTGTCTGCTGCAACCGTTTGTTAGCGGGCGGGCGGGAATGGTCGCTGCCGCACCTGCGCGCCTTTCACCACCGTGATGCGTCCGGCGAGTTCCAGATCGTCGCGAAGGGGCAAGGCCTCGAGCAGTTCCCCGGTCGCTGTCGGTGTCTCGGGCGCGCCACGAAAGAGCACCAGCCCGAGTGGTGGCGCATCGGTTCCGCGGACGATGCGCTCCGGCAAATCAAGATCGAAGCCGAAGGTGAGGCGCGCCTCGGCGCGGCCGCGCGCTAACACCACGGGATCACTGACGCCTGGGCTCGCTTCCGCGATCCAGACGACGTCGTAGCCGCGAGCGCGGAGATAGTCGACTGAGGCGCGCGGCACATTCTCGTCTGCCAGCAGGGGACACGCCGCGCCCGGCACCGTCACGCCGCGTCGAACCGGAGCGAATAGAGGGCCTCATCATGGAGCACCTCGGCGGAGTACGCGAACACAGCCCGCAGCGCGTCGGCGTTGAGGGTCGGATAATTCTCCAGCACCTGCGCGGACGTCCAGCCCGCCGCGAACAACCCTAGGACGAATTCGACTGTCAGCCGCGTCCCCTGCACGATCGGTCTGCCGCCGGCGACGTCTGTCGAGGTGGTGATATAGGGCTGCCAGTTCATGAGATCTCCGGTGCGAGGCTGCTGGAAATATACGGACCGTCAGAACCGCGTGGTGCCATCGTCGCAGGGCTGCGACTGCTCCCCCGATGCCGACACGGCACGAACGCCGGATTCGCCCGCTAACGCTCATTGGCCTGCGGGGCATGCCTGCGAGGCGGCCGCTATACAGGCAACTTCTCGCAGCATAACGAAAACGTGCTGCTTCACGCGCAACTCCGCAACCCACGACGGCGCAACGACTTTGCCCGCTGGTCGCCGTTGGTCCCGTTCCCGTTAGGCTGCGAGCTTCGCAGCCTAAACGGACTTCGGCTGGAGGGTTGCCTGGATCGCACCTGTCAGCACCCTACGTCGAGAGGGCTGCGCACCCCGAGCCCGCCACGGTTCAGCACGTGCGTGTACAGCATGGTCGTTTTCACATCTTTGTGCCCCAGTAACTCCTGCACGGTCCGGATGTCCGAGCCCGACTCCAGCAGGTGCGTGGCAAAGGAATGCCGGAACGTATGGCACCCGACGCGTTGCGCGACGCCGGACGTAATACCGGCCGCCGCCACCGCCCGCTGCGCTACCGTCGGGTGGATGTGGTGCGTCCGCCGCGTATCGCTCTCGCGGTGCCAGTACTCACGCGCGGCGGGAAACACCCAGCACCAGCTCCAGTGTCGCGAGGCGCGCGGGATCTTGAGGTCCAGAGCGCCCGGCACTTCCACGAAGCCGCCACCGCGGGCGGCACGCCGCGCCATGATCGCTCGAACGCGCGTCAGGTGCGCGCGCAGCGGCTCGCCCACCGCACCGGGCAGCACGGTGACCCGGTCGCGCTGCCCTTTGCCGCGCCGCACCCGAAGCTCGCCGCGGTCAAAATCGAGATCCTTCACGCGCAGCTGACAGCACTCCTGCAGGCGCAGGCCGCTCCCGTACAACAGCTGGGCCATCAGCAGCGGGGTGCCGGTCAGGCAGGCCAGCACCCGCTGCACGGCCTCCCGCGACAGCACATTAGGGAGAGTGGTGGGCTTCCGCGCCGGCACGAGTCCGGATAGCGCAGCCAGTGGCTGCTCCAATACGTCTCGATAGAGGAACTGGAGCGCCGCGAGTGCCTGATTCTGCGTGGATGCCGCCACGTTCCGCTCGCACGCCAGATACGTCAGGAAGTCTCGCACCTGCACGCCACCGAACGTGGCGGGATGCTGCAGGTTATTCCATCGCACATAACGCACAATCCAATGCACATAGGCCTGCGTCGTGCGCGGACTGTAGCGGCGCACGGCGGCCCGGTCACGCACCAAGAGCAACAGACGTGAGGGCGACATGCCGTACGTTGCACCGTCCATGACCCTTCGCTGTCATCACAATTGTGCGCGTCGCATCACACGGACGCGCGTGACATCTCACCGCTCACGGCTCCGGTCATCACCGCCACCGCATCGGCCATGCCGATCTCGCTCGTGCGCACCAACGCCGCCCGTTTTCCCAGCCGCTGGATGTGAATGCGGTCGGCCAGTTCGAAGACGTGCGGCATGTTGTGGCTGATCAATATCACGCTCAGGCCCCGATCGCGAACGCGTTTGATGAGGTCCAACACCATACCGCTCTCTTTCACGCCGAGCGCGGCGGTGGGTTCGTCGAGTATCACGACGTGCCGCGCAAACGCCGCGCTGCGTGCTACCGCGATGCCCTGACGCTGGCCGCCGGAGAGGGTCTCCACGGCCTGCGTAATGGAGCGAATGCCGATGCCAAGTTGGCGTAACTGCGCCTCGGCTTCGCGCTGCATGCGCGGTCGATCGATGAGACGCAGTAACGAACCCGCCAATCCCGCTCGACGATGCTCGCGCCCCAGAAACAGATTCTCGGCGATCGACATCGCTGGCGCCAGCGCGAGATCCTGATACACCGTTTCAATACCCGCGCGTCGAGCGTCAATGGGTCCGTCGAAGTGCACGCGCGCGCCGTCGAGCCAGATCTCGCCGCGGTCCGGAATCATGGCGCCCGACAGTGCCTTGATGAGCGATGACTTGCCAGCGCCGTTGTCGCCGATCACGGCCATGATCTCGCCGGCGCCCACTTCGAAGTCGGTGCCGTCGAGCGCGGTCACCTGTCCGTAGCGCTTCACGAGGCCGCGCGCCTCCAGCACCGTCATGCTTTTCTCGACCACTGGTCGGTGGCCACGGCCAAAATCACCAACACGCCGGTGACTAGAATCTGATACACCGACGACACGCCCATGAGCGTGAGTCCGTTACGGAACACGCCCACGATCAGCGCACCAACCAACGAACCGACAATAATTCCTCGTCCACCGAACAAGCTCGTACCGCCCAGCACCACGGCCGTCACGGTATCGAGATTTTCCGTCTGGCCGCTTTGGGGATCGCCCACGCCAGTGCGCGCAATCGACAGCAATGCCGCGATACCGGCGCAGAGTCCCGACAACATGTACACGCTGAGGAGCACGCGATTGGTATTGATACCGGCCAGTCGTGCAGCCTCGCTGTTGTTGCCCACGGCGTACACATGACGACCCGCCGCCGTCTCGCGCAGCAACACAAAAGCGAGCGCATACGACGCCAGCATCGCGAGCGCGCCGAACGCAATTGGGGTGTTCCCCACCCGCACGCTGTTACCGAGCCACGTGAACAGGGGTGGTAAGTCGGTGAACGTTTGTGCGCGTGACACGAGCTGCGTGGCGGCGAACGCGATGTTCATCGTCCCGAGTGTGACGATGAACGGCGGCAGCTTGATGCGCGTGACCAGCAGGCCGTTGATCATCCCGGCGAGCGTGGTGACACCCATGCCGCCGGCGATCGCCAACGCCGGATGCCACCCGTGCTTCACGGCCAGCATGCTCATCAAAATCGACCCGAGCGCCATGATCATGCCGCAGGCGAGGTCGATACCACCAGTGAGAATGACCAGCGTCTGGCCGATCGCGAGCACGCCGACCACCATCACCTGGCTCAGCACCAACGAGAGATTGGCGCCGGTCAGGAATCGCGGCGATTGCAGCGCGAAGAAGGCACAGGCGAGCAGCAGCGCAACGAGCGGACCGGCAAAGGCCAGCCGCCGAACGGTCATTTGTAGCCCCAACAGAGCCCGAGTGCTTTGTCCGCGCCAAGACTCGCCACACCGGCCACGCTATCCCTCGCGATGAGTTGCACGCCGGTATCCACGTACCCCGACGCCTTCTTGCCGGTCTTGATGAACGCCATCGCCGCCTCGACACCCAATTCGGCCATGCGCAGCGGGTACTGCTGTGCGGTCGCCGTGAGCGCACCGTCTACGATGTTCTGCACGCCGCGGCAGCTGCCGTCGACCGACACGACGAGCACGCCCTTCTCTTTGCCGGCCTTCTGCAGCGCGTTGAAGGCGCCCGCGGCCGACGGCTCGTTCACCGTGTACACCACGTTGATCTCGGGATGCGCCTGCAAGCAGTTCTCCATGGCCGTTTGTCCCTTGGCCTGATCACCCATGGCGTCGGTCATACACACCACTTCCGGCGGTTGCGCGAGCTCGTTCCGCGTCTTCTCGTACGACGGGAGCCCGAAGCCGCTCAGGAAGCCGTTGTGGCGTTGCGCGCCAGTGGGATTTCCCGGAATCAGATCCAGCGTGGCGATCTTGGCGGGCGTCGCCCCCAAGCGCGCTTTGGCGTACTGGCCAATGAGCTGCCCGGCGCGATAGTTGTCGGTGGCGAAGAGGGCGTCGGTGGCGTCAACCGGGTCGGTCGGGCTGTCGAGGGCGATTACCACAATGCCGGCGTCGCGCGCCTTCTTGATGGCCGGCACGATGGCCTTCGAGTCGCTGGCGGAGATCAGAATGGCCTTGGCACCGGCGGCTACGAGATTCTCGATGGCGGTGACCTGTCCGGCGTTGTCACCATCGGAGCGACCCGCGGCCGCCATCAGCGTGGCGCCCTGCGCCGCGGCGGCCTGTTCGGCCCCTTCCTTCATCTTGACGAAGAACGGGTTCGACGCGGTCTTCGTGATCAGCCCGATTACCGGCTTGCTGTCACCCTTGGGCGAGCAGGCGAACAGCAGCGGGAGGGCGAGGGCGAGGAGACGCCGGGGGACCAGACGGGGCAGGGGATCTATGCGCATAGGCAAGGAAATCAGCACGCAATCGCGATTTGGGCAAGAGAGACCGCCGGCGATTGCGTACGGCCGCAAAACATGACAGCCTTCCCACCATGCGACTCTCATCCCTTCGATTCGTGGTCACCCTAGCGGTCGCGCTGGTAGTCCTCGGCAGCACCGGCTGTGGCCTGATCGGCGCGCGAAAGCCGCTGTCCGTGCGTCAGCAGATCCAGGCGCGCATCGCCAGCGTGCCCGGCGCGCAGGTGTCGATTTCCATGCGTGACGTCGAACGCGGCCGCGCCTTCGATCTGCACGCCGACACCGTGTTTCACGCGGCGAGCATGATGAAGGTCCCGGTGCTGTTCGCGCTGTACGATGCCTTTGCGCAGGGACGGCTGCGCCCGGATCAGACGATCCGGCTCACCAACACGTTCCGGTCGATCGCGGACAGTTCGGCGTACGTGCTCGATCCGGCCGATGATAGCGACAGCACGGTGTATGCGCGCGTGGGGCAGGATGTGGCCGTGCGCTGGCTGGCCGAGCGCATGATCACGCACTCCAGCAACCTCGCGACGAATACGCTGATCACGCTGCTCGAGCCGGCGAAGATCACGGCGCTGGCGCGTGAGCTGGGGGCGAAGAATACCGTGGTGCTTCGCGGTGTGGAGGACACGCCGGCGTTCCGGAAGGGCATGAACAACGTCACGACGGCCAGCGACCTGGTGGTGCTGTTCATTGCCCTGCAGTCGCGACGGGTCGGCGACAGCACCGCAACGGCGGACATGCTCGGCATTCTCGAGCAGCAGGCGTTCAATTCGCAGATCCCGGCCGGGCTGCCGGTCGGCACACGCGTGGCGCACAAGACCGGCAGCATCACCGCCACACGGCACGACGCGGGGTTGGTGTACCCGCCGGAGAAAGCGCCGTACGCGATCGCGATTCTCACACGCAACATCGCTGATCCAAGGGTCGCCGACGCGCTCGCGGCGGATTGCTCACGCATCATCTGGGAGTGGCTGGCCAAATGAATGATCACGATCACGCTGCACGCGGCATTCACGCTGTTGCTCTTGCGCGGGGAACTGCAGCGCAAAGAGCTGAAGATGGCGTCGGCTCGGTTGGCTGCATGAGGCGAACCGTGGCACCGCGACCGCTGCGTGGTTCGTATCAAGGGGTGGTGATGCTCGTGCTGGGTATAACCGCCGGCTGCCGGCCATGGGCGCCGTCATCCCCGCCAGAAACGGCAGCGCAGTTCTACACGCTGATCGATGGTCTTGGTGTACGCGGCGTTCCCGACTCGCTCGCCCTCGACGCGGTGCGACCGTATCTCGATTCTACGTTGGTACGCCTGCTCACCGAGGCGCGGCACGAACGCGACAACGCGTCGCGTCGCGCGCCAGATGAAAAGCCGCCGTTCGTGGAAGGCGACATGTTCGGCAGTCTCTTCGAAGGCAACACGTCATTCGCAATCCGCCGTCTCACTACGCGCGGCGATTCCAGCTTCGCTGTGATTGCGTTCACCAATGCGATGCAGCCGCCTACGGTGAAGTGGACGGACACGCTCGTGATTCTGTCTCGGCCGAACGCGACGCCCAAGAGTCCACAGTTCGTGATCGCCGATTTGCGTTACGGCGCCGTCTGGGACTTCGGCAATCGCGGCACCCTGTTGGGGAACCTTCGCGCGGCGTTGTCGCCCGACAGCGCGGCCGTCGTCCCCCCGCCCGTTACACCCGCAGCGTGCGCCACGCCCCCTTGCGGAACATCACCGCACTGACCTTGGCCATCAGCGTATGCGCCGCCAACATGGCGAACATGACCATACGGAGGTCAATGGTATGGCCGGCCATGGCCGAACTGCCGAATTACGCCATTAAGCGAATAAGCACCATCCAGCGCAAGCTGCCGATGAGCACTTGGAACGTGGCATTCACTGACAGCCGGAGCATCGCGCGCATGGTGTCGGATTCCATGATCAGAAACTCGTGGGTCACACGTATATGGCCTGATCCGCGCATCAAACGCCACACCGCGTAGCACACGCCCGTGCTCCGGCCGATTGTGGTGGCAGCCGCGGCGCCCGTCACGCCCAGCTACGGAAACGGACCCACGCCGAAAATCAGTGAGGGCCCGAGCACGATGTCGATGCCGTTGGCCAGCCACATCACGCGCATCGACACCGCCGCATCGCCCCCGCCGCGTCGTGCCACGAAGAACACATCGGAGAGCGCGAACAGGCTCTCCATGATCATCTCCAGCACCATCGGAAAGGCTTGGCGGAAAATGGAGCGGCCGATCGGGCCCGTGGTGTAATCCCGCGTGGTGCCGCGGAGCGAGCCACGCACCTCCTGCCACCACGACCGTGGCGCGCGCACGTCGCTTCGACGGGGACTATTCTCCAATCGTAAGTCCTTCATCACGTTGCCAATCTGACAAAGGTTGGATCCCCGTTCGAATCTCGGGCGATTTCGGATCGTGTGTCCCGATTCGGCCGATGTCAGATATTGCTATTTTTTGTTATACGCGACAGTTTCCATTCTCACCCAGCGCGAGGTCTGCATGAACGTGTCATTGACGCCCGAGTTCGAGGCTTTTGTCGGCGAGAAAGTGAAGAGCGGGACGTATACGACGGCGAGTGAAGTGGTCCGCGCTGGACTGCGACTACTCCAGGCGTATGATGCCGAACAGATCGCACGGCTTGAAGCGCTGCGAACTGATGTCAGCGCTGGGGTCTCTCAACTCAAGCACGGCGAAGGTCAAGAGGGCGATACCGTATTCGAACGCGTGCGCCGTAAGAGCCGAGTGCGCCGC
>NZ_JBDNFF010000058.1:0-50697 GCF_041689975.1 Gemmatimonas sp.
ATGTTGTCCTCGTCGATGATGAAGTAGATCGTGCCCACACGCGTGCCATCCTTCACTACCAAATCCATCGCCGTCTCTTCCGGTGTGGTACCACGCAGCTTGGCCACCGCCGCCAGTGTCTTGCCCGTATACTGCTTGAGCGAGTCGGCCTTGAAGCCCGACAGGACCACGCGTTCGGGCGACCCGGCAGCCAGCAGCAGGCTTTCCCACTGATCGGTCGGCGTACGCATTTCCTTGGCAACGCGCTGGCGGATCACCGGATCCTGCAGACGCTTCGTCCACGCAGCGTAGCCGCCTTCTTGCACCCACGGCGGCATCGCGGCGTCGAGTCCGGTGGCACCTGCCGTGTACGGATAGATGTCGGCAGTGATCTCCAGCCCTTCCGCGCGCGCGGCTTCGATACGCGCCAGCACCTTCTCCATCTTCGGCCAGTTGCTCTCACCAGCAGCCTTCAGGTGATAGATCTCGGCGCGCACACCAGCGTCGCGCGCAATCGTGATCAACTCCTCGACGGCTTCCTCGAGGCGCGCGCCCTCACTGCGCAGGTGCGAGATGTACATGCCGCCGAATGGCGCGGCGGCCTTCATGAGCGCCACCAGTTCCGGCGTCTTCGCGTAAAAGGCCGGCGCATAGATCAACGATGAGCCCACGCCGAGTGCGCCTTCTTCCATGGCCACGCGGACCTCGGCCTGCATGGCTTCGAGTTCCAACGCGGTGGGAGCGCGATCATCCCATCCCACGTGATTGGTCCGTACCGTGGTCGCGCCGATGAACGACGCGATGTTGGTGCTGATGCCCTTCTTCACCAACGAGTCCTGATAGCCGCGCAACGTGCGCCAGTTGATCGGGAATGTGATGTCACCCTGTTGCGAAATCATGTCGGCGCGCAGCGTATCGGACAGCGGCCCCATCGAGTCGCCCTCACCCATTACTTCGAGCGTGACCCCTTGTCGGATGTCGCTCTGACTGCGTCCGTCTTCGATCAGCGACTCCGTGGCCCAGCTCAACATGTTGATGAAGCCGGGTGCAACCGCCAGTCCATCGGCCTCGAGCTCGATCCGCCCGGATCCGCTCACGGTGCCGATGGCGACGATGGAATCTCCACGGATCGCTACATCCCCCACGATCGGTGCGCCGCCGGAACCGTCGTAAAGGGTGCCGCCACGAATAACGACGTCGTAATCGGCGGCAGCAGAACAGGCAGCCAGGACCAGCAGCGCGGTCAGTCGAGATACCGCACGAAAGTGGGAGAAGCGAGTCATAATCAGAGATTACGTGTTTCTGACGTCTTCCGGAACCATCGGCGCTGGCGAAAGGGTTTCCCTCCGCGCCACCCGCGCCGCTAGCTTTCGCCCATGGCCAAGTCACTTACTCCCTATCGATTACTGACACCCGAGCGGCGCTTGTCGCTCGTCACCTCCGCCCTCGCCAAGCACAAGGGCGCGCGCACTCTGTATTCGCAACGTCTCGCCGCCAAGGGCGGCGGGTTCCGCGCCGCCACGCTCATGTCATGGCCGGTCGACAAGCTCGCCCGCGAATTCGTGCGCCTGAATGCCCAGACGCCGCAGGATGAGCTGGAGCTGCTCCAGCTGCTCTACGTCGATCTCGAACCGCAGATCCAGATCACTTTTCTCGATGCTGCCGGCGTGACGCACGAGGCCGGTGTGATCCCCGAAGAGCTGGAACCGCCGTATGCCGACGCCGAAGCGGTGGCGCGTGGCGCCGCGGCGGTCGTTACGCAGCATGGTGACGAGGGGCGCCATTACCTGCGCACGCTGGTCACGTACAATCTCCCGTCGTGGCCAGGATTGGATTCCGAACTGGTGAACACAGAAACGGCGAGCTGAGGCTCGCCGTTTCGTTCACCGCATTCCGAACATCCCGCCGCCACCGCCGCCGAATGGCAGGCGGGGCATTCCACCGCCCCCCTTGCCACCGGCGCCGCCGGGCCCGCCGCCCATCTTCTTCATCATCTTCTGCATTTCGCGGAACTGCTCGAGCAGCTTGTTGATCTCGCTCACCGGCCGACCGCACCCTTTCGCGATACGCGCCCGGCGCGAGCCGTTCAATATCTCCGGCTTCTTCCGCTCCTGCGGCGTCATGGACAACACGATGGCCTCGATGTGCTTCATGCGCTTCGGGTCCATCTTGACGTCCTTTAACATCTTCGAGTTCACGCCCGGCAGCAGCTTCAGCAGATTCTCGAGCGGTCCGAGCTTCTGCATCTGACGCATCGCCGTGAGGAAGTCCTCGAGATCCATGCCTTCCTTGCGGACCTTCTTCTCGAGCTTCTTCGCTTCGGTGGCGTCGAACGTTTCCTGCGCCTTCTCCACGAGCGACACGATGTCGCCCATCTGCAGGATGCGACCGGCCATGCGCTCGGGATGGAACTCCTCAAGCGCATCGGGCTTCTCACCGACACCGATGTACTTGATCGGCTTCTTGAGCACGCCGTAAATCGAGAGCGCCGCACCACCGCGCGCATCGCCGTCGAGCTTGGTCAGGATTACACCCGTCACGTTCAACGCTTCGTCGAAGCCCTGCGCAATCCTGACCGCTTCCTGACCGGTCATGCCATCGGCCACGAACAGAATTTCGTCGGGCTTGATCGCAGCCTTGAGCCGCTTGAGCTCGTCCATCATGTCCGTGTCGATCTGCAAACGACCGGCGGTGTCGATGATGACCACGCGATCGCGCGCCCGCATGCCCTGATCGATGCCGGCCTTCGCGATCTTCACGACGTCCTTCGTATCGCGATCGGCGTACACCGGCACGTTCAGCGCACGGCCCAGCGTCTCGAGCTGATCAATGGCGGCGGGGCGGTATACGTCGGCCGCCACCAGTCGTGTCGACTTGTTCTCGAGCATCAACTTGCGGGCGAGCTTGCCGGCTGTGGTCGTCTTTCCCGACCCCTGCAGGCCGACCATCATGATGATCGTCGGCGGCAAGGTGCTCATCTTGAGCCCCTCGCGCCGTTCGCCGAGCATCGCGGTGAGCTCGTCGTGAACGATCTTCACCAACTGCTGGGCCGGCTGGATCGTCTTGATCTGCAGCACACCGACGGCCCGCTTCTCCACCCGTTCGAGGAACTCACGCGTAAGCGAGAAATTCACGTCGGCTTCCAGAAGAACGCGGCGAACCTCGCGCAGCCCTTCCTTGATGTCGGCATCGGTGAGAACGCCACGTCCGCGAAGCTTCGCGAAGACGTTCCCGAGTTTGTCTGATAGTTCGTCGAACATAGACCTGAAAGGCTAACCCACGCGGTCGCCTCATACAACCATCGCGGTGGAGCCGTGGGGCTCGAGCCCATCGCGGGCCGCCCGCACGCTACTCCCCGCCCGGGCCGTGACGCCGAGCATCCGTTTCGTGCCTGGGGGGTGACGAAACAGGCCACCCATAGCGCAACTTCCGTCGGAATCACGCGTTGTACGCCGTTCGGCCCGTCCTATAATTGGCGTAGCTCGGTTCACGCTGTCACTTTCTTCGCCGGTCACGTGTCACGATCGAATCCGCGGTTCCCCAGCATTCCGATGCCTCGCGGCCAGCGCAAGGAAGAAATTCTTCGCGCCGAGCTGTCTCCTACGCTGCCCTTGATGGCGCTGCGCTCCACGATCGTGTACCCACTGGGGACGATCGCGGTGCAGATGGGCGCCCCCGAGAATCTCGCGCTCCTGCGCGCGCACGAGGAATCCGGGCTGATCGTCGCACTCGTCGTGGCCTCCGGAGACGGAGACGACGCGATCGATCCGCACAATTTCATCGGGCGCGTGGGCGTCGCGGCTCGCGTGCACGAGCGCATCAACCTGCCGGGCGACACGGTCCAGATTACGCTGCAGGGACTACGGCGCATCACGATCGACGCCATCGATCAGGTCAACCCGTTCGCGATCGCGCAGATCCAGGGCGCGAAGGAAACGCCGGCTGAGCCGATGGAGCTCGACGAGCTCGTGGTGCGCACCGTGTCCGCCGCGGAGACGCTGGCCGAGTTGGTCGATCGCATCCCGAACGAAGTGCCGCAGATCCTCAAGATGAATGTGTCCGATCCCGGACGCTTCGCCGATCTGGCGGCCACGAACATGAACTTGCGCATCTCCGACAAGGAGGAGGTGCTGCAGCGTCTCGATATCGGCCATCGCATTCGCTTCATTCTTTCGCGCCTCGAGCGTGAAGTGGCCCGCGCCCGCGTGATGGATGACGTGAAGAAGCAGACCGAGGTCAAGATCGAGCAGCATCAGCGCGAGTTCTACCTCCGCCAGCAACTACGCGCGATTCAATCGGAGCTGGGCGAGGCCGATCCGAACGAGAAGGAATCAGTCGATCTGCTGCGCCGGATCGACGAAGCGCGTCTTCCCGAAAAGGTCGCGAGCGAGGCGCGCCGTGAAACGGAACGGCTGCGTATGCTCTCGCCCGCGTCCAGCGAGTATCAGGTGTTGCGCACGTATCTCGATTGGGTGCTCGCCCTGCCCTGGCATGCGCGCAGCGGCGACGATCAGGAGATCGTGCTCGCCAAGGTCGAAGACGCGCTCAGCGATCGTCACTACGGCCTCGACGAAGCGAAGGAACGCATCATCGAGTATCTCGCCGTGCGAAAACTGCGCGGCGGCGATCCCACCGGCCCGATCCTCTGTTTGGTGGGGCCGCCGGGCACCGGCAAGACCTCGCTGGGTGAAGCGATCGCCAAATCCATCGGCCGCGAGTTCTATCGCATTTCGGTAGGCGGTGTACGTGATGAAGCCGAGATTCGTGGACACCGGCGCACCTACGTAGGCGCGATGCCGGGGCTCCTCATTCAGGCGCTGCGTCGCGTGGAAGTGCGCGACCCGGTCATCATGATCGACGAGATCGACAAGATGAGCAACGGCGGCAGCTCGGGCGATCCGACAGCAGCCATGCTCGAAGTCCTCGATCCGTCGCAGAATACGACGTTCGTGGACCACTACTTGAACCTGCCGTTCGACCTGTCGAGCGTGCTGTTTATCTGCACGGCAAACAACCTGTACGATATTCCCGGTCCGTTACGCGACCGCATGGAAGTGATCCAGATTGCGGGTTACACCATCGAAGAAAAAGTCGAGATCGCCCAGCGGTATCTGATGCCGCGCCTGTTAGAGGACCACGGACTCACCACCGACGACATCAGCGTACCGGAGCAGACGCTGGGGTTCATCACCAGCCGCTACTCGCGTGAAGCCGGTCTGCGCACGTTCGAACGATCGCTCGCGTCGCTGCTGCGCAAGCGCGCCCGCGCCAAGGCCGACGGCGACGTCACGTCGTGGGAGATCGGCATCGAGCGGGCCGAGGAGATCCTGGGCACGCCGCGCTTTTCCATGGAAGAAGCCGAGATGGAGCCGGAAATCGGCGCCGTGACCGGCCTCGCCTGGACGAGCACCGGTGGCGACATCATGACGATCGAAGCGCTGCGCATGCCGGGCAACGGCAAGCTCACCGTGACCGGTCAGTTGGGCGACGTGATGCGCGAGTCGGTCGACGCCGCGTACTCATTCGTTCGTTCACGCGCGGTCACACTCGGCATCGAGGACAGCGAGTTCCGCGAATCCGACATGCACCTGCATTTCCCCGCAGGTTCGATTCCGAAAGACGGCCCGTCAGCCGGTATCGCCGTCACCCTGGCGCTCGCCAGTGCACTCTCGCGCCGTCCGGTCCGTCGTGATCTCGCGCTCACCGGCGAAGTTACGCTGCGTGGACGCGTGCTCGAAATCGGTGGCGTAAAGGAGAAGGTCCTGGCGGCGTACCGCGCGGGGCTGCGCGAAGTGATCATGCCCAAGGGCAACGAGAAGGACGTGCGCGACGTGCCGCAGGAAGTGCGTGACAAGATGGCATTCACCTTCGCAGCCACCATGGACGAAGTGCTGCATCTCGCGTTGCTACCGCATGCGGATACGCATCCGGCCGACGCGCTGCCGCTCGGCTCGATCAGTGGGGTCGCGACTTCGGATGATCGCGCAACCGCGGTGGCGTTGGATCGGTAGCGCCGACGCCAATCACCGAGCGAGCAGCAACCCCGCCGAATACAGAATCAACCCGACCAGTCCGCCCACGATCGTCCCGTTGATCCGAATGAACTGCAGATCGCGACCGATCTGCAGTTCGATTTTCCGGGACGTCGCATCGGCGTCCCATGCTGCGACGGTGGCCGAGATCAGCTTCGCGACTTCCTCGCGCGCCTGCTCCACCGAGTAGGACACGATCTCTACGATCCAGCCATTCACCTTGGCCGAGAGCGCCGGGTCCGCGAGCACTTTTTGCCCGAGGCCAGCCAACCACTTCTCGATCTGATCCGGCTCCTTGTCGGTGTCGGCGGCGAGCCGCTGGGCGTAGGTAGCGATCCGCTCCTTGACATCGCCCCACACGTCACGCGAGAAATCCGCGACGCCGGGATGGGCCAGCACATCGAGCTTGATCTGCTCGAAGCGCGCGATGGTCTCGGGGTTCTCCCGCAGCGAGACTACAAAGCGGTCCACTGCCTCGTCGTATCTCTGACGCAGCGGATGATCGGGGTCGGCCGCGACCGCCACCAGCGTCTTTTCCACGCCGCTCACGATCTTGTCTCCCAAGCGATTATCCACGGCTCCGGGCACCCACCACGGGCTCTCCGCTTTCACCTTCTCGCGGATCATCGCCTCGTTCTCGTTCAGAAATCTGGCCGCGAGACGCAGCGCGTCATCCAGCAGCGCCTGATGCCGTCCGCCGGTGGTGAGTAAGTCGAACAGCCGCGCCATGAGCGGCGCCGCCTGCATGCGCCGCAACCGCGACACGATGCCACGATCCACCAGCTCCTGCACGTCTTCGTCGCGCATCACTCCCACTGCACCCGAGAGCCCGTGCGCCGCCTGTCGCGCCAGACGCCGACTGTTCTCAGGCTGCGCCAGCCATTGCGCCGCGCGGTCACCGAGGTTCATGGCCGCGATCTTGGCCATAACCACGTCACGTGTCAGGAAGTTGCGCTGTACGAAATTGCCGAGCGCGGTGCCGATGCGATCCTTTCGCGAGGCGACAATGGCCGTGTGCGGAATCGGGATCCCCAGCGGGTGACGGAACAGCGCCGTGACCGCGAACCAGTCGGCGATACCACCTACCATAGCGGCTTCCGAAAACGCCCGCACAAAACCGAGCCAAGGGTACCGCGACTCGAGCAGGCGCGTGACTACGAACAGCAGCGCGACGCCTACCAGCATCAGCGTGGCCGCCCGCTGCATTCTCACTAGGCGGACGCGCTTGAGTTCGTCGTCCGGTGTGATCTGCAGGGCGGGTGGTCCCGCAGCGGCTGCGGTTGCCGTGACCGCTTCCGTGACTGGCGGGATCGCCATGTTGTTAGCGGGCGACGGTGATGCCGGCCAGGTCGATCAGCGTGGCGCCGATCCGTGCGGGAGTGTCCATGTAGATCACTACGGGCTGGCCGTCCACCTGTTCCAGCCTCACCGTAACCATGCGCGCGATTCGCGTGCCCTTGGCCGGCACATCGTACTGCCGCGACGTGGCGCCGGCCGGGAACTCGATGCGCGCCATCTCGTAGCGCCGACGCGCGGCATCGCCCATGAGATCGAGAAAGTCGGCGGCGTCTACTGCCGAATCCCACGCCGTCGCCCAGACCAGCGCATCACCATCGGCCGTACGGACCACCGCGAACTTGTCGCCGTCTCCACCACCCGCGCCGCGACGGGCCAGCGTTTCATCCTTGAGGTGCTGCACCAACAGCAATCGCGTTTCGAACTCGCCGAAACTGTTGCTGTACACCACCGTGCCGGTGCGCGGCGCGGGCAGTGTGACCGTAACCGGCACGTCGCGCGTGGCCTTGTTGTCCGTGAAGTAGGCCGCGTCATTCAGAATCTGCTTGGTGGAGATCGGCAGGTCCATGAGCAGTTCCTTCTCGGGACGCTTCTCGATGAAGCGCCGCACAAAATCGGCCCCACCGAGATACGGAAACAGCAACCCTTCGCGCACGGCGCGCGGTGCGGCCGAAAACACCGGCATACCCGTCTGCGCGTCTTTCATCGCATCGCGAATGCGATCCCAGCCCCCGGGCATCTTCAGCATCGGCCCGACGTTCGGATCCATGCGAAGTTGCAGGAACACCGCTTCGCCCTCGAGTACGGCCTGCGCCGCCGCTTGACGATCCGCGTTGTCCACCTGCGCCTGCACCGAGTCGATCTTCACGTACTGATCCTGCAGCGCGTGCACCAGTTCGTGCGACACCGTCTGACGCAGCATCACCGAAGGAGCACCGTCCACCACGTACAGCACCTTCGTAGCGGGATCGTAGTAGCCTACAATCTGCTCCTCGAGCAGCTTTTGCAGCAGCGCCAGCAGATTCATGGTGTCAGGCATCATGCCCAGCAGCTTGTACGCCGACTCTTGGCCGGCCAGCTGCTTGCGCGCCCGCTCACTTTCGAGCTGCTGGCGCACGAACTTGCCGACCTCATCGCGCGTGCGGGATTCGATGCGCGGCGGCGTTTTGAAGGTCAGCCCCGTTTCCTTCTCGATTTTCGGCACGAACTCCGCCACCAGTTCCGCATACGGCCCTTCCCCCTGCGGAGTCTTCTCGCCACAACCGGCGATCGTGGTCAGGGCGGCGCACACGCCCAGCAGGCGCACGCAAAGCACCTTTCGGCGACGAGTCGAGACGGGGGAAATGATTCGCATCAGCATCGAGATCAGGTCGGGAACGCGCGCTGCAGATACCACGCGATAAGGGGATCTCCCCAAAGCAAGACCAGCATGGCAGCAGGCGCAAGGAACACCCCGAACGGCACATCGGGGAACTCGAACGCCGCGTCGGTACCACGCGTGCGCCACTTCACGATGGGCCCCACGATGAGCAAAAACACCACGGCGCCCACGAACGCTCCCACGACAATCGTGAGCAACGAACGCTCGGCCCCAAGTGCGGCGCCGACCACGGCCATGAGGGTCGAATCGCCGAAGCCCATCGCTTCGCGCCTCATGATGACTTCAGCCAGCCAGCCGATGATCGTGATCGCACCGGCACCGGCGCAGGCACCGATGAACGCCGCCCACGGCGACGCAAAGTGGGAGGTCTCGCCGATGAAGAAGTTCGCGATCGCCGCCGCGAACACCAACACCAGACCGCTGATGGTGAAGCCGTCAGGAATCAGATACGTCATGGCGTCGGTCACCGCGATGCCGAACAGGACCGTGCCGAATACCGCGACCCGCAGTGACTCGAAGGTCAGCCCGAACGCCACGAAGCTCGCCACCCACCCCAGCGCCACGATCAATTCGACGGCCGGGTACTGTATCGAGATCGGCAAGCTGCAGCCACGACACTTCCCCCGCAGCAAGACCCAACTGAGCAGCGGAATATTCTCGTGCCAGGCGATCGCGCGCTCGCACTTCGGGCAACGGGAGCGCGGTCGCACCACACTGAGCTCGGCCGGCCAGCGCGAAATGCACACGTTCAGGAAGGACCCGATCGAAGCCCCGAGCACGAACACCGGAAGGAGCACGAGTACGAAAAAGTCAGCAGTAAGTGGCAGCACAGAATTGGGCGAAGGGCAAACGGCGAAGGTGAAACGGCGGCGAAGCAGCGACTACCGGACGCGCAGCGAATGCAGCAGGATCCCGGCGGCCACCGCCACGTTCAGCGACTCGATACCGGTCGCCATCCGGATCGCGACCCGCGATGTGACCGCCGCCGCGATTTGAGGTGACAAGCCGGCCCCTTCGTTGCTCACCACCAGCGCGAGACGCGCCGGCAGAGAGTCCGCCGTGACCTGATCGAGAGGCACCCCATCGGTGTCCGCCGCCCACACCGGCACGGCGTGCGCTGCGGCATATTCCGCGAACGCGTCCCACGACATCGGCAACGCCGGGTGCACGAAGAGTGCGCCCATCGTGCTACGGACGACTTTAGCGTTCCACAGGTCAACGGTTCCCGGCAATGCGACCGTGGCCGTGACGCCCAGCGCCGCCGCCGTTCGTATTACCGTGCCCACGTTGCCGGGGTCCTGCAGGGCGTCCAGCACTAAAAATCGGCTGGAAGGGCCTTCAGGTGCCCGCAAAGACCGCTCCGGGATCGGCGCCACGGCCAGCACACCCTGCGGCGTGTCAGTACCCGCCGCGCTGTCCAGCTCCCCGTCGCTCACCTCGACCACGGGGATGCCCCTGCCGTCCGCCGCCTCCGCCAGCTCCCGCCCACGGGGCTGATCGCGCAAACCAAGAGTGACGAGCAGCCCGTCAACCGGCAGTCCCGACGCCAGTAACGCCTCGACTGTACGCACCCCCTCCGCCACAAATCGGTGCTCCCGCTCACGCGCTTTCCGGCGCTGCAGGTCACGAGCCAGTGTCAGTAGCTTCACAGATGCAAACGGGTGCGAGTGGGGTATGCCTCAGGGTGTGGCACGGGCCATGCCGTGGTGCAGGCCAGACGCACCTTGAGACTAGACCAGCATTTCGGACAGGCGACTGCCATGCGTGAGAATACACGACGGAACAGCCAGTTGGCGATGATCGGCCTCACGGCCTCGTTCGCCGGGACGGCCTGTGTGCCGCCAACTCAACAAGAAGTGGCGATGGGCAACGACTACGCGCAGCAGGTCGAGCGCGAGCTTCCCATGATTCGCGACCCCGACATCGTGCGCTACATCAACGTGCTCGGCGACTCCATCGCCCGGGTCTCCGACGACCGAAGCCTCACCTGGCGCTTCAACGTGGTCGACCAAGGGGAGATCAACGCCTTCGCCGTACCCGGCGGCCATATCTACGTATACCGGGGCCTCATCGAGAAGACCACCGACATGTCTGAACTCGCCGGCGTGCTGGGCCACGAGATCGCACATGTGACGCAGCGCCACAGTATGCAGCAGATGGCCAAGGCGCAGCGCGCGAACATCGGCTTGACGGGGCTCTGCATATTCGTGCCGTCGGCCTGTCAGGGCGTGGCCGGCGCGGCTTTGCAGGTCGGTGCCCAAGCCGGCTTCGCGAAATTCAGCCGTGACGACGAAGCCTCAGCCGACAAGTTCGGCGTCACGTACGTAACGCGCGCCGGCATCGATCCGCGCGGCATGCCGAGCATGTTCCGCATTCTCCTCGCCGAACGCCAACGTAACCCCAGCGGATTGGATGTGTTCCTCGCCTCGCACCCGATGGAAGAAAGTCGTGTCGCCAACACCGAAGCGGAAATCGAAAAGCTGAACCCGGTCGTTTTGAAGTCGCTTACCCGCGACACGCGGGCCTTTCAGACGTTCAAAACACGCTTGGCGGGGCTGCCGCGGACGCCGACGCGGCGGTAGTGAGCGGGGGTGGGATTAAGGTGGACGCGACGGCAGAGAACGCTGCAGGCGCCGATCATCATTGTGTTATCGCCCCGCGTCGCGCGCGGCGCGTGCCGGCGGCGTCTGGCGGTGAGGCGACCACCGACTCGGGCATCGTCATTGACGCTTCCGTCTCCGCAAACCTTTAAATTGAGTATCGGCGGATGCGCAGGGACCGGAAGTCGACACCACATTCGATCGCACGATACGCTCGCGGCAGCGCTGCTGGCCATGCGCCGGATGGAGCATCCGGCTCGCGCCCGCGACAGGTGTGCTCCACGACCCCCGCCACCTCGTGGTCGCGCGAGCGGTGGGGTCTCGAACCGCGTGCTCCATTTTGGCAGCGTCGTCCCGGGTCTGGGTGCTGAGGTATGTCGCAGTGCGTCGGGGGTGTTCGCGCCCGGCTGGTCAGGTGACCTCCTGCTCACGGGCACGTCCCAGTTCTGTGTGGCGGTGTTGTGGTGGGTTTCTCCGCGGCTCCCGTCACACACATGCACCATCTCATGGGTGGGCGTTCTCTCCAGCACCGCGCCCGGCCGGGCCCTCTGGGTGCGCCTGGAGCGTCATGTGGGCTTACGCGTGCACCGAGATTGCCGTCTTTGATGTAGAGGGCGTGCTGGTTGCTACGATTTCGCCGGCACGCCTCGTCGCGCCCAAGCGCGCGGGTCGCGCGCAGGACATCGTGGATCTCAGCGCGCGGAAGGAACTCCGCAGGCTGCGCGCCGCGTGACGAGCCCCTATCTGACCGCCAGCGCAAACTCACACCCCGCCGCACCCGTGGCCTCGCACGCGACTTCGTGTACGCGCGCCGTCGGCGAAACCAGACGGTGCAACATCTGCTCAAGCGTGCCCGCGTAAAAGTGACAGGTGGGCACCGGCTCGTGGAGCGCGCGGCCCATCGGGCAGTGCGTGAGCACCAATCGTAATGGCGCTCCGCGGCTGTGCGCGACGTGCACCGTCGCCGTTCCGGCGAACGTCCACGTGTGGCGCATGATCCCCGCCAGCAGCGTCCGCAAGGCGAGCCGTGCTGGAAGCGCGCGCATGAGCAGCTGCGCGAGACGCGGGATACTGTACGCGATCAGGTAGTCTGCCGTCCGGCGATAGGGATCCTTGTCCCAGAGGTAGCCACCGGTAGCCTTCTTGAAGTAAAAGCGCCCGTAGTTCTTGAGCACGCCGGCAAGCACCTCGTCGCGAGTCATCACGTCGGGTTGGATGATCGGGGTGACGAAGTTGTACTTGGCGTAGTCGCGCACTTCGACCTTGTCGCCGAGGTCTTGGAAGAGGTCGGAGAAGGGCCACGGCGTGTAGCAGTTCCAGTTCACGAGGTCGGGCTTCCAGTCCTGCGCCATCGCGTACGTTTCCGCCAGCGTTTCGGGGGTTTCGTTCTCGAGACCGACGATGAACTGCGCCTCGGTGACGATACCATTGTCCCTGAGCAGCTGAATCGCCTTTTTAGGACTGCTCGACTTTGTTCTCCTTGTTGAAGCGGTCGAGCTTGAGCTGCGCGGCGGCCTCGGTGCCGAGCGACACGTGCACGAGCCCTGCTTTGCGATAGAGCGGCAGGAGTTCCTCGTCACGCAGGATGTCGGTCACGCGCGTGTTGATGCCCCAGTGGATTCCGAGGTCGCGTCGCACGAGCTCTTCGCACAGTTCGACGAACTTCTTGCGGTTGATCGTCGGCTCCTCGTCGGCGAGGATGAAGAAGCCGATCTTGTGCACCTTCACGAGGGTTTCGATTTCGTCGACGAACTTCTTCGGGTCGCGCGTACGATACTGACGCCAGAATTTCCACTGCGAGCAGAAGCTGCAGGTGAAGGGGCAGGTGAAGGGGCAGCCGCGCGCGAAATTGGGGACGGCCACGCGGCAGTTGAGCGGGATGTAGATGTACTTGCTCCAATCGAGAATCGCCCAGTCTGGCGTGAGCGAATCGAGCTCTTGGATCGGCGGGTGCGGTGTGGTGGCAATGGGCTGTCCGTCACGCCGGAACGCGATACCGCAAATTTCGTCGCGGGTCGTCTCAAGCGTCCCCTCGGCAATCGCCTTCACCACGTTGACGACGATCTCCTCTCCCTCGCCGCGCACGATGTAGTCGATCGCCGGGGCCTCGTTGAGGACCTGCCCGTACATGAAGGTGCCGTGGATCCCGCCCAGCAGCGTGACCGCGTTGGGGTGGATTTTCTTCGCGAGGGCCATCGTCTCCTGCGCCTTATAGCTGGCGGGGGTGATGGCGGTACGCAGCACGGCGTCGGGCTGCTCAGCGCGGAGGATGAACTCCAGCGCGTCGTCGGTGACATGGTCGGTCATCGCGTCGATGAACCGGATGTCGAGAAAGCCAGCGGACTTGAGCGCGCCGCTGATGTAGGCAACCCAAGCCGGTGGCCAGTTGCCGGCGATCTCTGCACCGCCCGAGTGGTAGTTGGGGTGTACGAGGAGGATGCGCATGCGGCGAACTCCGAGGCGTAACGTGTCAGTGTGGCGTGACGGTTATCGTGGTGGTGTTGCGGCATCGTGTCACCGCGCGCGGGGTGCCGCTGTCGGGGCTTTACCGAAATACGTGTCGGATTTTGCTTGATAGCTCAACCAACCGTTCTTCCTTGACGATGAGGACACTGTGACGAACGAGCTTCCTGACCAGTTGGCACCGCGCAACGTGCTCGGTGGTACGCTCGACTGCTGCTGCACGGCGCCACGCACTGGATACTGGCGCGATGGCTTTTGCCGCACCGGCCCGCAGGACGTAGGATCGCATACGGTGTGTGCGGTGGTGACTGCCGAATTTTTGGCGTTCTCGCGGGCGCGCGGCAACGACCTCGTGACGCCGCGCCCGGAGTATGACTTTCCAGGGCTACGGCCGGGTGATCGGTGGTGCCTCTGCGTACTGCGTTGGCGGGAGGCACTGGAGGCCAACGTGGCCCCGCCGGTGGTTCTCTCGGCCTGTCATGAACGCGCCCTTGATGTGGTGTCACTCGCCGAGCTTGAGGCGCATGCGCTGAGTACGGGCGCCGCTGGAGGTGGCTGAATGGCGCGGCGGCGGGGCGACATCAGTGCGGGAATGCCAGCCGTTCCCCGACACGCACAGCCCGTGCGGCCGGAACCGGTGACACCATGACCGCGACGGGCGGCGTCGCCAGGTCCCCTGTCCAACAAGCCGGTGCGCGGAGAGCGCGGTGAAGACCTTGGAGATCGATCCGATCTCGAAACACGGCGACGGTGCCCAGTCCCGCCTCGTGATGCGCCCGCTCGGCCGCACGATCAACCTGCCGCACACCACATCAACACTTTGCGCCACGTCGGCATTGGTCCTCGGCGATGGACGCTGGTCGTGCGCGACGCGGACGATGTCAGTGGTGATTCGACGCGTCGCCTTCACCGACGGCACTCGCCAGCAATGGATGACCGCATGACGACCGCTCGTGAATCGGGCTGAGCGTCGATTCGTGGATGTCATTGGCGGTATTCCGCGGTATCCTCATCGTGTGCAAATACTCAAACTGCTCGTCTGCCTCTTCGCGCTCACGCCCGCCACGGTGTCCGCGCTAGATAACCCTGCGCCGCACGCCCCCGTGGTGCGTCGCTGGGACGCGATTAGCCATCGCGCGATGGCCGCCATGGCCTATGATCGCCTCAGTCAGCCGGTGCGCGACCGGGTCAACGCGTTGCTGCGGGAACACCCCGATCTCACCAGTTTGGCGGAAGGCATCGATGTGCAGACCATCGCGGGTATGCGCGAGCTTTTCATTCGTGTGTCCGTCTGGCCCGATCGCATCCGCAGCGATGCCCGCTTTTACCGCGAATCCAGCGCCGACGCGACGCCCACGCCGCTACTCCCCGGCTTCCCCACCATGGCGCGGCGCGACGGGTGGC
Source organism: Gemmatimonas sp. (assembly GCF_041689975.1). Taxonomy (GTDB): domain Bacteria; phylum Gemmatimonadota; class Gemmatimonadetes; order Gemmatimonadales; family Gemmatimonadaceae; genus Gemmatimonas. The sequence goes on from NZ_JBDNFF010000058.1 coordinate 15,156, forward strand.
ACTATTTGACACGGTCATTTTCGTTGGACGGTACGCCCCCAATTGCGCTCACCGAACCCAACGCCGCCAGCGAGTTGCCCAAAATGGCCGACGCCCTGGCGGACCGGGCGGTGCCGGCCAGTGTGCGCGCGTACCACTTGGGGTGGATCGTTCACATCGTGGGCGATCTGCACCAGCCGGTGCATGGCACCTCGCGCTCCAGTACGGCCGACCCCAACGGTGACTCTGGTGCGAACCGCGTCTGGGTACGTACGCCGCGTAGTGACACCGACTCCACCAACCTGCATGCCGTCTGGGATGGCATGGTTGGACGAGTGTCGCGGGACTTCCCGCTCGACGAGGTCGCGCGCGGCCTCGAGTCAGCGCTGCCGATGGCCGATGCGCCGGGCGACGACCTGCTGATTCCTGACGGTGCCGCGCTCGCCGCCACCGTGAAGTCGTGGGCCGACGAAAGCGCCACGCTGGCCCGCTACGTCGCGTACGACCTCCCGCCGCGCGAGGGCAACGCGCCGCCCATGCTCTCCACCGACTACCTCGCACGCGGCGAGGTGATCGCGCGCACACGTCTAGCGCTCGCCGCGTATCGACTCGCAGCGTTGCTCGAGGCGCGCTTGGGCGACCGGGCGCCGGCGAAGTAGCCCGCGACGGCGGCGCCAAGCACTGCGGCTGGCCTCCGGAGGCACCGGTCACACCATCACCACAAGGTGACGAGCATCGGAAGACGCCATTTGAGCTGGTAGCCACGCGCTTGGCGGGTGGAGGGCTGCACGTACTCGCGGGGGCACTCAACGCGCCGCTCCCCGCGATGTGGTGCTTCGTGTTTGGGGCGCTCAGTTCTCCCACCGACCCGATCGCCATGGGCGCGATTCTTCGCTCCTTCGGTGCACCCGAAGCTCTCAACGCCACCGTCACCGGCGAGTCGCTGTCCACAGGGGTCGGCGTCGTGATCTTCAGCGTACTGCTGTAAATCGCGTCCGGTGGCGACACGTTTACGGTCGGGCACGTCGGGAAACTGTTTGCCGTGGAGGCGATGGGCGGGTGCCTGCTTGGCGCCGCCGCGGGCTGGCTCACCAATCGCCTGCTCTCCCTCGTGGATGACGATCAGATAGTCGGGAGCAGCGGGCGCACACACGCCATGTCCATCACGACGCCGTCACGCCTCGACGACTTCTGGGAGCTGATCCACGAGTTCCTCAACCCCATTTTTTGTCGTAGTCGGGATCGAAGTGGTGATCGTGGAGTTCACGAATACGTCTGGTCTCCTTGGCGCCTTGGCGCTGGCGCTGGATACGCGTCGGAGCCCGGTCGATCCTGGCGTGGAGCGGATGCTCGGCAACACGGTGTCACGGTACCGCACTCGACCCATCCGTGCTCGTCCCCGGTCAACGCCGTTGCGTCCTCCGTCCTACGACCGCTGCGCCGCGGATGAACACGAACAGCGCACCGTACGCCGAGCATTCAACGCAACCGATACCGAGCCAGTTTGATCACATCGTCGTCATCCATCACCGCCAGCAGAAACTCGTTCCCGCTGGCAATCACGGGCAGATGCACCACGGCGCGAATCGGGAGCGTGACGCGGAACATCGACTTGCCAGCCCCGTCGAATACGTCGAAGGTGGTACTGGATCGTTTCCACGGGGAGACATGCGCCACCCACAGGCGCCCTTCGTTATCCACGTGCAGACCGGCGATGCCAGACTTCGTGGTCGGCACCTTGGCCGGATCGAAGTCGCTCGTGGCGTACTTGGCCAAGCGATCGCGCACCGTGCGAACGGTCTCGTTTCGCTCCTCGCGACTCACCGGCAGCAGCGGAATGTCGATCGCGGTTCGCGCGACTGTGTCCAACTTTCCGTACGCGAGACGCGCGACGCGGGTGCCGCCCGCGGAGGCGCACCAAAAGTAGCCGCGCCGATCTGCGACGCGACCACCACCCAAGGTAAAGGGGTATGACGCCATCATCATGCCCTTGCCGGGCGTCTCGGCGCGGTATTCGCTCGTGGTGGAGCGCAGGCCGCACTCGGGGTGGGGAATCGTGCCGCGTACCGTCCCATCGCGATCGACGCGACGGAATTGCGCATCCTTTCCGATCTCTTTGTCAATCAGGTAGCCCGACGTATCGAACCAACCCTCCCAGCGATAGCCGTAGCCACCAATCTTGAGCGTGATCGCGCGCTGCGGCGCGCCGCTGGCTGCGAACACCAAGAGTCGCCCATTGGCCGGATCGTTCACCCACACCGCGCCATCGGGCGCCACGGCGAGTCCGTTGGCATTGCGCATCTCACCAGGACCGCTGCCCTGACGGCCCACACTCGAGAGCGGCGCACCCTTGGCATCGTAGCGGCGGATCGTCTGGTCCTTAAAGTCGAGAGCCCACACGGTGCCGTCCCTCAGCAGCACGTAGTCGCGCAGGTCGCCAAACGGTTCACCAGATTCTGAACCGTCCACCTGCCACAACAGCGATGCGTTGCGGGCCACGGACGACTGGGCGGGCAGCGGGAGGCTCGCCACAGTTAGCGTCATGAGCAGGCACGGTACAATCATTAAACGGGTCATTCCGCTAAGGTGCGATCAGCGCCCAGCGGCGTCAAGATCGACACGCAGCCGACCGCTGGTGTCCTGTGTTGCGGTCTCATGCGCACAGCGCCGCGCGGCATACTCCTGCCGCCTCGTCAGGGCAAACGCCCCACGAAATCCGTGATCAGCGCTTCGAAGCGGCCGGCGACCGCTCGACCAGTTTCCATCACCTCGGCGTGATTGAGTTTTTCGAGCGAGAGACCGGCCGCCTTGTTGGTAATGCAAGATACGGCAGCCACGCGCATCCCGAGGGCGCGCGCGACTATCACCTCAGGCACCGTCGACATCCCCACGGCATCGACGCCGAGCCGCTCCAGCATTCGCACTTCGGCCGGCGTTTCGTACGTCGGCCCCAGTAGCCCGCAGTACACACCATCGTGCAACGGCACGCCAGTCGTTCGCGCCGACTCATGCAGCAGAGTGCGCAACTCCGCGTCGTACGGATCGGACATATCCGGGAAACGCTCGTCGCCCGGCTCCACGGCGCCGAACAGCGGATTCCGGAACATCAGGTTCATGTGATCGGAGATCACCATGAGATCGCCCGGATTGAACGTACGGCGCACACCACCGGCCGCGTTCGACGCGAAATAGACCTTGACGCCAAGCGCATGCATCACGCGCACGGGAAAGGCGGCCAACGCCGCGTCGTGGCCCTCGTATAGGTGAAAGCGGCCGGCCAGCGCTATCACGTGTCGCCCGCCCAACAGACCGATCAGCATCTGACCGGCATGGCCAGCCACCGTGGCCGTGGGGAAGCCCGGCACATGCGAGAAGGGAATGCGTACCGAGCGCTCGATCCGGTCGGCCAGTCCACCCAACCCGGAGCCGAGCACGATCCCGCACACCGGTACGGGGGCATCGGGTCCGAGACGCTGCCGGATGTACTCCGCGGCCACCTTGGCGGCCGCGGCCCCCGGCACCATCCGCTGCGATTCGAACGATTGGGTGACGAAAGCGCGCTCGTTCATAGGGTCACCTGGATGTCTTCCGCGTCGGCCAACAGGTTGCCGATTTCGATGGCGATATTCTCGCGCAACGTTTCACGCTCCACGTGTGGCAAAAACGCCGAGTCGAATGACGTGATCGCGAGCATGGCCAGCGTGTCGAGATCGAAGTCGAGGTGCTGCGCACAGCGCACGTACTCGTCGGTGAGCGACACGCCGCTCATCAGGCGATTGTCGGTGTTGATCGTGACCACCGCGCCCATGACCACATACCGCGCCAGTGGATGGTCGCCGAAACTGGGCACCACGCGCGTCTGCACGTTGCTGGTCGGGCACACTTCGAGCGTGATCCGGTGATCGATCACATACGCCTCCAGCGACGGATCTTCGCGCAGCCGTGTGCCGTGACCGATCCGATCGGCGGCGCAACGGTGCAGTGCTTCACGAATGCTGACCGGGCCATCGCCTTCGCCCGCATGCACCGTGACGGCGAGATCGTGCGCACGTGCGTAGTCGAACGCCAGCGCGTGGGCCGTGGCCGAGTTGCCCAGCTCGCCGCCGGCGAGGTCGAAGGCCACCACGCCCTTGCCTTTGTACGCCACCGCCAGCTCGGCCATCACCATCGCGTGCGGCCACGGCATGCTGCGCAGCGCACAAACGATCACGCGGGCCAGTGTACCCGTCTCCTTCTGGCCGCGCGCGAGACCGCGCCCCACGGCCTGCATCACGTCGTCGAGCGACAGGCCGCCGCGCACATGGAGCGCGGGGCAGAATCGCGCTTCGATGTAGCGCACCCCGTCGAGCGCCGCATCGAGGACGAACTCGTGTGCGATGCGCTCCAACGACACCGTGTCCTGCATCGCCGCCAGCGTGACGCCGAAGCGCGCGAGGTAATCCTCGAGATTGAGTGCGTGGTCGACCCGCATCCAGTCGCCGAGCGCGGTGGCCGTCACCACGGGAAGCGGGAGATCGCGCTCCACCGACAGCTCGAGCAATGTAGACGGCCGCAAGGAACCGTCGAGATGACAATGGAGATCTGCCTTCGGCATACGCTGGACGATCTCGATGAACGCCGGATTCAGCGTGCTCACGAGGTCGCCTCGTTCATCTGCTCGCGCACCGGAACGACTCGATAGATCGAGCCACCGACCAGCGCCTGCGACGCGCTGACCGGCAAACCGCGACTATCGGTGAGACGCTGGCGCCCGGCATCCACCTCGGCGGCCAGTTCAGGAAAGAGCGCACGGACGGCGTCGACCGCCACCGAACCATGCGGCACCGATACGCCACGTTCGTTCACATACACCCGAAGTGCGTCGGGCACTGACATCGGAGAAACCACATCACTCATTTTGGTGCTCCCGCGCCAACGGCGCGAATACGTTCGGTCGGATCGCCGCGCACGGGCTGCGGCAGCTCCTGCAGGTAGCTCGCCAGCATGTCGATGTCACGCACCGTCAGCACCTCGACTGAAATGGTGCGCGCCAGCGAGGCGCCCTCGGGATCGTCGATCATGAAGTCATTGATAGCCAGCGAGTAAATCCGGTCGGGATCGAGTGGCGCGCCGTCAGCACCGAGCACACGCAGTACGCGCTGACCCTGCGGCTTGGCGGGATCGTATTCGATCGCGAGTCCACTCACATGTGTATTCGGACGACCGTTCCATACCCACCGTTCGGCCGCCGCCACGAGATCGCGCCCGCGCAGGCGAATGCGCACCAACACATTGCTGAACGGCGAAATGCCGTGCACACCGCCAAACGTGATCGGACCGGCCGGGATATCGGTGCGGATGCCGCCGTTGTTCCACGCGCCGAAGTCGGCGTTGCCCTTCACTCGTGTCGCGTCAGCCACGAGATTGCCCAGTGCATACTGATTGCCGCGACGTTGCAAAGGCGCCGCGATCGTTGCCACGGACCGATCCATCCGTGTCTGCACCTTCGCCGTGGCCGCCGCGACGATCGAGTCCACGAGGGGATCGGCACCGGCTCGTTCTTCGCCGAACACGTTGCGAATCTCGGCGCGCGCCTGGCCGCCATCGAGCGGGACGTCCACTACCGCGATCGCTCGGCCATTGGACGACGTCTGTACAACCGGCATCTCGCGCCGACGCAGCACGATGTTCGTGTGCGAGTGACCCATCACGAACACATCGGGCTTGTCCGTGAGCTTCGCAATGATATCAAGGCCACCACCCGAACAGACGTCTGGCTTGTCGCGATCGCAGCGGGCGCCATCGTGCGCGAGCGCGATGACCACCTGCGCTCCGCCCGCGCGCAGTGCGCGGACGCGCGCGCTAATGATCGGTGCCGCGTCGAGGAACTTGAGCTGCCGCACATTGCGCATTTTGGTCGACGTGCCCGTGTGCTCACCGGCGGTGCCGACGATGCCGATGCGCACTCCGCCTCGCACCACTACGGTGTCGGCCCGCAGCCAGGGCAGCGGACGTCCGTCGGCCCCTCGCACATTGGCACCCAGCACCGCGTACTCAAGCTCTTTCAGACGCATGCGGAGTGTATCCTGCCCGAAGTCGAACTCGTGATTCCCGATGGCGCCCGCCGCCACGTGGAGCCGGTTGAAAACGGCCACCGTGGGTTTACCTGCATCCCAGTCGGAGGCCGGAGCACCGGAGAACAAGTCACCGGCATCGACCACCACACTCTGGCACTGACCGCGGCACTCGCGCTGCGCCTTCTCGATCGCCGCTGACAGCGCCACCGCACCACCTTGCGCGCGTCCGCGTTCGTCCGGGCGGCTCGCGAGCGCGCCATGGAAATCACTCATGGTGATCACGCGCAGCGTACGCCCCGCTTGCCGCGCCCCCGCCCCCGGCGCCGCCCCCGACATCGGCGCCGAGGCAGCCGCTGGCGCACCACCGGCTGCCTCGCCCGCGCGAGCGCGGTTCTGCTCGCGATAGGCGATCGCCCGCGCTGCGGCCGGTTCCAGACGCCAGTTCACCGTGGCGTACCGGGCCGGATCGAGCGTGCCTGCCTTGGCCACAGCGTCGATGATCAGCGAGCGGATGTCGACATCCTTCTGGAACACAACCGGCGCACTGGTCAGCATCGCGTACCCACCACCGCCACTCTGGCGATAGTTGTTCAGCGCCATCGTGAACGAATCCGTGGGCTGCACGGCGCGGCCATTCCGCGTGAGCGTCGTGATGCGTGCACCGGCGGGCTTCGTGAGGTCGATCACGTAGTCCACGCCCGTAACCACGTCGAAGTTGTAGCCGGGAATTTTCGGGTCCACCAACCCACCGGCTGGCGCCGTGCCATCTGGCAAGAGTGTGCGGTAGTACAAGGCCGACTGCTCGAGGAACGCGCGCAGCTGCGAACCGGAAATGCGCACGGCCCGCAGCGTATTCTCGTAAGGATAGAGTCGCGACAGTGCCGCCTGCGTCACTGCGCCGGTGTCGAGCGTCGCATCGAGCGAGAAAGCGGCAGTAGCCGCAAGTTCTGCACCCGACTCCCGGCGCATCACTTCGGTGATCAGGTCGGTGATCGGCGCGTCGACCACGCGCGAACTGTCGGCACGCCACGTCACCGCCGTGCGCCCCACCGGCGTGGTCACCCACGCCACCGTGGCCTTGTGCGTCGCAGCGGAGGCCGCCAGCACCGCCGGCGACTCGGCGTGGCCAGCCACCTTCACCGATTGGCCGCGGTGCTTCACGACCGCCCACTTGCCCTTCGACTTCTCGAGCGTCAGCGTGGCCAGAGCCACCGATGCCGCCCAGTTACGCGGCTGCACCAGCAGCGCGCCGTTGATCGTGGAATCCACCAGCTCACGGTGCGAGTGGCCGTACACTACGAGATCGATACCGTTGATTTCACGCGGCACGCGCGCGGCGACGTTCTCCGAGGCAAGGCCCGTCCCGACCGTATCGTAGGTCGTGGCTTCGTCCAACCCGGAATGCAGCAGCACCACCACCACATCGGCCTTCCGCCGCTTCACGTCCGCCACCGCGCTGCGCACCGACGCCACAATATCGGTGACCGTGAGACCGGCCTCCCGCAGATTGTCGCGATCCCAGAGCATCGAGCCCGGCGTGGTCCCGCCGATGATCGCGATACGCACGCCCTGCTTGTCGATCAGCGTGTACGGCGCCACGAACGGGCGCCCTTGGGCGTCGCGCACGTTGGCGGCCACGAAGGGGAAAGCCGCCTTGGCGATCGCCGCCCGCAGCGCCGGTACGCCGTAGTTGAACTCATGATTCCCGATCACCGCAGCGTCATAGTGCATGACGTTCATGGCGGCGATTACCGGATGTACCGGCGGCGGGGCGACCTTGGCCGCCACATACAGCAGTGGATTGCCCGAGAGGATATCCCCACCCTCGACCAAGAGGACCCGCCCCGGATTGGCCGTACGGACCGAATCCACGATCGTGGCCGCCCCGGCCAGCGTGCGGGCCGGATCGGGAGCGTTGGCGTAGTAGTCCCACCCCCGCAGACGTCCGTGTACGTCAGTAGTGGCGGCAATGATCAGGTCGAACCGCCCCGACTGCGCAGGAAGGGGGGCGACCGCGGACAGTGTCAGTACGGCCGCGGCGAAGAGCGAAGGCAAGCGTCCCATCGAGGAAAGCTAGCAACGGCGCTGGTGAACCGCTTGCCCCTCCTCTCGGTGACCGCGAACTTGACCCGATCGGTTCCGGCCGCCGATACGCGTCCGTTACACCGTTGTGGCGGTCCGGTCACGACAAGGGGACAGGTTAGTCATCGTGCAGTGTCGGAACCAGAACATCCGCTCGTGAAACCACTGATCATCGGGATCGCAGGCGGCACCGGCTCAGGAAAGTCGACAGTAGCGCGCAAGGTCGCCGAAGCACTGCCCGTTGCCTCGGTCGCCTTTCTCGAGATGGACGCGTACTACCGCGACTTCCGGCACCTCACGCTGTCGCAGTTGCATCACGTGAACTGGGATCATCCCGATGCCTTCGACATGGAGTTGCTCACCTTGCATCTCGACGCGCTCTCGCGCGGCGAACCGGTGGACATGCCCGTCTACGAATTCGCGACCCATTCACGAAGCGAACGCACCCGACGCATCGCGCCGGCGGATGTCGTTGTCGTCGACGGCATTCTGCTGCTGGCCGATGCCAATGTGCGCGCCTTGTGCGACGTGAAGGTCTTTGTCGACGCTGATCCCGACATCCGGCTCATCCGACGCATTCGCCGCGACACGGCCGTGCGCGGACGGACGCTCGAATCAGTGCTCGATCAGTACTTGAATACCGTGCAACCGATGCATCTGCAGTTCGTCGAACCCAGCAAACGCTACGCTGACGTGATCGTCCCGAGGGGTGGCAGCAATCTGGTCGCCATCGAGATGATCGTCGCCAAAATCCAGCGTCGGCTCATCTCGCGCGACGCTGCGCGAACCCCCTTCTCCGTGTCCGTAACGGCCGAACCGGCCTGAGCCAGATCCTGCATGCAAGCTGCGCCGTCCACTGAACGCATTCTCGTGGTCGATGACGAGCCGGAAATCGTAGCGCTCGTTACCTACCATCTCGCGAAAGTCGGGTACCGCGTGGCCACGGCGGCCACCGGGCAGGAGGCGCTCGATCACGCGCGCCGCGAGCGGCCGTCGCTGATCGTGCTCGACCTCATGCTCCCGGGCATCTCGGGTTTCGACGTGCTCGAACAGCTGCGCGCCGATGAATCCACCCGTGATATCGCCGTGCTCATGCTGACCGCGCGCCGCGAAGAGCCCGATCGCATACGCGGTCTCTCGCTGGGTGCCGACGACTATCTCACCAAGCCGTTCAGCCCCGCCGAAATGGTCTTGCGAGTTGCCGCGATCCTGCGACGCACGGGCAACGTTGCGCCGGTCAATGCCGACACGCTGGTGATCGGTCCGCTGCACATCGACCGTGCCGCCATGGCGGTCAAGGTGGAAGGACAGGGGGTGGAGCTTACACCCACCGAGTTCAAACTGCTGCTCACGCTCGTGGAACGACGGGGACGCGTGCAAGGACGCGGACTCCTGCTGGAAACGGTGTGGGATGCTGCACCCGACATTCAAACGCGCACGGTCGACATGCACGTACAGCGGCTGCGCACCAAACTCGGCGCTGCCGGCGACATGATCGAGACGGTGCGTGGATTCGGCTATCGCTTCCGCGCGGCGATGCCGCGCGGCGGGTGACGGCGCGTCTGTCGCGCCATCGCCACGTCTCGCCGTCATGAACGTGTCATGAGCGTGTCATGAGACTTGCCCAGCGCATCGTTGTGAACAGCTTCGTGGTCGCGACGCTGCTCGTCGGCATCGTGCTCTTCGCGGTCGAACGACGCGTCACTGAGCGCGTGCGTGCCGAAGAGCCGACCGCTGCCGCCTCGGCCGATGAATTCCTGGCCAAAGTGCGTCGCGATATCGTGGTCGCCGGACTCGCCGCCCTGCTGGTCGGTGTGGCGCTCGCACAGGTGCTGGCCGCGCCCGTGGCGCGCCCGATCGAAGAACTCCGTGACGTCGCGCGCGGACTTGCGGCCGGCGATCTCACGCAGCGCCCGTCACGTGCGATTGCCGTTGGTGAAGTGGGCGACCTGGCCGAAGCCCTGCGCCGGCTGGCGGAGCAACTCGAAGCGAGGCTGCAGGCGCTGAATGGCGAGGAAGCGCTACTGGTCGCGTTGACCGAATCGCTCAACGAAGGCGTGATCGCGGTCGATGCGCGACAACGCGTAGTACGGATCAACGAGACCGCACGGCAACTGCTGCGGCTGCGTGAGCCGGTGCCCTTCCCCGCCGATTTTTTGCCGCGTGACCGCGCCCTCCGCGAGGCGTTGGCCGACGTGCTTTCGGGCGCCGACGCGGTACCCGACGCAGTACCCGACGAGGTGCGCGTCGACGATCGTATCATGTCACTCACCGCCCGTCCGCTGCCTGGCGGCGGTGCCGTTCTCGCGCTCTACGACCTCACACCAGTCCGTCGACTCGAGACCGTACGCCGCGACTTTGTCGCCAACGTCTCGCACGAGTTGCGCACGCCGCTCACGGTGATCGGCGGCTTCGTCGAAACGCTGCAGGACGAAGATCTGCCCCCCGAGCTGCGCCGTCGGTTCCTCGCCATGGCGGAAGGGAACGTGCGTCGCATGCAACGCATTGTCGACGACCTGCTCGACCTGTCGCGCATCGAGTCTGGCGGTTGGGTGCCGAATCCCGTGGACCTCGACGTCGCGGCAGTGGCCACGGAAGTGTTTGCGCCACTGCAATCGGTCGCGGCCAGCAAGGGCGTGGGACTCCGTACCGAGATGGGCGACAACGCCGATCATTTGTATATAGACCCAACGGCGGCGAGGCAGATTCTCAGCAACCTCGCCGAGAACGCGCTGCGACACACGGCGGCCGGCGAAGTCGTGCTCTTCTCGCAGCAGGAGGGCGGCGGCGTGCGGATTGGCGTGCGAGACACCGGCGCCGGGATCGGGGCCGAGCACCTGCCGCGGATCTTCGAGCGGTTCTATCGGGCCGACCCCGGTCGCTCGCGCGAGGCCGGCGGCACCGGACTGGGCCTGGCCATCGTGCGACATCTGGCCGAGTCGCATGGGGGAAAGGTCAAGGCCGAGTCGCAGCCCGGTGTCGGGACCACGATCTCGGCCTGGATCCCTCGCGCCGGCGCATCCGCAAACTACTCCGTAGGCTCATCCGAAGGCTGATCCGTCGGCGTCGGCGCGATCGGGGGCTCTGCTTCGGATTGCGCGGAAACAGCGTGAACATGGCCGGGCGTGCCCGCCGATTCGTGACGCCGCGCTCGCCGCCCGGCGAACGCTTCGGCGATCAGTCGCGGCAGCATCACCCCGGCCGGCCCTTCGATGGACAGGATGCTCGGGCCACGGCGCTGGCCCTCCATGCTGGGATTCACCACGATCACCGTGGCCCCGTGGGTAGCGGAGATCCAAGGCAGCGAGGCCGCCGGCTCCACTACATTCGACGTGCCGACCGAAAGGAACACGTCGCAGGCCACCGCCGCGTTGCGGGCGGCCCCGAACGCGGCCATCGGCATTTGCTCGCCGAACCAGACCACGTCCGGGCGCATGAGGGCACCGCAGGTTGTGCAGAGCGGCGGCTCGGCAGCCTGCGCCTCGGTCGGCACCATCGTGCCGGGGCACCCCGCGCTGCAGCGAGCCCGCATGAGTGACCCGTGGAGGCTGATTACATCACGTGAGCCTGCCCGCGCGTGCAGATCGTCCACGTTTTGCGTAACCAGCGTGCAGTGCGCGACCCGCGAGGCGAGTGTGACCAACGCCTGATGCGCGGCATTGGGCTGCGCCGCCCGCACCATGGAGCGACGGGCGGCATACCATTGCCAGACCCGGTTGGGGTTCGCTTCGAATGCGGCGGGCGTAGCGAGCTCCTGTGGCGAGTACTTCGCCCAGAGTCCCGTCAGCGCGTCACGGAAGGTTGGAATACCGCTTTCGGCGGACACGCCGGCGCCGGACAGCACGCACACGTGTTCAGCCGCGCGGAGGGCACGGGCCGCGACCGAGAGCGCTTCAGCGCGCGTCTGCGGATCGGTCGGCGGAGGCGACGCAACGCGTCGACGTTCAAGCAGCGGATCAGAGGCAGGCATTGTGCCGGCGAGAGTATCACGACAAGGCGCGCCGCACCAGCCCCCTCTTTCCATTCTCCGTGACACGTTCGTTGCACAACCGTGCGGAGATCGAAACCTGGGTCACGAAGCTTTAGCGATAACCGGAGGCCCGAGGGCGCCGGAATACTGAACCTCGAGCGCCCGAGAGGGCGTGCCAGCAGTCTTCTATATACCGACCCGATCATCCATGCGGCCCTACGCACACGTGCATTCCCGTTTCGCGCGTCATTTGATGCTGGCGATTGCGGCTGCCGTCGTCCCCGCTTCCATAGTTGCTGCTCAGGGAGCGGAGGCTCCCGTTGGCCGGATCACTGGCCGCGTCATCGATACCAAGTCCGGTCAGGGTATCCCGGCTGCCGGCGTGCAGATCGTCGGGACGACGATCGGCGCTCAGTCGGGCGTTGACGGTCGATACACGATCACTCGCGTCCCCGCAGGAACTACCACGCTGCAGGTGCGCCGCATCGGCTACGGGCCGAAGACAATTACCGGCATCGTGGTGCCGGTGAACGGCTCGATCGAACTTGACGTGTCGCTCGCCTCGGCCGATGTGCAACTGGCCGCGATCAGTGTGACGGCCACGAAGGAAAAAGGCAGCGTCAACGACGCGCTCAATTCGCAGCGGACCGCCACGAACGTGGTCAACGCCATTACGGCCGAGCAGATCGCCCGCAGCCCCGATGCCGATGCGGCTCAAGCGGCGCAGCGCGTGAGCGGCGTGACCGTGCAGGACGGCAAGTATCTTCAGGTGCGTGGCCTGAGCGAGCGCTACACCACCGCCTCGCTGAACGGCGCCCGCATTCCGAGTCCGGAACCAGAACGCAAAGTCGTGCCACTCGACCTCTTCCCGTCCAACCTGCTACAGGACATCACCACCAGCAAAACGTTCACTCCCGATCAACCGGGCGACTTCGCTGGTGCGAATGTAAATATCCGCACCAAGGAGTTTCCTGGTGCACGCCAGGTAAACTACAGCACGAGCTTCGGCGGCAACTCACGCGTCATGGGGCAGACCCTACCATTCGCGCCCCGTGCCGGCGGCGAATGGATCGGCCTCGCGAGCGGCAATCGTCAGATGCCGAACGCGCTTTCTTCGGCCAATTTCCTGGGGAACGTCTCGCAGACTCAGTTTAATCAGATGGCGCGGCAGCAGCGCAACGTCTGGAATCCGACCGCGCGGAACGGCGGCCCAAACGGATCGTTCGGCGCCTCCACCGGCGGCAACAGCGTATTCGGCAAGCGCATCGGCTACGTGCTCAGCGGCAGCTACGGCTACTCCGAAGAAGTACGCGCCGACGAAAAGTACGCGGTCGGCAACCAGGGCGCCGACAACACCGTGGTGCCGCTCACCAGTGTCAGCGGCAGCACCGGTCGCAGCACCGCGCAGTGGGGCGGCATCGCCAACTTCTCCACCATGCTGGGCAAGAGTTCCCGCGTGTCGCTGAACACCACGGCTACGCGCAGCGCGGACAACGAAGCGCGCGTGGATCGCGGGTTCGACGAGAACCTTGGCGACAGCATTGCGCGTACGACGTTACGCTACGTGGAGCGCGGCGTGGCGACCGTGACCGGTCAAGGCGAGCATCAGCTAGGCGAGCGCAACAAGACGGCGTGGTCGGCCACGTACGCCAACACGGGACGCCGTGAGCCGGATCGTTCCGACGTGGTCTACGCCCGCAACAACACCGGGCAGTACACCCTACTCAGCTCACTCGACGGTGCCCGCCGCCTGTATTTCGACCTGCAGGAGACGAACAACACCGCGCAGGTGGATCACACGATCAATGTCGGTAAGCTCGCCAATCAGAACACGCTCAAGATCGGCGCGTATGCGCGTCAGACCGACCGCAGCTCCGACGCTCCCATTTTCGCCTTCCTCAGCCGCGCGCCGGATGCTATCCGTAGCCAGCAGCCGGACGTCATCTTCGGCGGCTCTCAGGCCTGCGACGGTTGCTCGCTCATCAACGTGCAGCCCATCGGTCAAGCCGGATCGTACACCGCCGACGATCGCACCGTCGCCGGCTACATGATGGCCGACTGGGGCCTCGGCAGCCGCGTGCGCATCATCGCCGGTGCCCGGGTCGAGTCGGCGGACATTACCGTGAATGCGTCCACACAGGGTGGGTTCACGTCGTCAGCGAATCTGAATAACACGGATGTGCTTCCGTCGCTGCTGGTCAATGCCAAGCTCACCGAAACGCAGAACCTGCGCTTCGGCATCACGCGCACGCTCGCGCGTCCAGAGTACCGCGAACTCGCGCCCGTGACGTTCCGCGATGTGCTCGGCGGCGTCAGTGTCACGGGTAACGACAAGCTGCGCCGTTCGCTGATCGACAACGTCGATCTTCGCTACGAAGCCTTCCCCAACCCGGGCGAAGTGCTCAGCATCGGCGTCTTCGCGAAGCGCTTTGACAGCCCAATTGAACGGGTCGAACAAGCCACGTCGGGGGCGTACCAAGCGCGCTTCCAGAATGCACTGAGCGCCATCAACGCCGGTGTAGAGCTCGAGGCGCGCAAGCAGCTCGGATTTCTTGGACGGTGGGCCGAATCGCTGACGGGCTTCAGCAACTTGACGTTGATGAGCTCTTCCGTGGATCTCGATACTATCGGTGGCCTCACCGTCACCGACCGCACGCGTCGACTCGTCGGACAGGCGCCGTACGTGGTGAATGCGGGAATGACCTACTCCTCGTTGTCTGGCCGCACCAATGCTACAGTGCTCTACAACGTGGTGGGCGAGCGGATCACGGCAGCCGGCGTGATCCCCCTGCCGAACATCGTCGAAAAGCCGCGTCACGTGTTTGACCTGTCGCTGCGTTTCCCGGTGGTCGGCAGCTTGTCGGGGCGCGTGGACGCCCGCAATCTGCTCGATGCGCGATATCGCTTCCTGCAGGGCAACTTGGAGCGTGAAGGATTCAACGCCGGCCGCATTCTCTCGTTTGGCTTCTCCTGGCGCCAGTAGTCGCACTCATCCCATGACCCGGCACGGTGACACAACCGTGACCGGGTCATGACGTATCCGCCACAGAGGATCGCGTGATTCCACCAAGCAGTGACCGGTGCGACTCTCGCACGACCGACCACCCAACGATAGGATGGCAGATGACTACGACCCAGCGCTTGCGCGCGATGGCCGTTACCTCGATGGCGCTTCTCGCGCTCTCGGCTTGCAGTAGCGATGACGACGGCCCGACGACTCCGATCACGCCGGCCAACGGCACCCTCACCGTTACCGTGTCTGGCTTGCCGTCCGGCGTAAACGCAGCGCTCACGGTCACGGGACCGAACAGCTTCTCACAGACCGCCACGGCCTCCACCACGGTCAGCGTAGCACCGGGCAGCTACACCGTGGCGGCAGCGCAGGTGACCCAAAGCACCACGCGCTACAACGCCACAGTCACCGGCTCACCGGCCACGGTGGCCTCCAACGCTTCGGCCACGGTGACGGTCGCGTACAGCGTTGCACCGCCGCCGTCAGCGGTACTCACCGGTTCCATCAATGCCAACCGCACGCTCACGGCCGACACCAACTACGTGTTACGCGGATTCGTATACGTGAACAGCGGCGCCACGCTGACTATCGCTCCGGGCACACGGATCGTTGGTGACACGACCGCACTCGGCTCCGCGCTCTTCGTGTTGCGCGGTGCACAGATCAACGCGAATGGCACCGCTGCGGCACCGATCGTCCTGACGTCGCAGCGCTTGCCGGGCAATCGCTCGCCGGGTGACTGGGGCGGCTTGGTGATTGTGGGCAATGGCCGCGCGAATCGCACCGGCAACATCATCGTCGAAGGCTCGAACGGCTCGGTGATCGGGGCCAACCCGGCCGGCGTGATCTACACGGGCGGTACGATTGACGCCGACAACAGCGGTACGCTGCGCTACCTGCGTGTAGAGTTTGCCGGGTACGCCACGCTGACCGATGCCGAACTCAATTCCTTCACCTTCGCCGCCGTCGGCAGCGGCACGACGGTGGAGTATGTCCAGGCGCTGGCCGGACTCGATGACAATTTCGAGTGGTTCGGTGGCTCGGTGAACGGCCGTTATCTCGTGTCGTACGAGTCGGGCGACGATCACTTCGACGGCTCGGAAGGATATCGCGGCCTGAATCAGTTCATGATCGGCCTCCAGAGCACGTTTCTGACGCCGCGACCGGGCGCCGGTGCGGTGTCCACCGATCCGCAGGGCTTCGAGATCGACGGCTGCAACGGCGGTGGGTGTGTCGCGCCGAGCGGCGCCAACGCGCAGAGCTCGGGTCGTGACGAAGGGCTGTACAACATGAACGTGTTCGCGAACTTCACCATGATCGGTACGCCGACCGGCGTAACCGTTCCAGGTTCGGGCGGCGTGGGTGCGGTGCTCCGCCGCGGCACGGGTGGATACTACCTGAACGGCGTGTTGGCACGGTGGCCGCGCGGTGCGATCTCCCTGCGCGACTCCACGTCGAACAATCGGTTCCAGGTGGATTCCCTGATTGTGCGGAACCTGTACTTCGCCGAGAACGGCGAGCTTGCCAGCGGTGCGAATTTCGATGGCGCGACGAACTTCGGACAGGAAGCGGCCTTCACGGCACGTAACTCGAACATCGTGGTGGGTGCCAGCACGGTCACGGCAGCCAGCCTGTTCACCGCGCTGCCGACGGTTGGTGCGACCACCACGGCCGCCCAGTTCGACTGGGCCCCGTCAGCGTCGTCGCCGATTGCCACGGGTGGCCTCAATAACTTCGCCGCCGATCCGCGCATCGCGGCGCGCGTAGGCACGTTCATCGTCCCCACCGCCTATCGCGGCGCCGCCGCGCCGACCGGCGTGAAGTGGTGGGCCGGTTGGACCAACTACGCCCGCAACTGACCCGATCGGTCGCTGCGGTGTAGGTTAGCCGCAGCGACAGGCCAGTTTGTGTGGTGTTCCAACGGTCGGCGTCGCCTTGGTGACGCCGACCGTTTCCGTTTTCTGCCCTCCTGCACTCAACATGCCCCGTCTTCTCTCCACGTCTCTGTTGCTTGTCCTGCTGTCCGCGTGTCGGGATAGCGCGCCTCGCACGGCGGCCGACTCACAGGCTGCCCATGTGGCCGAGGTGGTTGCGGCCGGCGGGACGGTCGATTCCATACTGCCGATCGCAGCGCATCTGGCGCGATTCCAGCGTGACATCGGCGCCCTGCCTGATACGCTCCGAGGAGCGAGTGCAACACGCGAGGAACTCGTTGATCGCTGGGCCAGCGCCGTTGCCTCGAACGACACGACCTTGCTGAACATGTTGCTGATCGATCGCGCAGAGTTTGCGGCGCTGTACTACCCTGGCTCGCGTATGAGCCTCCCGCCCTATGAGGCGCCTCCAGAGCTCCTCTGGGGACAGTTGCTGGCCAGCTCCAATGAAGGCATCCGCGCGGTGCTCAAAAACTTCGGTGGTCAGGCGTTGAACGTGGTGGCCATTCGCTGCCCCGTACCGATAGTGGACGAAGATCGGAACCGATTGCACGGAGAGTGCCTCGTGAACATCCAGCGCGGCGGTGAGGCGCCGGCCGAAGCCCGCCTGTTCGGTACCATTATCGAACGCGACGGTCGCTTCAAGTTCGTCGGCTACGCGAACGCGCTATGACACGCAGCCCTCGCGCGGCGTCAGGGTCGCAGAATCACCCCCCGCAGCTCCGGCGCGCGCTGTCGTTCGCGCTGCTGCTCCTCAGCGCGTGCAGCCCGGCCGCGCCTCCGTTGGACGTCGCCTCGGACCGCGCCGCCGCAGCTCCCGGTGTACGCGTCGATCTCACCGGCGCTGGCGCAACCTTCCCGTATCCGCTCTACGCGCGCTGGTTCAACGAGTACGCCGCACTCACCAACGTCCGCATCAACTACCAGTCGATCGGTTCCGGCGGCGGTATTCGTCAGCTGGTCGCCCGCACCATCGACTTCGGCGCGACCGATGTCCCGATGACCGATGAAGAACTCGCGAGCGCGGGTATGCCGGTGTTGCACATTCCCACCGTGATCGGCGCCGTCGCCATCACGTACAACCTTCCGAGACTCGCGCGACCGCTCAATCTCAGCCCTGACGTGATCGCCGACATCTTCCTCGGCACCGTCACCCGCTGGAGCGATCCGCGTATCGCGTTGGCCAATCCCAAGCTCACGCTCCCCGACACCGACATCCTCGTGGTGCATCGCGCCGACGGCAGCGGCACGTCCTACATTTTCAGCGACTTCCTGACCACTGTGAGCCCTGCGTGGGCCGCCGGTCCGGGGCGCGGGAAGGACGTGCGCTGGCCCGTCGGCATAGGCGGCAAGGGGAACGAAGGCGTCGCCGGTCAAGTGAAACAGATGCCGGGCGCCATCGGATATCTCGAAGTGGTGTACGCGAGACAGAACCGCCTGCCGGTCGTGCATGTGCGCAACGCCGCCGGCCGGTTCATCTCGCCCATGCCGTTCGAGATCGCTTCGGCCGCCACCGCCGTGCTGGAGGCCGACCGCAAGCTCGGTGCCTCCGACGGCAACGGCACACCCGACTTGCGCGTCTCACTCGTGAACGCACCGGGTGCCCAGTCGTACCCGATCGCGTCGTTCACGTGGATGCTCATCGCCCCGTCGGCCATCGGCGGCGAGAAGAGCCGCCGACTGGCCGCCTTCATCCGATGGGCACTTCTCGACAATCCCGACGTGGCCAGCACGCTGGGCTACGTGCCGTTGCCCTCAGAAGCCGCCAGCCGCATCGTCGATCGCCTCGATGCCGCCCTGGCGGGAGGACGGCCGGGGTTGCCGTGACAGATCCGTTACACTGCACGGGCCGGTCATGAATCACGAAATTTTAGCTTCACGGGATGCTGACCCCGCTCGGTGACCGGCTCTATCGCACGATCACGACCGTGTGCGCCGCCGCGATCCCCCTCGTGCTCGTGCTGCTCACCGCCGTGGTCCTGCACGCCGCATGGCCGGCCCTCTCGCTCCACGCGCGCGATCTCGCCTTCGGCACCATGTGGGACGTTCCCCGCGCCCGCTTCGGCGCCCTCCCCGCGATCGTCGGCACACTGCTGTCATCGTTGATCGCACTTGGCATCGCCACGCCACTGGCCATCGGGGTGGCCGTATTCACCGTCGACATCGGACCACCACGCTTGCGCGAACCAGTATCGTTTCTGGTCAATCTGCTGGCCGCGATTCCCTCGGTGGTATACGGACTCTGGGGGGTGTTCGTCCTGGTCCCGTGGCTGCGCAGTACGGTGATGCCGGTCTTACTGCCCCTCGGCGCGGCGATTCCGCTGTTCCGCGGTCCGGCCTACGGCCCGAGCCTGCTCGCCGCCAGCCTCGTGCTCACCATCATGATCCTGCCGTACATCGCGAGCGTGAGCCGAGAGGTCTTGTTGGCCGTGCCGCCGGCGCAACGCGAAGCGGCTCTCGCCCTTGGCGCCACGCGCTGGGAGGTGGTACGCGATGCCGTACTCCCCGCCGCCCGTTCAGGACTCGTGGGGGGCGTCATGCTGGGGCTGGGCCGTGCGCTCGGCGAAACGCTGGCGGTGACCATGGTGATCGGCAATCGACACGCGATTCCCGATTCCCTGTTCGATCCCGCGTACACCATGGCGTCGCTACTAGCCAACGAATTCGCCGAAGCGTCGAGCAATGCCCATCTCTCGGCGTTGATGGCCGTCGCCGCCATGCTGCTGTTGATCACACTGCTGGTGAACCTCCTGGCGCGCTGGCTCGTGCGTCGAGTAGCGACTGGCCTGCCGGGTGAAGGATGGTCCGGCGGACGATGGTCATGAACGCCCGCTCACACCGCCGCAAACGAACCGGTCGCGTCATGACGGCGCTCACGTGGACGGCCGCCATCGTGGCCATCATTCCCCTCGTGATGATTCTCGCGCACCTGCTGGTGAATGGACTCGGACAACTCACGCCCACGTTCTTCACGCAGTTGCCGTCGCCGCCCGGCGTGCACGGCGGCGGAGTGGCCAACGCGATCGTCGGCTCGATCATGCTGGTCGCCATCGCGATGACCGTCGCCGTTCCGGTCGGCATCGGCGCCGGACTTTATCTCGCCGAACATCGTCGTGGTCGCTTTGCGCAGGCGGTACGGCTGCTGGCCGATGTCCTCAGTGGTTTGCCGTCCATCGTGCTCGGTATTTTCGCCTGGGAATTGATCGTGCGGCCCTCCGGACACTTCTCGGCGTGGGCCGGCGGCATCGCGCTGGGCTTGTTGGTGCTGCCGCTCGTCGCGCGAGCCACCGAGGAGATGGTACGTCTGGTGCCTGTCGCCCTCACCGAAGCCGCGCTGGCCCTCGGCTTCTCGCGGTGGCGTACCTCGCTCACCGTGGTGCTGCGCACCGCCATGCCGGGCATCGTGACCGCGATGCTGATTGCGATGTCGCGCGCAGCCGGCGAAACGGCGCCGTTGCTGTTCACGGCATTCGGCAACCCGTTCTGGTCGGTCGATCCGGCGCGTCCCATCGCCGCGCTGCCGCTGCAGATCTATGCGTATGCGCAAAGCCCGTACGACGAATGGCGCGCGCAGGCGTGGGCCGGCGCGCTGGTGCTGCTCATCCTCGTCACCGTGATCAGTGTCACCGGGCGCGCCGTGGTGCGCGCACGCGCCAGGTTGTTGTCGGCGGTCACGCCTCGCGTGGGGCGCGCAGATGGCTGAGCCGCGCGTGACGAACGCCACAGCCCCTCACGTACGGCTCGGCAATCTCTCGGCCGGCTTCGCGGACCGCAGCGTGCTCCGAACGCTCAGCGTCGAAGCGCCGGCAGGACGCGTACTCGCCATCGTCGGTCCGTCCGGCTGCGGCAAGAGCACCGTGCTGCGCTGCATCAATCGACTGCATGAACTCGACGAAGGCGCGTTCGTGAGCGGCGATGTGGAGATCGGCGCGTTTCGAGCGTACGCGTCGACTACCGATGTGGTGGCGCTGCGGCGTCGTGTGGGAATGGTCTTCCAACGCCCCACGCCGTTCGTCACGCTGTCGGTGTTCGACAATGTCGCCGCCGGCATTCGCGCCCATCGTCGCGACCTCACCCAAAACGATTTGGAAGCACTCGTCGAAGTCGCCTTGCAACGTGCGGGACTGTGGCGCGAAGTGGTCGACCGGTTGTTCGGTTCCGCGATGGCACTCTCCGGCGGCCAGCAGCAGCGACTCTGTATTGCGCGGGCGCTGGCGGTGCAACCCGACGTCCTGTTACTCGACGAACCGACCGCGTCGCTCGATCCGCTGGGTACGCAACGCATCGAAGAGCTGCTGTACGATCTGCGTGATACCGTCACGGTGATCATGGTGACACACAACATGCAGCAGGCCGCGCGCATCTCCGACATCACGGCATTTCTGCTCGATGGATGCATCGTGGAGTGCGCACCCACGCGGCAGCTGTTCACCACGCCGACCGACGCACGCACCGAAGCATATATCACCGGTCGATTTGGATGACCACCAACATCCGCGGGCTTCCCGGCGCAGTCGTGCTCGAGCGCTTCTCGGCGTGGTTCGGGAGCGCGCCGGCACTACACAACATCGACCTGGCGGTACGCCCGCGCTCGGTCACCGCACTCATCGGCCCATCAGGCTCCGGTAAAAGCACATTGTTGCGCGCGATTAATCGCCTCAACGAAGCACTGCCCGGTGCACGCAGCAACGGGCGACTCCTGCTCGATGGCGACAACGTATACGAGCCCACGGTCGATGTGAGTGAACTGCGGCAACGCGTCGGCATGGTGTTTCAACGCTCCAATCCATTCCCCCGCACCGTGTTCGACAACGTGGCGTATGGTCCGCGACTGAACGCCGGCCTGAAGGGTCGCGAACTCGACGACGCGGTCGAAGACGCGCTCCGGCGCGCCGCCTTGTGGGACGAGGTCAAGGACCGGCTGCGCGAGAACGCGCTGACACTCTCGGGTGGTCAGCAGCAACGTCTCTGCATCGCCCGCGCGCTCGCCAATCGACCGGCGGTGCTGCTACTCGACGAACCCACCAGCGCGCTCGACCCACAGGCCACGCAACGTATCGAAGAGCTGCTGTACGACCTTCAGCCGGACCTGACCATCATCATCGTGACACACAACTTACATCAAGCCGCGCGTGTCTCGCGCCGCACCGCGCTGTTGGTCGACGGCGTGCTCGTGGAAGAAGCCGCGACCGACCGTCTCTTCACGCGCCCATCGGATTCGCGCACCGAAGCGTTCATTACCGGGAGGTTTGGCTGATGCGTGACGTTCCTGCCGGCTACCGGCACTTTCACGATGAGCTCGCTGTGCTCAAACAGCGGCTGCTCGACATGTCCGAGCGAGCCGAGTCGCTGGTTGCGCTTTCGGTTGAGGCGCTGCTCGAGCGCGACCGAGACAAGGCTATTGCCGTCATCGAGGCCGACGAAGAGCTCGACCGGCTCGAGGTGGAGGCCGAGAATCAGGCGATCGCCATGCTGGCGCTGCAGCAGCCCATGGCGCGCGACCTGCGCTTCCTGATCGGCGCAATCAAGGTGTCCAGCGACCTCGAGCGCGTGGGCGACCACGCGGTGAATATCGCGCAATGCGCGGTGCGCTTGGTCGATCAGCGCACGGCGGTGCCGACGGTCCCCGCGCTGGCCGACATGGCCCGACGCGCCCGCGCCATGCTGAGCGACGCCCTCGACGCCTTCATTCGCGGCGACGGCGCCCTTGGCCGCGCCGTGGGCAAGGCCGACGACGACGTCGATGCACAGCACGAAAGCATCTTCCGCGCGCTTCTGGCCGACATGATGGGCGACCCGCAGACCATCGCCCCGTCGCTCGAACTCCTGCTCGTGAGCCGGAATCTGGAGCGGGTGGCCGACCTCGCCACCAACATCGGGGAAGACGCCGTGTATCTTGCCGAGGGGAAGCAGATTCGTCATCGGTACGACGAAGACGCCCCGACGCCTTCTTCCAACGACGCGACATGACGGCACCCATCACGACCGCATCGACCGACATCCGGATCGCCGCGATCGACATCGGCTCGAACTCGGTTCGCCAGATCGTGGCGGATGTGTCGCCCACCGGTCAGATCCGGGTGGTGGACGAGATGAAGGCGATGCCGCGGCTGGGTGAGGGCCTGGAGGCCACTGGCGCCCTGTCGCCGACTGCCATCGACGCGGCCGTGACTGCCGTACAACGCATGGTGACGCTGGCCGGCCAGTTGGGAGCCGCCCGCATCGAGATCGTGGCCACCAGCGCGGTGCGCGATGCGGCCAACGCCGCCGACTTTACGGAAAAGGTGGAAGCACTCACCGGCCGTCAGGTCCGCATCCTCAGCGGCGAGGAAGAAGCGCTGCTCTGCTTCCGTAGTGCCCTGGCGCACTTCGAACTCGGCGCCGGTCGCACGGTGGTCATGGACATCGGGGGAGGCTCGCTTGAACTCGTGCTGGCCAAGGACGGACTCATCGAACGCCTGGCGTCCCTACCGTTCGGTGCCGTACGTCTCACCGAACGATTCCTGACACCCAAGGTCAACCCGCGCCGCGTGCGCGCGCTGCGCGAGCATGTGCGCGACGGCCTCAAGCGCTCGGTGCCCGTGAAGGACTGGCGCGGCGCGCAAGTCATCGGCTCAGGCGGCACGTTCACGAACCTCGCCGGCATCGTGCTGTCGCGACAGCATGTGGCCGTGAAATCGCCGCACGGCACGCGTGTGACCCGCGTGGAAGTCGAGCATGTGCTCGACTGGCTGCAGCGTCTGGATTCCAACGAGCGCGCGCATGTGCCGGGACTCAACCCGGCGCGCGCCGACATCATCGTGGCCGGTCTCGCCGTGGCCGCCGAAGTCCTCTCGCGTTTCGATCCGCGCGACCTGCTGGCGTCGGCCTACGGCATTCGCGAAGGGCTGCTGCTTGAAGCGGCACGCGTCGCGCCGGTGGTCGCCGACCCGGGTGTGGCGCGCGAGCGCTCCGTGCGTGAATTCGCCGAGCGTTGTCATTACGAGGAACCGCATGCGCGTCAGGTGCAGACGCTGTCCTTGCAACTGTTCGACGCGCTCGCACCACGGCTACATCTCGACGTGCGCGACCGCCAGTTACTCGCCGACGCGGCGCTGCTGCATGACGTGGGATACCACATCAACTACGAGAAACACCACAAGCATTCCTTTCACCTCATATCGCACGCCGACCTGCTGGGTATGACGCCTGCCGAGCAGATCGTCGTGGCGCACGTGGCCCGTTACCATCGTGGCACGCCGCCCAAGATGAAGCATCGCGGCTTTGCGCAGCTCGACCGTGCGTCGCGCGAGCGGGTCGTCAAGCTGTCCGCGCTGCTGCGTTTTGCCGACGGCATGGACCGCGGACATGTGGCAGCCGTCGGTGCGCTGCGTATAAAACTGGGCAACGACGCCTTGCGTGTGAGTGTGGTCGAAGCCGAAGGCGCCACCAACGTGCGCCTCGAGTGCTGGGGCGCAAGCCGGAAGCGCCAGTTACTCGAGGAACTCCTCGGCCGCCCGATCGTCGTGGTCGCGCCCGACGGCACAGAGATCAGCGCGGACGACGACGGCGACGGCGAATAATCGCGCCGTGGCCGCCCGACTGGCTCAGATCCCCACTTCCGCGCCCAACCGCAGCGTCCAGTCGCCGCGCCGACGATCCGCTGCCGCGTTGCGATAGCGCGTGTGGAAGAACTCGCCGTTCATCTTGATGCGGTGTCCATTCACGTAGCGCGCCAGTCCGAGCGCGCTCTCCTGCAGGGCCTCGACCGTGCTGAGGGCTTGAATGCTCCTGGCCGGCGTCACCGCCGAGTAGCGTAGCATCGGCTCCCAGCTGCTGTGCGGCAGCAGCCAGCTCGTTTGCACGTTCACGCCTTGCCCCGCATACACGTGGCGGATACTCGCGCCGCTCCGCGTGATCGGATCGGGCGACACGCGATGCGCGTATTCCACCGCCACCGCGACTCCACGCTTTTTCAGAAGCGCGTCAGCGAAGTACGTCGTGATACCACGTGGCGCGAACAGCGCCGGCCCCAACTGCCCACCGGTCCGAATCGCCCGATCGTTCCGCGAGAGCCCCGCGGCGAACGACACTTTGAGCGTGGGCTCGCGCGCCAGATCGCCCTCGACGTAGTCACCACCGTTGGTGAACGCCCCAAGCGGCAGCAGCTCCCATCGCGTGGTGTACGCGAGGCCGCCGTCGCCCGCCTGCGGGTTGCGTCCTTCGCCCGACGACACGGCACCACGGATGACGTAACGCACCTTGCCGATGTCGCGCGAGTAGGAAAGGAATGCGCCAACGTCACGGTCGGCCGTGAAGAGGGCGTTCACGGGCGATCGGTCAGGTGACTGGAGCTCGCTCGACGACACCAGACGCTGCCGGTTGCCCGGGAGCTTGGCCTGACCGAACGCTCCCGCCAGATGCGGCGTGAACTGCCACGTGACGTTCGCATCGCGCAGCACATTGGCGAAACTGGTGCTCTCCTGGTCCATGTCCCCGCGCGAAAACGACAGCTGCACGTTCACCCGCAAGCGCGGGTCACGCAGCGTCCCCTCCAGGCGCAGCCGCATCCGGCGGATCGCCAGGTTCGTGCGCTTGATGCCATAGTCCGTCTCGCTCTCGCTGGTCGCCGACGCCAGCTGCTGCACGCGGAAGCGGAAATTGAGCGTGGTAACACCATCGGTGCCGTTGACGGTGATACCCTTTCCGTCCAGCGTGATCGCCGGGTTCGGGAAGGCAGGCGCGGGCTGGGCGCGGCCCGCACGGGCGCCGATCAACGCGCACGAAGCCGCCGTCACGAACGTGTAAACGTAAATTCTGACCATGGCGGAACGGTGCACAGATCCGCCGCGAAAGGCTAGCCCACGTCCGGCGACGGACTCCGCTTCCGTTTCGTGCTCGCCTTCGTGCTCGCCTTCGCACCCGCCTTCGGCTCCGTTCCGCCCCAGGGATCGCGCATCAGCGTGGCGTGCGTGGCGCGCTCCTCGGCGCCATTCGGCAAGCGCCGACGATACGCGCCATCGGCCCCGAGCTCCCATGCTTGCCGATTGTCGGTCAGACACGTTTCCAGCACGCGCTGCAGTCGGTCGTGCCAGGCCACGTCCTCGATGGGAGTCATGGCCTCCACGCGACGATCGAAATTGCGCGGCATCCAGTCGGCCGACCCGATGTAGTACTCGGGATTCCCGCCGTTCGAGAAGTACGCGATCCGTGAATGCTCGAGAAAGCGGCCGATGATGCTGACCACGCGGATGCGATCGCTCACGCCGCGAAGCCCGGGCAGCAGACAGCAGATGCCGCGCACGATCAGATCAATCTCCACACCGGCCTGCGACGCTCGATACAACGCCACGATGATCTCAGGGTCGACCAGCGCATTCATCTTCGCGATGATGCGCCCGCCGCGTCCCGCCTTCGCATGCGCCGACTCGCGTTCGATCAGTTCGAGCGTGCGCTTCCGCAAGTTCGCCGGGGCCATGATCAGCCGCCGGTAGAACTTCTGTCGCGATACCCCGGTGAGCGAGTTGAACAAGTCACTCGAATCGGCGCCGATCTGCGGGTTACTCGTGAACAGCCCGATATCCGTGTACAGTCGCGCCGTCTTCGAGTTGTAGTTGCCGGTGCTGACATGCACGTACCGCCGTATGCCGTCGGCATCGCGTCGCACCACCAACACCGTCTTGGCGTGCGTCTTGAGCCCCGGCAATCCGTACGCGACGTGGATACCGTAGTTTTCCATCGTGCGCGCAAACGTGATGTTGTTCTGCTCGTCGAATCGCGCCTGCAACTCGATGATCACCGCCACCTGCTTCCCGGCTTCGGCCGCCTCGGTGAGCGCGCGCACGATGGCCGTGTCACCCGACGTGCGGTACAGCGTGAGCTTGATGGCGAGCACCTGCGGATCACTCGAGGCGGCTTCGAGAAACGCCTCCACCGACGAGCTGAACGACTCGTACGGGTGATGCACCAGCACGTCACGCTCGCGGATTACGTCGAAGATGTTGCGCCCATCGCGGAACGGCGCCGGTACCACCGGCGTGTACGGGGCATCACGCAGCTCCGGCACGTCGAGACCGGCGATCTGCATCAGATCACCCAGCTCCAGCAGATCATCCTGGTCGTGCACATCGCGCGCGCTGAGCGGAGCGACGAGCTGCGTCTCGCTCTCAGTCAGCTCCTCGAGAAGGAGCTGCCGCATGGACTCCGGCATGTCACGCTGGACTTCCAGTCGCACCACTTCACCGAAGCGACGCTGAAACACTTGCTGCTCGATCGTCTCCAACAGATCTTCCGGCTGATCGATCTGCCCCAGATCGAGATCGGAGTAACGCGTAATACGGAAGGTGAACCACCGCTTCACCTCCATCCCCGGGAACAGCGTGCCGAGATGCTCGCCGATCACTTCCTCGAGCGGCACGTAGACGTGCTCTCCCTCGCGATCGATCGGCACCCACCGGGGCAACGAGCGCGGCACCTTCACGCGAGCAAAATGCTCCTTGCCGCTGTCCGGATCGCCGATGGCCACCGCGAGCGACAGCGACAGATTCGAGATGTACGGAAAGGGGTGCCCGGGGTCCACGGCCAACGGCGTCAGCACCGGGAACACCTGCGATTCGAAATAGGCGTGTAGTCGTTCCTGCTCCGTTTCGTCCAGCGAGGACATCGGCACAAGTTTGATGCCTTTCTCCTCGAGCGCCGGCAACACCAAGGCATGCAGCGCATGATGGCGACGCTTCAACAGCTCGTACACCCGCGTGCGAATGGCTTCGAGCTGCTCGGGGGGAGACAGCGGATCGGGCGGATACTGCGGAGCACCCGACGTGACTTTGCGACGCAGTCCCGCCACCCGGACCATGTAGAACTCGTCCAGATTCGTACTAAAGATCGCCAGGAACTTGAGGCGCTCCAGTAGTGGCACGCGAGCGTCCAACGCTTCCTCCAGCACGCGCGCATTGAAGTCGAGCCAACTCAGCTCGCGATTCAGGTACGGCAGCGACAAAGCGGTCGACGACGGGATGGCGGCCGTCCGGCGCGGCGTGCCGCGGCGGACAGGAATCGGATCAGAGTGGATTGAACGCGGCCAGTAGTTTGTACGAGATCGCCGCCATCGCTGCTGCGGCCGGAATGGTGATCACCCACGCCCACACAATCTTGCTCGCCAAGCCCCAGCGCACGGCCGACAAACGGTTCGTGGCACCGACGCCCACGATGGCCCCCGTGATCGTATGCGTGGTGCTCACCGGAATGCCGAACCGCGTCGCGAACAGAATGACGAGCGCGCCACCGGTCTCGGCGCAGAATCCACCCACCGGACGCAGCTTCGTTATGCGCGTGCCCATGGTGTGTACGATACGCCAGCCACCGGAGAGCGTGCCCAAGGAGATCATCGTGTAGGCACTCAGCTCGACCCACAAGGGGATCGACTCCAACGACGTGACGTGCATGTAGCGCAGCAGCCCGGTTTCGCCGGCGAACGACGCCTGCGTCGCCACGAGAAGGCCGACGATGATACCCATCGTCTTCTGCGCATCATTGCCGCCGTGCGCCAACGAGAGCAACGCCGAACTGGTGAGCTGCGCCACGCGGAAGAACCGGTCCGCCTTCGTACTCGTCACGCGCCGAAACAGGTTGAGCACCAACACCATCAGGATGAAGCCCATCAGCATGCCGACCGCCGGCGACAGCACGATCGCCGACAGCGTCTCGATCCACTTGCGGCCCCAGAGGAGCGCCGTGATACCGGCTTTCGACACGGCAGCGCCGGCGTACCCGCCGATCAGCGCGTGCGATGAACTCGAGGGAATGCCGAACCACCACGTGACCAGATTCCAGATGATCGCACCCAACAGTCCGCCCAAGATCACGTTTGGGTCGACCACATTCAGATCGATGAAACCGGCGGCGAGCGCCTTGGCCACGCCCGTGCCTACGAAGAACAGGGCGGAGAAGTTGAACACCGCCGCCCAGATCACAGCCGCCAGCGGGCTTAGAACGCGCGTGCCGACGATCGTGGCGATCGAGTTGGCCGAATCATGAAATCCATTGATGAAGTCGAACGCCAACGCGACGACGACGATGAAGATGACGAAGTTGACCACAGATCCGTCAGCTGTTCTTGAGCGCGATGCTTTCCAGCACGTTCGATACATCCTCGCACTCGTCGATCGCCTCTTCCAGCGAATCGTAGATCTCCTTCCACTTCAACACTTCGATCGCCGGCTCGTCGTGCGCGAACAGGGCACCCACCGATTGTGCGTACAGCACATCACCTTCTTCCTCGAGCGCTTTGACCCGGCGGCCGTGCTCCAGCATCTTCACGCGTTTTGTGACATCGCCCACCGACTCGAGAATCACCGCACTCGCCCGCACCAACACATCGGCCATTTCCACGGCGCCGTCACGCGGTGTCGTCACCCGGAACATCACCACACGACGGGCCGCCCCGTTGATCAGATCGATCACATTGTCCAAACGAGTGGCGAGCACGTGAATGTCTTCGCGATCCAGCGGCGTCACGAAACTGGTGTCGATACGCTGATTGATCAGGTGCACCACCGCGTCACCATCGGTTTCGACCTTCTTGATCTGGACGGCAATGCGCGCGGCGTCGGCGGGATTCTCGAAAAGGGTGCGAAGCAGGCTCGAAGCACTACCCATGTACACGGCAAGCTGTCGGAAATGATCGAAAAACGTTTCGTCTTTTGAGAAGAGCTTCACGACTTGGATGGCTGAGAGAAGGCATAAGGCCCACAAGGTGACCGAACGCACGGTAACGATTGCGTCACCGGTGCCGAAACGCCACATGTGACCTTCATCGTTACATGACGTTGACGTACCGATCTGGAACTAAATGGTTCAGCGCCAAACCACTTTCGCGTCGCTCACCGCCACCTTACGGCGCACCAGTTCCTTATTCTCGAACCAGCGCGCCAGTATTGCCCCCACGACAAAGCCGCCCACGTGGGCCCACACGGCCACGCCGCCGGAGATCTCGCGGCGCAAGGGCGACAGATCAGGCAATCCCGCCAGCACCTGGCTGCCGAACCACAGGATGAGCACCGCCCACGCCGGAAACCGCAGCAAAAAGAACGGCGGAATGAAGGTCCGCACCTTCACGTGCGGATACAGCAAGAGATACGCGCCCATGATCCCGGAGATTGCCCCTGACGCCCCTACGGTGGGCACCGGCGACGACGGATCGACCGCCAGATGCGCCATCGCCGCAGCGACGCCAGTGAGGAGATAGAACGCTAAAAAGCGCCACCGCCCCATGCTGTCTTCCACATTGTTGCCGAACACCCACAGGTAGAGCGAGTTGCCGATGATGTGCCCCCACCCCCCGTGCAAAAAGATGCTCGTGATCGGCGTCAGCCAATTGATGGCGTAGTCGTCGATCACGCACGCCAGAGCCTGGTCGCCGAAACGCCCCAGCGGCACCCCGTACCCCACCGGCGCCATCCGGCTCAGCTCACCCGGCACCATCCCCAGGTCGCACACGCTGATCGCCAGCGGCAGCGGACTTCCCGCCCCCTGCACGAAAAACCAAACCGCCCACGTGATCACCAGCAGCCCGATAGTCATTACCGGGGTCCGGAGCGTGGGATTGTCGTCTGAAATGGGAAACATGGCACCCCAAGCAGGTCAAATTGGCAGACTGCCGCTGCGACAGCCTTCGTTTCTCTCCCTACGGCCGAAATTGCGCCGGTCCGGCAGGAGCACCGCGGCCCAGTGCTTGCCCTTGATGCGCGAAGCAGTGGAACACATCAAGACCGATCGTAGAAGTCCCCATAGGCTACAACTCTTCAACGAGACCTCAATGGCTGAAAAAGTTATCGGCATCGACCTTGGAACCACCAACTCGGTGGTGTCCGTGCTGGAAGGTGGCGATCCCGTGGTCATCCCGAACGCCGAGGGCGGTCGTACCACCCCGTCGGTCGTCGGCTTTACGAAGGACGGCGAGCGCCTGGTTGGTCAGATCGCCAAGCGTCAGGCGGTGACCAATCCGCAGAATACGATCTTTTCAATCAAGCGCTTCATGGGTCAACGGACCAGCGAAGCGCAGGCCGAACAGTCGCGCGTGCCCTACAAGATCGTCGCCGGCCCGAACGACGTGGCCTCGGTCGAAGTGGGTGGCAAGCGCTACACGCCGCCCGAGATCTCGGCCATGATCCTGCAGAAGATGAAGCAGACGGCCGAAGACTACCTCGGCCACAGTGTGACCAAGGCCGTCATCACGGTGCCTGCGTATTTCAACGACGCGCAGCGCCAGGCCACCAAGGACGCCGGCAAGATCGCCGGACTCGACGTGCTCCGCATCATCAACGAGCCTACGGCAGCCGCCCTCGCGTACGGCCTCGACAAGAACAAGAAAACCGACGAGAAGGTCGCCGTGTTCGACCTCGGCGGCGGTACGTACGACATCTCCGTCCTCGAACTGTACGACGTGGATGGCACGAAACAGTTCGAAGTGAAATCGACCAACGGTGATACGCACCTTGGCGGCGACGACTTCGACCAGCGTGTCATGGATTGGCTGGTGGCCGAGTTCAAGCGCGATCAGGCGATCGACTTGAGCAAGGATCCGATGGCGATCCAGCGTCTCAAGGAAGCGGCCGAAAAGGCGAAGATGGAGCTGTCGAGCGCGAACAGCACCGACATCAACCTGCCGTTCATCACCGCCGACCAGTCGGGCCCGAAGCACCTGAACTACTCGCTCACACGCGCCAAGTTCGAGCAGCTCGTGGACGATCTCATTCAGCGCACCCTCGAGCCCATGAAGAAAGCGCTCAAGGATGCCGGCATGCAGCCGAGTGAAGTCGACGAGATCATCCTCGTTGGCGGCTCCACGCGTATCCCGAAGATCCAGCAGGTCGTGAAGGAGTTCTTCGGCAAGGAGCCCAACAAGGGCGTGAATCCTGACGAAGTCGTGGCCGTCGGC
The DNA here is from genome assembly GCF_041689975.1 of Gemmatimonas sp. GTDB lineage: Bacteria > Gemmatimonadota > Gemmatimonadetes > Gemmatimonadales > Gemmatimonadaceae > Gemmatimonas. The sequence continues at coordinate 47,107 of NZ_JBDNFF010000058.1, forward strand.
GCTGCCATTCAGGGCGCTGTGCTCACCGGCGAGCAGAAGGACGTGCTGCTGCTCGACGTCACGCCGTTGTCGCTCGGCATCGAAACGCTCGGTGGCGTGATGACGGTACTCATTCCGCGCAACACGACCATCCCGACCAAGAAGGCGGAGACGTTCTCCACCGCCGACGACAATCAGACGACGGTCGAGATTCACGTGCTGCAGGGCGAGCGCGAACTGGCCGTGTACAACCGCACGATCGGCAAGTTCCAGCTCACGGGCATCCCGCCAGCTGCGCGCGGTATGCCGCAGGTCGAGGTCACGTTCGATATCGACGCCAACGGCATCCTGCATGTGACGGCGCGCGACAAGGCGTCGGGCAAGGAGACCAAGATCCGCATCGAAGCGTCCAGTGGCTTGTCTGATGGCGACATCGACAAGATGGTGAAGGATGCCGAGAAGAACGCGGGTGAAGACAAGCAGCGTCGCGAAGAAATCGAGACGCGCAACCGCCTCGACTCACAGACGTACGAAGTCGAAAAGAACGTAAAGGAGTGGGGCGAGAAGGTACCGGCCAACCTGAAGGAGCGGATCGACGCGTCGATCGAGCGGTCGCGCAAGGCGCTTCGGGGCGACGACATGACCGAGATCCGGGCCGCGCAGGAAGAGCTCACCAAGGCCTACAGCGAAGCGGGTCAGGCCTTCTATCAGCAGCAGTCGGCCGAGGGTGCGGCACCTGAAGCGGGTGCGGCTCCGGGTGGCGAGCCGGAAGCAGGCGGCGCGAAGGCCGATGATGTGGTCGAAGCCGACTACGAGATCGTCGACGACACCAAGAAGTAAGCCACGCGTGATCGTGTCGAGACACCGGATTCCCGCGGAAACAGAAAGCGGGGGTCCGGTGTCTTATCGTATGTAGCTTTCAGTTCAGTTTGAGACAGCATACCGCTCGTACCGCATTTACCGGGTTCCGACACATGGCTTCTCGTTTCTCCCGATTTCGCTTCGCCGCCGCCGCGACCGTGAGCTTTTCCGCTGGCGTACTGTTCGCGTCCGGTATGGATTGGACGAAGATCAGCTTTGCGCAGGGTGGCACGACATCGCGCTCGGCCTCCGTGCGCGGCGGCCCCATGGCCCCTGAAGGAAGCTCATTCGCCGACATCGCTGAACGGGTCACACCCGGCGTCGTGGCGGTGAACACCACCCGCTCTGCCCGCCCGCGTCCGCAAGTTCGCGGTCGCGCACCGCAGGGTATGGACGACTTCCTCGAGCAGTTCGGACCGCAGCAGCCACGGCAGCAGCGCGGCGAAGGCTCAGGCTTCATTGTGACGCAAGACGGATATATCGTCACGAACAATCATGTGGTGGCCGACGCCGATCAGGTGTCGATCACGCTCACCGACGGCCGCACCTTCAAGGCGAAGGTCATCGGCACCGACTCCACGACTGATGTAGCGGTGGTGAAGATCGACGCCAAGGGCCTCCCCACGCTCGCCATCGGCAACGACGAGACCACGCGCATCGGTGACTGGGTGCTTGCCGTGGGCAATCCGTTGGGTCTCGACTTCACCGTGACCGCGGGCATCATCTCGGCCAAGGGACGCGGCTCGGAAATCCAGCTGCCGAACTCCGGCAACTTCACGATCTCCGACTTCATCCAGACCGATGCGGCGATCAACCCGGGCAACTCCGGCGGACCGCTGATCAACCTGCGCGGCGAAGTGATCGGCCTGAACAGCGCCATCGCCAGCCAGACCGGCTTCTATTCCGGCTACGGCTTCGCAATTCCGATCACGCTGGTGAAGGCGGTGACGGATGACCTGATCAAGGAAGGGCGCGTGCGCCTGCCCGTGATGGGTGTGTCGGTTGGCAGTATCGATCCGGAAGACGCCGGCATCAACGGATTGGCGCGTGTGGCAGGAGTAAAGGTGCGGGGCTTCACCCCAGCTGACGGCGGTCCGGCCAAGGGCGCGGGCATCGAAGTCGGTGACGTGATCATCACGGTTGACGGCAAGCCGGTCGATCGCGTGGGCTCACTACAGCGTGTCGTGCGTTCGCGTCGCGTAGGTGACCTGGTGCCGGTGGAAGTGATGCGCTTCGGCACCAAGAAAAGCTTCAAGGTGAAGCTGGTGGAAGCCGAGATGATCAGCCGCGTCGCAACGTTGCCGGAGACGGGACCGAAAGCCGTGCCGGCCGCGGGCAAGCTCGGGATCACCGTCGAAGCAGTGCCCGCAGAAATCTCGGCGCGCCTGAAGCTCGAGGGCCGCGGTGTTCGCGTGGCTGATGTGACCGAAGACGGTCCGGCGCGCGACAAGCTCGCGCCAGGCAGCGACATCGTGCTGGAGGTACTCTACCCGACCCCGCGTCGCACCGTGAAGTCGGTGACCGATTTTCAGGGTGTGCTCTCGGGGCTCAAGGACGGTGACTACGTGAGCCTGCTGGTGCAGAACATGGATCCGCGCGTGGGTCAGCGCGTGGTGAACATCCGCGTGGGCGGCTGAGACGGGCTCGCCCGTGGCGGGAAGACACCAGAAACACTCGAGCACATGCAACGGGTGGCATCGCAGTGCGATGCCACCCGTTGTCCATGGGTATGGCAGCCCACTCAGTCGGTGTTGATGAACCGGTAGAGCACCCGTATGAGCCGGTACGCATCCGGCATCGCGTCGCGGGTGAACTCCACCGTGGTCGGCGTCACCAGCCGCACTTCGCGAAACGCGGTCGCCACTTCGGGGATGGTGGGATCGCGGAACGTCATGCGCACTGTGTACTGCGCGAGATGCTCGGGAGGCGATTTCCTCGCCGAGGCCACACTCTCCTTCGCGGCCTGCTGAATCTCGCGCCGCGTCTCGACCAATGGCCGCAGTTCGACGGCGCGCGAATTGATCGCGCGCTTCACGACGACGCCTCGAACGTCGGGCACAGTCACCCGCTGCTCCTCGACCGCGACATCGTCGCCCGTGACCATCACGACCGGCACGCCGTACCAGCGTGCGAGCACGGCATTCATGCCACCCTCGCCCACGGACACGCCGTTGATCTGCAGATCGGCCAGCACACCGGAGCCGGTATGTGCAAACACCCCACGCGGCGAGCCGGCCTTCGCGTGATAGCCCACGAAGATGATCGCATGAAAGGAGCTATCGAGTCCCTCCATCATGCCATACCGCTTGAAGCTGTGACTGATCAGCTTCACCCGCGGATCAATATCCTCGGGCAGCAGGTTCCGCTGGCTGCCGTGTGAATCATTGACCACCACGTCCGTGGCGCCGCCGTCGAAGGCACCGCGAATCGCCGCGTTCGCATCGTCGACCATGAGCTTGCGTGCACGCCCGTACTCCGCGCCAGCCGCCGAGGTCTGATTGTCGCTATTGACCCCACTGATCCCCTCCAAGTCGACGGAGATATACACCTTCATCGGACGCTGAGCGGACATCGGCGCCGCGAGCGTGAGCAGGCCGAGAGCGAGGACGAGCAGCGATGGACGCGTCATGTTGGATACCGGCGAAGCGATGGGTGGAAGGTCAGGGAGCGGGTGCACCCATTATATTCTCCTTTTGAAGTTTGCGGACGTGGCGAAATTGGTAGACGCACCAGCCTTAGGAGCTGGCGGGG